>CALAGF010000037.1 GCA_937892345.1 uncultured Rhodocyclaceae bacterium | reverse complement strand
GTAACAGGGTTGCCGCCATATCCCGCTCGGCCTGACGCAACGCTTCGCGCGCAAGCTGCTCGACCGCCGAACCCGCCAGGTTCAGCGCCAGATTCGCACGCGCCAGCGGACGAGCAAACGTCTCCGCCAGCTCGACATCGCCATACGCCGTCTGGCTCAATGCCATCCCCTGGACCACGGTTTGCAGCAACGCCAAATCCTGCCCCAGTTCCGACAACGCCTCGGACAGCCCTTGCCAGCGCGGATCACCGACTGCCGCCTGCTGCCGCCGCAAAAGCCCCTCCTGCACGTGCAGTGCGACCGCGAGCGAAGCCGATAATGCGGCACGCAAGCGATCCCCTGCCATGCCCTCGCGCTGAACCACGCCCGCCAGGACCTGCAAGCGCGAAATCGCCTCAATCAGCACCGGCAACTCGCCATGCCAAACCACAGCCAGGTCATCACTCCCCGTTGCACCGGGATACACGCGCTGCCGGTATTGTTCGATGACCTCTCCGAAATGAACAAAATGCGCCAGCCGCTGGCGCCCAGCGCCCTCCTCGGGCGTGAGACTCAGGAGGGCAGCCATCTCCCTGACCTCCGCCAAGGTCTCGGGGGCCGGGCGTTGAGCCCAAAGCTCAGCCTGCGCCGCATCACCTGCTCCGCCCCAGAAGAAACTGCGTCGCAAGCCTCTTATCTCCTCAAGCAGCGCTCTTCCCTGGCGGGTGGATTCCATCAGACCCAGCCTTTCCTCGGCGGCGGATAGCGCACTCCAGCGCAATTGCAGGTAAGGCAGTGCAATCGCCAGAAATGCCAAACCAAAAGCCAGGGCAATCAAGCGGAACAGTCCACGAAACCCCAGTCGCCCCAACAGCAAACCATAGCCAATGCGCTGCATTCATTGCTCGCAAATGTTGTACAGGCTCGCAGACTAGAAGTGCCATGTGACCAGCCGATGACAGCAGGGATTGCGTCATATCACTGAAACCTTGAGTGGTCATAGTCGGTTGCAGCAACACCCTTGAATACGGATTCACATCACTTGCACCCACCCTCACTCCGGAGTCCTGCATGCGTCAGTACAAGCCAGAAGACATTGCAAGCTTTCCACCACTTTTCGACGAAATGGAACAGTTCATCGAAGAACAGATCAACCAGATCAAACGTGCAGGCCTGTTCACTGCCAGCATATCGTTCGCTTGTATGCTGCTTTCGATCTACGTGCTCGACAAATTGTCTTGATGCCGGATGAAATGCAAAAAGCCCCGCAACTCGGCGGGGCTTTTTCGGCAATTTCGTGACTCAGGCCTTGGGGGCTACATAGCCTTGCACCTGGTCTGCACCATCGCCGAAGAAATGCTTTTCAACCTGCTCGGACAGGTATTTGCGATGCTTGGCATCAACCAGATTCAGACGATTCTCATTGATGATCATCGTCTGCATTTTGATCCATTGTTGCCAGGCTTCCTTGGACACGCTTTCGAAAATGCGCGCACCGAGTGCGCCCGGATAAGGCGGATTATCCAGACCTTCGGCCTCGTGTCCGAGCTTGATGCAATTGACCATTCTTGCCATGCGACTCTCCTTTGGGGTTGATGCGGCGAATTATAAGGTTTTGAACAGCACCTTCGAACGCCGCTGGTAGTTGTACATTTCCTTTTTTCCTGCCGGCAGGTCGTCGACCGTACCCAACTTGAAACCGCGCTCGACAAACCAGTGTTCGGTGCGCGTGGTCAGAACGAACAAGCGCTTGATGCCGTTTTTCTTGGCGCGGCGAAAAATCCGCTCCATCAACTGTTCGCCATAGCCCCACTCACGGTGATCCGGATTCACTGCCAGACAGGCCAGTTCGGCCTCTTCGGGCGAATGGGGGTAAAGCGCAGCACATCCGACAATAATGCCGTCGTGCAACATGATGGAGAATTGTTCAATTTCCCGTTCGAGCAGTTCGCGCGGCCGATGCACGAGAATGCCCTCTTCTTCCATCGGCTCGATCAGCGCAATCAGTGCCGCAATGTCGTCGGGCTTTGCCTCGCGGATGTTCTCAAGAGATTCCCGCGTGACCACCGTCCCCACGCCATCGTGGGTGAACAGTTCTCGCAACAGGGCGCCATCCTGTGCAAAACCGATCAAATGCACGCGGCCGACACCGGCCCGGCTTGCACGCACGGCACATGGCAGGTAACGCTTGATGTCGGTAGTCAGCCAATCAGCATCGCGGAATAATTGCGAGGCTTCATCGGCGGTCATGGCATCCAGCAGTTCGCCAGCCTGATCGGTCACACCCCGGCTATCGGTGAGATACACCAGTTTGTCGGCCTTGAGTGCGCCGGCAATCGCTTCAGCCACCTCTTCCATCTGGAGGTTGAAAATCTCCCCGGTGGGAGACGGGCCTTCGCAGTTGAGCAGGACAATATTGCCCAGCCCCAACTGGGCGTTGATGCCATCGCCATCCACTTTGCGCACCTTGCCCGCGTAATGCATGTCGATGCCATCAAGCACGCCGATCGGTTGACCGGTGATGAAATTGCCGCCGATCA
>CALAGF010000036.1 GCA_937892345.1 uncultured Rhodocyclaceae bacterium | reverse complement strand
TCATGGCCAGCGCCATGAAGAAGGGCATCGAGGCGGGGCGCGAGGCCTTCCTGGCCGGTCGCATGGCCCGCAAATATTATTCGGCTGACCCCTCGTCGCCGACTTCAGGATTGATCGGCTCATGAGCGAAACGCCTTTGATTCACGGTGCCGAAGACGGCGCCTATCAGGAAGGTCGTGAAGATCACGGCCATATCAAGAGCTTTGTTCGTCGTGCCGGTCGCATGTCCGATGCGCAGCAGCGCTATCTCGACGAAATGATGCCGAAGATCGGCTTGCCGTATCAAGCGTTGGCCATTGATCTGCCTGCGGTCTACGGGCGAAATGCGCCAAAAATTCTGGAAATCGGCTGTGGCATGGGCGAAACCACGGCAAAAATCGCCGAAGCTCATCCGGAAAACGATTATTTCGGCTTGGAAGTGCATATTCCCGGCATCGGTGCCTTGTGCAAGCTGATCGCCGAAAAGCAGCTTTCCAACCTGCGCATTGGCAACCACGATGCCGTTGAAGTTGTGCGCGACATGCTGTCTGAAGGCTCGCTGGACGGCATCCATATTTTCTTTCCCGATCCTTGGCACAAAACACGGCACAAGAAGCGCAGACTGATCCAGCCCGCTTTTGTCGCCCTGCTGGCATCCCGTCTGAAACCCGGTGGCTACATCCACTGTGCAACTGACTGGGAAAATTACGCCTTGCAAATGCTGGATGTGCTGGGCCGAGAAGCCAGTCTGGAAAACAGCGTCGCCAACCCGTCGACCGCTGCATTGGCTGCGGCGCTGGAAGCCGATACCGCTACCGGCCTCGCCGGTTTTGCGCCGCGTCCGGATTACCGGCCGTTGACCAAGTTCGAGAACCGCGGCATCCGTCTCGGTCATGGGGTCTGGGACCTCGTTTTCAGGAAGCGCTGAGCGCAGCAAGGACGTTTTTCATGTGGTTCAAGAATCTCCAGATTTATCGTTTGCCTGCCCCCTGGTCGATTGACCTCGCCAAACTGGACGAACAACTGGGGCGCGGCCCCTTTGTGCGCTGCCCCAGCCACCAGCCGCTATCGCGGGGCTGGGTATCGCCACGCAAGGACGGCGCGCTGATCTACAGCAACAATCACCAGTGGCTGATTGCGCTGGCTGTCGAGCAGCGTCTGCTGCCTTCGTCGGTGATCAACGAAACGGCACAGGAGCGTGCCGAGCAGATCACCGATCAACAAGGTTATGCCCCCGGCCGCAAGCAGATGAAGGAAATCAAGGAGCGCGTCACCGAGGAGTTGATGCCGCGCGCCTTCACCAAAAAGCGTAAGACCTTCGTCTGGATCGATCCTCAAAACGGCTGGTTCATCGTTGATGCCGGCAGCCCCGGCAAGGCGGAAGAAGTGATCGAGCACCTGCGTCATTGCCTTGACGAGTTTCCGCTCAAACCTTTGCACACCCAGCTCTCGCCCCAATCCGCGATGGCTGACTGGTTGGCGGGTGGCGAGGCGCCTGCCGGTTTTACGGTCGACCGCGATTGCGAGCTGAAATCCGTCGCCGAGGAAAAAGCGGCCGTGCGTTATGTGCGCCATCCGCTGGAAGGCGAGGGTATTGGCGAGCAAATCAAGGCCCATCTGGTGGCCGGGAAGTTGCCGACCCGCCTTGCGCTGACGTGGGACGAGCGCATTTCCTTCGTGCTGACGGAAAAGCTGGAAATCAAGCGCCTTGCCTTCCTGGATATGCTCAAGGAAGCGGCCGAGAAAAATGCCGAGCATGCCGACGAACAGTTTGACGCCGATTTTGCCCTGATGACGGGAGAGCTTTCCCGCTTCCTGCCGCAACTGGTGGCGGCACTGGGTGGCGAGCAGGAAGAAGCCGCGCCGCTTTCTGCATCGACCGGCGCCACTGATTTGCCGTGGGCAAGCTGAGCCATCTCTGTCCCTGCGGCAGCGGCACACCGTATGCCGCTTGCTGCGGTCCACTGCATGCCGGGGAGAAAAATGCGGCGACCGCAGAAGCCTTGATGCGTTCACGTTATGCAGCCTATGTCTTGAAACGGGATGATTACCTGCGGGCGACCTGGCATGTCAGTACCCGGCCAGAAGATCTTGACCTCGCGGCTGGCGACAGTAAATGGCTTGGGCTGGAAGTACGTGCTCACAAACAGCTGGATGCCACGCACGCCAGCGTTGAGTTTGTTGCGCGTTACCGTATTGCAGGTCGCGGCCATCGCCTGCATGAATTGAGCCGCTTTGTGCTTGACGAGGGTCGCTGGTTTTATGTGGACGGCGATTTGCGCTGATTCGCAATTTTTCACATTCCCTGCTGTCTCACTCCGCTACGATGAACTCTCATCTCTCAAGGAGTTAAAGCACTATGGGTCTTCTCGATCAAGTCGTCGGCGCCGTTGCCGGAAATCAGTCTGGTGGCAACAACATGATGCTGGACGTCGTCATGCAATTGATCAACAAACAGCCGGGTGGACTGGGCGGTTTGGTGCAGTCCTTCCAACAGGGCGGGCTGGGTGAAATCGTCAATTCCTGGGTGTCGACCGGACAAAACCTGCCAATTTCCGGTCAACAGCTGCAAAACGTGCTGGGTGGTGATTTGCTGGGGCAACTGGCTTCCCAATTGGGTACGTCGCAGGAAAACGCCTCCGGTGGGCTGGCCGACTTGCTGCCGCAGGTGATTGATCAACTGACCCCCAACGGCGAGTTGCCGCAAGGCGGTGATTTGCTGGCGCAAGGCTTGGGCATGCTCAAAAAGGGTGGTTTTTTCGGCTGATTGCCCACCCTGACAAGGAAGGAGATAGACATGAATACACTGACCTCACGCGGGATCGCCCTGCTGGCTGCCGGCAGTTTGCTGGCCGGTTGCGCCAACATGGATGAAAACCAGCGTACCGCAACCACGGGCGCTGCCATCGGCGCAGTGGCTGGTGCTCTCCTTGGTGGCGTCACGGCCGGCGGCAACAAAGGCAAGAGTGCCGCCACGGGTGCAGCCATTGGTGCTGCACTTGGGGCGGGGGGCGGCTATTTGTGGTCGAAGCACATGCAGGAGCAGAAGGCGGCGATGGAGCAGGCAACCGCCGGTACGGGTATCGGCGTCACGCAAACGGCAGACAATGAGCTGAAGCTGGATATTCCCAGTGATGTTTCCTTCGACTCAGGGCGCTACGACGTGAAACCTGCGTTGCATGCCGTACTTGACCGTTTTGCCACAACCTTGAACCAGAATCCCGTCACCCAGGTGCGTATTGTCGGCCATACCGACAACGTCGGCAGCGATGCAGTCAACAATCCCTTGTCGGTGAATCGTGCTGCATCGACGCGGGACTATCTGGCCTCACGCGGTGTGGCGGCCAGCCGTATCGCCATCGATGGTCGCGGTTCGCATGAGCCGATTGCGGATAACGGCAGTGCGGCAGGCCGGGCAAAAAACCGCCGGGTCGAAATTTTCGTCGCCGAAGCTGCACGCTGATTCGGCTACCCGTTTGCGGGCAGGGTTAGAGGAAGCGTTCTAGCAGCACGTTCAGGAAGCGCCGACCCTTTGCGGTCGGCGCAATTTTTTCCGGGCTGAGTGTGAGCAGCCCTTCCGCTGCTGCTGCTTTCAGTTGCGGCAAGATGACGGTCAACGGCTGTGATGTGCGCAATTCGAAGAGTGATGGCGCAAAGCCATCCGCCAGGCGCAGCGCATTCATCATGAACTCGAAGGGCAGGCTGACGGCCTCCACCTGATGTGCCTCCTGTATGGCATTGCCGTTGCGGATGCTGTCCAGATAAGCTTTGGGGTGTTTGTGGCGCATTTGACGCAAGACGCGATCGTGTAGCGTGAGCTTGGAGTGCGCACCGGCACCGATGCCCAGATAGTCACCAAAATGCCAGTAATTGAGGTTGTGCAGGCACTGCCGCCCCGCTTGTGCGAAGGCTGAGGTTTCGTAATTGGCATAGCCGGCGGCTGCCAGTCGGGCCTCGATGGCGTCCTGCATGTCGGCGCACAGATCGCCTTCCGGCAGATCCGGGGGGAAGGCCGCAAATGGTGTGTTCGGCTCCAGGGTTAATTGGTAGCAGGACAAATGCGGTGGCGAAAAAGACAGCGCCGTTTCGATGTCTGTAAGTGCTTGCTCTGGTGTTTGATTCGGTAATCCGTACATCAGGTCGAGGTTGAAGCGCTCGAAATGTTCGCCGGCCAGTTGTGCCGCGCGCTTCGCTTCGGCGCTGCCGTGGATGCGCCCGAGCGCTTTGAGATGATCATCGTTGAAGCTCTGGATGCCAAGCGACAGACGATTGACTCCGGCAGCGCGAAAGCCGGCGAATTTGCTGGCCTCGACTGTGCCGGGATTGGCTTCCAGCGTGATTTCAGCCTCGGGTGACAACATTGCCAGTGCCCGGAAAGCGGCGATCAACTCGTCGATAGCCGCCGGCGAAAGCAGGCTGGGCGTGCCGCCGCCAGAAAACACCGTATGGACCGGCCGACCCCCAGATCAGCGGCAAGGCGGATTGGAGGTCGGCGATCAGCGCATCAACGTACTCGCGCTCCGGGATTTCTCCCCCCTTTTCGTGCGAATTGAAGTCGCAATACGGGCACTTGCGCACGCACCAAGGGATATGAACGTAGAGCGAGAGGACCGGGGATTTGCGGAATTCAAGTGGTTTTTCGCCTGTTTTGGCGGTCGACCATGTGCTTTCCGGAAAAATCGGGATGGTTTTTGCCACGGTCACAGTGCTGGCAGGCGTTCGATCAGCTGCTGCATGGCTTGGCCGCGGTGCGAGATGCCGTTCTTTGTCTCGGCATCGAGTTCGGCTGCGGTTTTGCCATATGCCGGCACAAAGAACAGCGGATCGTAGCCGAAGCCGCCGTCGCCTTGCTGCTGCTCGATGATTTGTCCGTGCCATTCGCCTTCGGCGATGATCGGCTGCGGGTCGTCAGCGCTGCGGCAAAGGACCAGGCAGCTGACAAAATGGGCGCGCCGATCCGCTTGACCGTCCAAGTCTGCGAGGAGTTTTGCATTGTTGCGGGCGTCGGATTTCGGCTCGCCGGCAAAGCGAGCGGAAATGACGCCGGGTGCGCCGCCGAGGGCTTTGACACACAGACCGGAATCGTCCGCCAGTGCGGGCAAGCCGCTGAGTCGGGCGGCGTGACGGGCCTTGGCCAGCGCATTTTCGATAAAGGTGGCGTGTGGCTCTTCGGCCTCGGGAATGCCGAGTTGGCCCTGCGGGATGATTTCAAAGCCCAGAGGGGCGAGGAGCGCGTTGAGCTCCTTCATTTTCTTGGCGTTGTTCGAGGCGAGGACGAGCTTTTTCATGCGGCCAGCGCGCTTTGCTGTTCGGCGACGAGCTGGCGGATGCCCATCTGGGCGAGGTCCATCAAGACGTTCATTTGTTCGCGGGTAAAGGGTTCGCCCTCGGCGGTGCCCTGCACTTCGACGATGCCGCCTTTGCCGGTCATGATCACATTCATGTCGGTGTCGCAGTTCGAGTCTTCGGGGTAGTCGAGGTCAAGCACCGGGCTGCCCTGGAAGATGCCCACCGAAATGGCTGCGACGTGGTCCTTGACGGGGTTTACGGTCAACTTGCCGGATTGGATCAATTTCTCGCAAGCCTCGTAGAGCGCGATCCAGGCGCCGGTAATGGAGGCGCAGCGGGTACCGCCGTCAGCCTGCAGGACATCGCAGTCCAATGTGATCTGGCGTTCGCCCAAAGCCTTCAGGTCGGTGACGGCGCGCAGGCTGCGGCCGATCAGGCGCTGGATTTCCTGCGTGCGGCCGGTTTGCTTGCCCTTGGCCGCTTCACGGGCGCTGCGGGTATGCGTGGCACGCGGCAACATGCCGTACTCGGCGGTCACCCAGCCCTGTCCCTTGCCGCGTAAAAAGGGCGGCAGGTTTTCCTCGACCGAGGCGGTGCACAACACCCTTGTATCGCCCATTTCGATGAGCACTGAGCCCTCGGCGTGGCGGGTGAAGTTGCGGGTGATCTTGACCGCACGGAGTTGATCCGGCTGACGATTGCTGGGACGCATGGCGTTTCCTTTATTTCCGGGGAGTGTACTTGTCGATTGCGGCGCGGATTTCCTCGATGGCCTGTTCGATTTCATCATCGGAGAGATCGCTGCGGTAGGCCGGATTGCGGCCGAATTCGTCCAGTTTGGTCGTAACTTCGTCTTGTGCCATGGTCTGAGTGGAGATTGCCGTCGTTGCATCTTCGACATAGCTTTCTTCCCAGCGCACGGCAACGACCGAGAGGTTGTCGCCGCGTGGGCCGGCCTTGGTTTCGGCTTGAGACAGGAGTACCGGTACAGCTTGCAGGAGATTGTTGCCCTTGATGGCCGCAGCCATTTCATCGCCCGAGGTCACGCCCCAAAGGCCGTCGGTGCACAGCAGGATCACATCGCCGTGTTCCAGTGGCGTCTTGCGCGAAAAATCAATTTCCGGCGTAGTCGGGCTGCCCAGGCAGCTGTAAATCTTGTTGCGTTCCGGGTGTGTGGCGGCTTGCGAAGGGCTGACCAGACCTTCTTCCATCAATAACTGAAAGCGGGAGTGGTCCTTGGTCTGGGCAATCACCTTGCCGCCACGGATCAGAAAGAGGCGGGAGTCTCCGGCGTGCGCCCAATAGGCCACATTGTCCTGAACAATGCAGGCAACGCAGGTGGTGCGCGGTGAATCATCAAGCCGATGGCGTTCGGCGTAATCGAGAATCGAGTGGTGGGCATTGGTCATGCCCTTTTGCAGAAAGCGGAAAGGGTCCGCCAGCATGGGCCGGGCTTCGCGCTGGAAACCATCTGCCAGTGTCTGGATGGCAATTTGTGCTGCCACTTCACCGTAATGATGGCCGCCCATGCCATCGGCAATGACCATCAGGACCGCATCGCGCGAATAGCTGTAGGTCGTTCGATCCTCGTTATTGGCGCGGCCTCCCTGGCGGCTTTCCTGATAGATGCTGAATCTCATCGTGGCTGATTCCCGAATTTCTCGACAAAGCGGCCAATCCAGCCCGGTTCAGGCTTGCCGGACGGCGCAGGTATCTCTGCAATCAGCGCTTTCTGGAGGGTAAAGACACTTTGCGGACGATATAAATGGTTCAGGTTGAGACACCAGTCGATGATTTCGAGCAGGCGGTCGGAGAACTGGCCTTCCCAGCGCACCATGGCGGGTGTCAGGGTGTCTTTTTTCAGGCGTTCGTCGGCTGCTGGCGGGGCGTTGCCGGCCAGGCAGGCGTACATCGTGGCGCCCACACTGTAAATATCGCTCCAGGGTCCGAGATCGGTGCGGCTGCCGTAATGTTCGGGCGAGGCAAAGCCGGGGGTGTACATCGGCTTGAGAATCGGTTGGTCCGTCGCCAGGGTTTGGCGCGCAGCCCCGAAATCAATCAGCACGGGCGAGTTATCGGCGCGCAGATAAATATTTGACGGTTTGATGTCGAGATGCAGCAGTTTGTGCGAATGCACTTCACGCAAGCCATTGAGCATGCGGGTGAAAATGCTGCGCATGTAGCGCTCGGACATCAAGCCCTTGCGACGCTGGATGAACTCCTGCAGCGTGCGCCCATGCTCATACTCCATGACCATGTACACGGTTTCGTTGGCACGGAAGAAATTGAGCACGCGCACGACATTCGGGTGCGAGAGCTTGGCCAACGCCCGACCCTCTTCAAAAAAGCACTTCATCCCGTAGCGGAAGGCGCCGAGGTGATCGGCCGTAATATTGGGCTTGATATCGCCTTTCGCCCGTAGCGCCAGGCTATTGGGCAGGTATTCCTTGATCGCAACTTGCCGTCCGCTGGTGTCGTTGGCGAGATAAACAATGGAAAAACCACCGAGCGACAGTTGTCGGTCGATGGTGTATTCCTCTAGTTGGTGTCCCCCGGGCAAGGGGTGGTTGGCTTGTTGAGCCATTGATCTCGCGGTTATGATGCAATCGACAGGCATTGTCGGGCGTGTTGTCCGACCTGTAAAGCTGGAGACGAGCGAGCAATGATTTGCAGCATGACTGGATATGCAGTGAAAGCGCGTGATATTGAGCGTGGAACACTTCAATTGGAACTAAAAAGCGTTAACTCCCGCTATCTGGATTTTCACTTTCGCATTGTCGATGACTTGCGCGCATTGGAAATGCCTTTGCGTGAGTTGCTGTCTGCGAAGCTGTCCCGCGGAAAAGTCGAGTGCCGGCTGTCGTTCCACGCAGCGGCTGCGCGCGCCGAACAACTGCAGGTCAATGTCGACTTGCTTGACCTACTGCGCGGCCTGAATGCCCGGGTGCAGTCGGAAATGCCAGCCGCAGCCCCGCTTTCGGTGAACGAGGTCCTGCGTTGGCCGGGGATGTTCGGCGAACAAGGTATCGACTTTGCTGCGCTTGGTCCCGAAGTGCTCGCGCTGGCTAGAGAGGTTTTGGGCGAGTTCACCGCCAGCCGCGCCCGCGAAGGCGAAAAACTGGGCGCCATGATTGTTGACCGTGTCAATGCGATGCGGACCATTGTGCATAATGTCGCCCCCAGAATTCCCGAGGCGCAGGCGCTGTTTACCGAGAAACTCCGGCAGCGCCTTACCGAGGCGCTGGGCGGCGCAAACGATGATCGGGTTTTGCAGGAGGTTGCGGTATTTGCAACCCGAATCGATGTGGCTGAAGAGTTGTCGCGCCTCACAACGCATCTGGACGAAGTCGAGCGTGTCCTCAAGGCTGGCGGTGCTACCGGCAAACGGCTTGATTTTCTGATGCAGGAGCTGAATCGTGAAGCGAATACACTCGCCTCCAAATCGGCCATCACGGAAGTGTCACAGTCGGCCATGGAGCTGAAATTGCTGATCGAGCAAATGCGCGAACAAATCCAGAATCTGGAATGAATACGGATTACGCCGTGGAGGCAGGGGTGCAGATGTCAGGAAATCTATACGTTGTCGCGGCGCCTTCCGGGGCCGGAAAAACCACCTTGGTCAGCTTGCTGCTTGAGCGCGAGTCGGCAGTTCAGCTTTCGATTTCGACGACAACCCGGGCGCCACGCCCGGGCGAACAGCATGGTCGCGAATATCACTTTGTTGCGGTCGACGCCTTTCGCGGCATGATTTCGCGCAATGAGTTTCTCGAATGGGCTGAAGTCCATGGAAATTTCTACGGCACTTCCAAGCGCTGGATCGAGGAACAATTGGCTGCGGGGCGTGATGTATTGCTGGAGATCGACTGGCAGGGGGCGCAGCAGGTCAAAAAACTGTTTCCCGAGGCGATCAGCATCTTCATCTTGCCGCCCTCGATGGACGAACTGCGTCGGCGTCTGGTCGGTCGCGGTACCGACGCTGCGGATGTCATCGAGCGCCGGCTTGCCGCAGCAGAGGCGGAAATGCGGCATGTTGGGGAATTTGACTATGTTATTATTAATGCCCAACTAGACCATGCGCTGGAAGATTTGCGAGCAGTTATTCGTGCTTCCCGCCTGGTATTGAAGAAGCAGTGTCTGCACCATGCAGACTTGTTTTCCAAGCTGAACTGATTGAATTGAGGTTTGAAATGGCTCGTGTCACCGTCGATGATTGTCTGAAAAAGATTCCTAACCGCTTCCAGATGACGCTGGCTGCAGCGCACCGCGCACGGCAGATTGCGAACGGCGCAACGCCGCTGGTTGAAGTGGACAAAGACAAGCCGACCGTGGTCGCGCTGCGCGAAATGGCGCTGGGCAAATTCGGTCTGGAAGTGTTGAATCGCGGCCAGGCTTGATTGTGCCGGGCGGTCGTGGCTGATGGATTCCAAACCGTCCCTCCCGCCCAATTACGAGGAGCCCGCCTATCGGGTCTTCCTCGATAGTCTTGATTATCTCCTTCCTGCTGACGTAGACCGTATCAAGGCGGCGTATGCCTACGCTGCCAAGGCGCACGCACATCAGCGCCGGATGTCGGGCGAACCCTATATCACGCATCCGCTCGCTGTAGCCGGTGCCGTGGTCGAGTGGCGAATGGACGCAGACGCAATCTGTGCTGCGCTGTTGCACGACGTGCTGGAAGATACCGGTACGAGCAAGCACGAACTTGCAGAGAAATTTGGCAAGGAAGTTGCCGAGCTGGTCGATGGTTTGTCCAAGCTCGACAAGATGGAGTTTGCTTCCTATCAGGAAGCGCAGGCTGAAAATTTCCGCAAGATGCTGATGGCGATGGCGCGCGATTTGCGCGTCGTGCTCATCAAGTTGGCGGATCGTCAGCACAATATCCAGACCATGTCGGCAATGCGGGCCGACAAGCGCGCCCGGATCGCGCGTGAAACGCTCGAAATTTACGCGCCAATAGCCCTGCGGCTAGGTTTGAACAAACTGTATCGCGAGTTGCAGGACACCTCTTTCCGGTTGATCTATCCGCATCGCGCCCAGGTGCTGTCCAAGGCGTTGCGTGCTGCCCGCGGAAATCGTGAAGAGTTGCTGGACAGAATCCAGTCCGGTATTCGCGACAAACTGGCGCATGCCGGTCTGAAGGCCGAGGTGTTCGGACGCGAGAAAAGCTTGTATTCCATCTTCCGCAAGATGAAGGACAAGCAGCTCTCGTTTTCTCAGGTGCTGGATATTTACGGTTTCAGGGTGGTGGTAGACAACGTGCCAACCTGTTATCTGGCCTTGGGCGCATTGCACAGTCTTTACAAGCCCGTTCCTGGCAAGTTCAAGGATTATGTGGCGATTCCCAAGGCAAATGGCTACCAGTCGCTGCACACGACCTTGATTGGCCCCTACGGTACGCCGGTGGAAGTCCAGATTCGTACCCGGGAAATGCACAATGTTGCCCAGGAGGGCGTTGCTGCCCACTGGCTTTATAAGGACATGGACGAGTCCAGCGCGGATTTGCAGATCAAGACGCACAAATGGCTTCAGTCGCTGCTCGAAATGCAAACCAGCGATTCAGCCGAATTTTTCGAAAACGTGAAGATCGATCTCTTCCCGGACGAGGTTTATGTCTTCACGCCCAAAGGCAAGATCATGGCCATGCCGCATGGCGCGACTGCGGTCGACTTTGCCTATGCGGTGCATACCGACGTAGGCAATCACTGCTCTGCTGCGCGTATCAACCACGAGTTGGTGCCGCTGCGTACCGAGTTGCGCAATGGCGATCTGGTTGAAATCGTGACCTCGCAAAAGGTTGTGCCCAATCCGGTGTGGCTCACCTATGTCAAGACAGGGCGGGCGCGCAGCAAGATTCGTCACTTCCTGCGCACCATGCAGAACGAAGAGTCGGCGCGACTGGGGGAGCGCTTGCTTCGTCAGGAGTTGCTCTCCCTCGGCGTGGTACCCATTTCAATCCCGGCGGAGGCGTGGACCTCCCTGGTCAAGGCCAATGGGCAACATACTCTCGAGGATGTGTACACCGATATCGGTCTGGGCAAGCGTTTGCCGTCCGTGGTTGCCAGGCGCTTGCTTGCGCGTGAGGATGTCTCGTCTGATACGCCAAGCAGCATGACCCTGGCCATTCATGGCAACGAGGGGATGGCCATCCAA
Organism: uncultured Rhodocyclaceae bacterium; assembly: GCA_937892345.1. Taxonomy (GTDB): domain Bacteria; phylum Pseudomonadota; class Gammaproteobacteria; order Burkholderiales; family Rhodocyclaceae; genus Azonexus. The sequence goes on along the minus strand of CALAGF010000036.1, from coordinate 3,435 downwards.
CTGGCGCATTGCTGCCAGCCGATCCCTGGTGATCCGATTATCGGTTCGATTCGCAAGGGCTCGGGTATGGTGATCCACACTCATGATTGCCAGGCGATCCGCAAATCCCGTTCCAACGAGCCGCAGAAGTGGATCGACGTCGAATGGGAGCCGGAGGAAGGCAAGTTGTTCGAGATCCGGATTCGCGTTGAGGTCAAAAATACACGCGGCGTGCTGGCTCAGGTGGCTTCGGCCATTTCTGAGGCCGGATCGAATATCGAGCATGTGGCGATGGATGCTGATCCGGAACGCCTGTTTACCTTGCTGCGCTTTACGATCCAGGTGGCTCATCGTACCCACCTCGCCTCGGTCATGCGCGGCATGCGCCACATTCCCGAAGTGACCCGGATTATCCGTGAAAGGGGAGGCGACGCTTGAAAGTCCTGGTGCTGGGGGCGGGAGTCGTCGGTACGACGAGTGCCTGGTATCTGGCACAGGCTGGGCACGACGTCACCGTGGTGGACCGGCAGCAAGCGGCGGGGATGGAGACCAGCTTCGCCAATGGCGGGCAGATTTCGGTGTCGCATGCCGAACCCTGGGCCAATCCGCATGTCTTTTCGCGATTGGCAAAATGGCTGGGCCGCGAGGATGCCCCGCTGCTTTGGCGCTGGCGAGCCGATCCTGCTCAGTGGCTCTGGGGTTTGCGTTTTCTAAGGGAATGTTTGCCTGGTAGAACCGGGCGAAATATCGCCGGAATCGTATCGCTCGCGCTTTATAGTCGATCCTGCCTGCAGGCGCTGCGTGCTTCCGAAGGGCTGGAATATGAACAGCGCACGGCTGGTATTCTGCATATTTATACCGATCCTCGAGAGATGTCGCTTGCAGTCGATGCGGCTGAGCTCATGCAACAGTTCGGGCTTGATCGTGCACCGGTCGACGTTGATCGTTGCATTGAAATCGAACCGGCGCTGAGCGGGGCACGGCATCTTTTGGCGGGTGGCGATTACACGCCCTCGGACGAATCCGGCAATGCGCATTTATTCACCCGCTTGCTTGCAGCAAAAGCGGAGGCCAAAGGCGTTGATTTTCGCTATGGGCTGCAGGTTGACCGTATTGGCACGGGAGGCGGGCGCGTTGCAGGTGTGCTGGTCAGTGGGCCGGAAGGAAACGAGTTGTTGACTGCCGACGCCTATGTGCTCGCGCTTGGCAGTTATTCCCCCTTGTTGTTGCGGCCCTTGGGGCTACGGATACCGGTATATCCCGCCAAGGGCTACTCGGCAACATTGGCGCTTGAGTCGGGGGCGCAGGCGCCAGAAGTGAGCCTGACTGACGATGCGCACAAGCTGGTTTTTTCCCGTCTTGGTGACCGCTTGCGCATCGCGGGGACTGCTGAATTCTATGGCTACGACCTGTCACTTAACCCGTTGCGCTGTCAGTCGCTGATTGCCCGGACGCGGCAGCTTTTTCCGGGCTTGGCCTGTCGTGGGGAGCCTGTTTTCTGGTGTGGTTTGCGGCCGGCTACACCATCCAACCTCCCTTTGATCGGGCGTATGGGCTATCCCAATCTCTGGCTCAATACGGGTCATGGCACGCTCGGCTGGACGATGGCTTGCGGCTCGGCTGCTGCGCTGGTTGATCTGATCTCCGGAAAACGGCCGGAGCCGGAGTTTTCGTTCTTGTCCGAATGATCGATACCCATTGCCATCTGGATGCCTCAGAGTTCGACGAAGATCGCTCTAGTGTGCATGCGGCAGCAGTAGCGCAAGGAGTGCGAACGATCGTTGTTCCCGGTGTTGCGGTCAACGCCTTTCCGGGGCAAAAAAGCATCGTGGCACGTTACTCGGGTTGCCGTGCGGCCTATGGTATTCACCCGCTCTATGTGCAGAAATCTCGCTTCGAGGATTTGGTGATTGTGCGTGACTACCTGCGAGATGAGGCTCCCGTTGCCGTGGGTGAGATCGGGCTCGATTTCTATGTGCCGGGCCTTGATCTTGCGCGCCAGGCTGAGTTTTTTGTCGAGCAACTCAAGTTGGCTCGACTGTTTGACTTGCCGGTCATTCTGCATGTCCGACGCGCGGTCGATGAGGTGCTGAAATATTTGCGCCGATACCCGGTACGTGGCGGAGTTGCACATGCCTTCAACGGCAGTCCACAGCAGGCGGCGATGTTTATCGAGCGCGGCTTTTGCCTCGGGTTTGGTGGTGCTGCGACCTTCGAGGGCTCGTTGCGGATTCGGCAACTGGTGGCGACTTTGCCGGCAACGGCCATCGTCCTGGAGACGGATGCGCCGGACATCTCCCCGGCTTGGCTGCATGGCGCGAGGAATTCTCCGGTTGAATTGCCGCGGATAGCGGCCGTGGTTGCTGAACTACGCGGCGTACCGCTGCTCGATCTGGTGGCGCAGACCCGTGCCAATGCACATCGTGTGTTGCCTGCGCTGGAGTAAGCGATAAAAAAACCGGGGATGACCCGGTTTTTTGGCTTTGTCTGATGCGTAAGCTCAGTCCGCGAGCAGGCCGCGCATTTTCTGAAGTGCCTTGACCTCGATCTGACGAATGCGCTCGGCAGAAACGCCGAATTCGTCGGCAAGTTCGTGCAGGGTGGCGCCTTCACCGTCATGTAGCCAGCGAGCTTCGACAATCCGCCGGCTGCGTTCGTCGAGAAATGCCAGCGCAGATTGAAGTCTGTCCTGCTGCAAATAGGCCTCGGCCTTGCATTCGATCATGCGAGTTGGTTCGTAGCGGCTGTCGGCGAGATAGTCGATGGGGGCAAATGCATCATCACCATCGTCGGGGTTTCCCTCCAGTGCCATATCCCGGCCTGTCATCCGGGTTTCCATCTCAACCACTTCTTCCTGCTTGACCCCGAGGCGCTGGGCGACTTCTGCTGCTTGGGTGCCGGAAAGCGTATCAACGCCTTCGTATTCAGCCTTCAGGCTGCGCAAATTGAAAAAGAGTTTGCGTTGGGCCTTGGTTGTTGCGAGCTTAACCAGGCGCCAGTTTTTCAGGATGTATTCGTGAATTTCTGCCTTGATCCAGTGCATGGCAAAGGAAACGAGCCGCACGCCACGCGTCGGGTCGAAACGCTTGACGGCCTTCATCAGGCCGATGTTGCCTTCCTGGATCAGGTCAGCATGTGGCAGCCCGTAACCCAGATAACCCCGGGCAATCGAAATAACCAGGCGCATGTGCGAAAGCACCAACTGCCGTGCAGCTTCAAGATCACCCTCGTTGTGAAAGCGTTCGGCCAGTTGGATTTCCTCGGCCTCGGACAGCAAGGGGTAACGATTCGCCGCCTGTATATAGGCGTCGATGCTGCCGACGGACGAGAGAACGGGAAGTGTCAGGGCTTGTGGCATCACTGGAATCCTCCTTCAACTGATATGTACATTCTAGCACTCGTTTAGCACTCGTGCGACCCGAGTGCTAATGGCTTTGGTGCTTTTAATGGATTGCG
>CALAGF010000035.1 GCA_937892345.1 uncultured Rhodocyclaceae bacterium | reverse complement strand
ATGCATTCTTCTTTTTTTATTGTAATTTTCTATTATACCATATTTTTAAAAACATGGTCAATCAAATTATGTTATGATACAATAATAAAAGAACAAAAATCTGAAACACCATACCATAAAGGAGATACAAAAATGGATTACAACAAACTGGCATTAGAAATGCACGAAAAAAACAAAGGAAAGATCGCAGTACGTTCTAAAGTAACAGTAAAGACAAGAGATGACCTAAGCACAGCTTACACACCAGGAGTTGCAGAACCTTGTCGTAAGATCCGTGATAATAAAGAAGATGTATACCGCTATACAGCAAAAGGAAATTTAGTCGCTGTCGTATCTGACGGAACAGCTGTATTAGGACTTGGAGATATCGGGCCAGAAGCAGCGATGCCTGTTATGGAAGGAAAAGCCCTTTTATTTAAAGAATTTGCAGATATTGATGCATTCCCAATCTGTCTTGATACAAAAGATACAGAAGAGATCATCAAGACAGTCAAAAATATCGCACCATGTTTCGGTGGTATCAATTTAGAAGATATTTCCGCACCAAGATGTTTTGAGATTGAAAAACGTTTAAAAGAAGAATTAGATATTCCAGTATTCCATGATGATCAGCATGGCACGGCGATCGTCGTCGGTGCTGCCGTACTCAATGGCCTGCATCTGATCGGCAAGGATCTCTCCAAAGTCAAAATCGTGACCTCGGGTGCTGGTGCCGCGGCGCTCGCCTGCCTTGATTTGCTCGTCATGCTCGGTGCGCCGCCTTCCAATATATGGGTTACCGACATCAAGGGTCTGGTTTACCAAGGTCGCGTCGAGGAAATGGACGAGATCAAGGCGCGTTACGTTAAAAAGACTGATGCCCGCACGCTGGGCGAAGTCATTGAAGGCGCCGATGTCCGATGTCTTCCTCGGCTTGTCCGCCGGTGGTGTCCTGAAGCCGGAGATGGTCACCAAAATGGCGCCAAGCCCGCTGATCATGGCGCTGGCCAATCCAACGCCGGAAATCACGCCGGAACTGGTCAAGAGCGTACGTAACGACGCGATTATCTGTACCGGTCGTTCGGATTATCCGAATCAGGTCAATAACGTGCTTTGTTTCCCTTTTATCTTCCGTGGTGCACTTGATGTGGGTGCGACGACAATTACTGAAGAGATGAAGATGGCGGCGGTCAAAGCGATTGCCGAACTGGCTCGTGCAGAGCAGTCCGAAGTCGCCGCCCGTGCCTATGGTGAAAAGATCGCCAGCTTTGGTCCGGAATATCTGATTCCCAACCCGTTTGATCCGCGCCTGATCGTCAAGATTGCGCCGGCCGTGGCCAAAGCAGGGATGGATTCCGGTGTCGCTACTCGCCCGATTAAAGACTGGGATGCTTATGTCCAGGGCTTGAACGAATTCGTTTACCACTCCGGCATGATCATGAAGCCGGTCTTCTCGCAGGCGAGGATGGCGCCCAAGCGGATTGTCTTTGCTGAAGGTGAGGATGAGCGCGTGCTGCGTGCGATTCAGGTGGTTGTCGATGAGGGAATTGCCAAGCCGATTCTGGTTGGCCGTCATACCGAGATCAAACATCAAATCGAAGCGGCTGGGTTACGCATTCGCGAAGGCCGGGATTTTGAAATCGTTCATTCTGAAAATTGCCCGTTCTTTGAAGCGCATTTCGACGAATTTTGGCAGACCTATCATGGCCTGACTGAACGCAAGGGGATCTCGCCGGACTATGCACGGCGCGAGGTTCGTCGCCGTCCAACGCTGTGTGGTGCGTTGATGGTGCATCTGGGCTACGCCGATGGCCTCATCTGCGGTACGTTTGGTCGTCACGAAATGCACCGCGAGTACGTTGAGAACGTTATTGGCACCCGTGCCGGCCATGATCGCTACTACGCCATGAATTTGCTGATGTTGCCCGGGCGTACTGTGTTTGTCGGTGACACCTACGTCAATTACGATCCAAGCGCCGAGCAACTGGCCGACATGGCCTTGCTGGCGGCCGAGGAGGTTCGCAATTTCGGCATTCAACCCAAAGTGGCGCTGCTGTCGCACTCAACCTTCGGTACGCAGGACACACCGACTTCAATCAAGATGCGCGAGGTTCTCGCCGCCTTGAAAACGAGAGCGCCTGATCTTGAAGTCGAGGGTGAAATGCACGGCGATGCGGCACTCGATGAGCAGATCCGCAAGGCCGCTTTCCCGAATTCGCAACTCAAGGGCCAGGCCAACTTGCTCATCATGCCGAGCCTGGACGCCGCAAATATCTCCTTCAACTTGTTAAAGGTGGCGGCCGGCGACAATCTGACCATCGGCCCCATCCTGCTGGGCACAGCCAAGCCGGTGAATGTGCTGACCCCCACCGCCACTGTTCGTCGCATTGTGAATATGACAGCGCTAACTGTCGTTGATGGCCGCTAAGGACGCTAGGCAGACAAGTGCTGAGTACTATCTTTGGCCAAAGACATTTATTGAAAATGAAGGAATATCATGCCAAAAGTCTATTGGGTAAACGCTTATCGGGCGATAAATGACGCAGACAAACTTGCCGTATACGCGAAGCTTGCCGGCCCGGCTATTACTGCTGGGGGCGGGCGATTTTTGGTACGTGGCGAGCCAGCCGAGGTGTACGAAAACGGCTTGATGCAGCGAATCGTACTTATCGAGTTCGACAGCGTGGAACAAGCGATTGCTACCCATGACAGCCCTGCTTACCAAGCCGCATTGGCAGCCCTTGGCAATGCGGCCGAACGAGACATCCGCATCATCGAAGGGCTCTGAACGTTTGTCTATCAGTGTTCGAAGATGCTTTTTGGCCGTTAACAAGTGATGGCCTGGTCCGGTATGCCACGGCTGACATATAGCGTTTACACCATGATCCACCGACCGTTTTGGCCAATAAGCCAGCCGAGTACCTAAAGAGTCGAACGGCAGTTATCCGATGAGTTACCTGCCGTTCGCACCACTCGATTTCTAGGGGGCGCTACGTCTGCACCTGGCCGAGGCTGTGTCAAAACGCTGAAAGTTTCAGTTTCACAAAAAATTTCCCCACCGGAATACCTATTTATTGGACATGTACACCATCAATCAACACAAATCGAATCAGCAGCGTATGCTTTCATGCGCCATTTCCCACGATTGAAAACCAACAGTTGGTTTTGACACACTCTGGGCCGACTGCAGTCATTGGGATTTTAAACCTGAACGGCAGCCCCCTGTTGCAAAGGAGCCGTTCAACTCACGGTACGGATCACCGTTCTGGCAGCTTGCCCAATTGCTTGATAGCGCCGATGCCAACCAGGGAGCGCATCTGCGTAATCGCGATGGCGTTCAGTTGCGTCAATCGCTCCGGTGCTGCAAGCCCTTGATGGATCAGAACCGCGTTGATGCTCTCCATATTGGACAGTACGACCAATTGTTCCAGTGTGGCGATGTCACGCATGTTGCCGGGCTGGTCGGGATTGGCCTGCCTCCATTGAGCGGCCGTCATGCCGAACAGTGCGACGTTGAGCAGATCGGCTTCGCTGGCATAGACGGTGGCGGTTTGCGCTTTGGTTAGTTGCGGCGGAATCAGTCGTTCCTTGATAGCATCCGTGTGAATGCGGTAGTTGACCTTGGCCAGCGTACGCTGGAAGTTCCATTCCAGCGATGTGGCGCGCGCTTCTTCATCCTTGAGGCGCTGGAATTCCTTGATCAGGTACAGCTTGAACTCGGGGCTGAGCCAGGAACCGAACTCGAAAGCGATATCCTTGTGGGCATAGGTGCCGCCGCCACGGCCTGCTTTGGCATAGAGACCGATGGCGTCTGTGGCGTCGATCCATTTCTTCGGTGACAGTGAGAAACTGTTCAGACCGGCCTGACTTTTAAACCTCTCGAATTCGAGAGGTTTAAAAGCTGGGTTGTAGATCTGCTCCCATATCCCGAGGAACTCTATGGTGTTGCGGTTCCGCAGCCACCCGTAGAGGACGCTTTCGTCCCCGAACCGTTTCACCATGTCGGTCAGCGAGATGTAGTCCTGCTCGTGACGAGTCGTGATGGTCACTTCGGCGCCATGCACCGTAATGCTGCGATTTTTCATGTTGATGAGTCCAAAGGCTGTCGGAAAACAACTGTTTTGCGACAGGCACCGTTCGGGTACCAAAATCGCGTATTCACCCCGCTCAACAATGTGCGGAAAACAATGCCGCTATGGTATAGCTGTCATTTTCAGAAGACGACTGCACCAGTTGATTGGGCGTAATGGCTGTTGTGCA
>CALAGF010000034.1 GCA_937892345.1 uncultured Rhodocyclaceae bacterium | reverse complement strand
GCAGATGCATCACCGCTTCCGTTTCGTGCCAGGCATCGGCGGGACGCATTGCCAGACGATCACCGCTATCCGCCGCCTGCTGGCCAAAGCAGATGACCCGCGACGGCTTGATCCAGCGAGCAAACTTGAGTGCAGAGGGCTGCCATGCCGGGGTCGCCACAATCAGCAAATCAATTTTCATGGCGCGCAGGCGCAATATCAGGCGCAAGGTCTCAAACCACACACTGAACCGCGATTCGCCCTCGGCATGCTTGAATTTGCGATAGACGAAAACCGCATCAAGATCCGGATTTCCATTCAAGACCGGCGCGTTGTAGCTATTGACCAAGGCCGCCAGCCAGGCATCGGGAAAGTGCTGACGCAAGGCGGAGAGCAAGGGCGTCGTACACACCAGATCGCCGATATTGTCGCGACGGATCACCAGAATGCGCTCGGGCACCTGTTTCATGCTCTCATTCCTCATGCCACAACCAGTTCAGATAGGCTTGCCAACTGGTGCGCAGCTGGCGCGACATGCGCGCCGTCATATGGTCGGTGTCGCCATACATCAGCGCACCGTCGCGATAGACGTAGCACCAAGTCTGATCGCAGAAATTATCGATAGGGTCGACCATGCGTACATTGGCAAAACCCGCTGCGGCCTCTTGCAGGGCGGTCAAGGTTGCCGCACGGCGTGCCTCCACCTTCTCACGGCTGAAAATACAATCTTCCGGCGAACGCCGATGCACGCAATGTGCCGCATTGAAATAGGGCTCCGGCACCGGCGCGACCAGCAATACCCGGATACCCAGGCGGTCAAGTTCGCTCAAGGTCTGGCGCAAGCCAGTGCGCAGACTGTCGAGCGAACCCGCGTGATCCAGTGGAGAAACACCCACTTTGAGCCGTTCGCTCCCAGCCGTGCGCCAGTCCCTGACCAGCGCATACGAATTGATCGCCCCAGGATTGGTTTCTGGCAATCCCAAGTAAAAATTCCAGCGAGCTGCAAGCAACACAGAGCGCAGACCGCTTGCAGCAAGCATTTTGATTTCGCTGATAATCTGATCATTATGTTCTCCGCAAGCTGACTGAACCTGTCTATTCTTGACTGGCACCACCCCAAGCAGGGGTGGGCAGGCACCAAAAGTTCTTAGCAAATAACGTTGCCCCTTATCGCCGGCAACATCGCCCAGCAAGCTATGAAGGTGAGCAACATGAGAATCACCCCAGGCAAGCAAAGTCACAGGCCCACCCTCCTTACCCTGCGTGCAGCCCTCACGCGGAGCCAGTGTGTGCCCGGCAGCTGGCTCCGGGCATCCCTCAATTCCTCGTGCCACGCCTAAAACTTCTTTATCAATAGCGCGACCAACATTACGGCCCCAATGCAAAACCCCTTCGGCACACAGCGCCAAAGCCAGCAAAATGGAAAACCCGGCCAGCAGCGTGCTTTTTGAACGAGCGAATGGCCCCGGTCGACGGAAACGAATGGGATTTTCCAGATAACGCGCCGAAAGCCAGGCAATCAGCAGCGCCAGCAACACGGCCGCCGTATCACGCCACAAGAGTTTTTCGCCGAGGAAATAGCTGCGTGTCAGGGCCAGCAAGGGCCAATGCCACAGGTACCAGCCATAGGAAACCCGGCCAATGGCCGTCATCGGGGCACTCGCCAGCAGTCGGCCGGCCAGCGTTTGTCCACTCGCGTTTGCCGCAAACACCGAGAGCAGCAATCCGGCAAGCAGGGTCGCGGCAACGGTCAGATAAGCGCCCTCACTTTCGTTGGCGGCGGGGAAGAGCAGCACAAGGAGCAACAAAGGCAGGAACAGGTTTGCAGCGACTTGCGGCAGGACACATCCCTGAACCTTGCCATCCTGACGCCAGGCCACTGCTAGGACTGCCCCCAGCCCTAGCTGCCAGACCCGCGACGGCATGGCGTAAAAGGCCAGGCTGTGCTCTGGCAGATAGTGGCTTTGCCAGAACCAGAGCGACGCCAGCGACAAGGTGGCAAATACGCCGATGAGCAGCCGGCGCACGTTCAACCCCAGGCGGAGCGCACCGCGAAATACCAGCAGGACAAGCAATGGCCAGAACAGATAAAACTGCTCTTCGACCGAGAGGGACCAGGTATGCAGCAACGGCATGACATCCACCGCAGGCGCAAAATAGCCGCCGGCGTATTTCATGAAATGCAGGTTGGAAACCATCAGCACCACGGCAGTGGCAGATTTGGCCAGACGCGGCAGTTCACCGGGGAAAAGGATGAAGACTGCGGCGATCAGCGTCACCACCAGCATGAGCGCCAGCGAAGGGAGCAAACGGCGAATCCGGCGTGCATAAAACCCGCGGAAATCGACCCCGCCAGTGCGATCAAGCTCATCAACCAGCAAGCGGGTGATCAGAAAACCGGAAATCACGAAGAAGATGTCCACGCCAAGGTAGCCGGCGGAAAACCCCGGAAAACCAGCGTGGAACAACACCACAGAGAGGACGGCGATAGCCCTGAGGCCATCGATTTCCGGGGTATAGCGCGGTTCTTTGGCGTGCATGCCTCAGGTCCTGTACTTGACCACCCGGGCCGGCACGCCGACCACGACGGCACCCGCCGGCACATCCTTGGTCACCACGCTGCCTGCACCGATCACCGCCCCGTCAGCGATAGTGACTCCGGCAAGCACGACGGGATTGGCACCGATCCAGACATCGCATCCGATCTGAATCGGACGGGCGATACTGCGTTGCTCACGGATAAGGGTTCCTGCGTCATATTGATGCTGGTAGGAAATGATGCGCACACCCGGACCGATCAAGGTATCGCGGCCGATACTGACGCCGCCGGTGCCGTTAACGATGGAAAAATTATTGATTTCCACGCGGTCACCAAGAACGATGCCCCCCTGATCGCCTTGCAGGTAAGCCAGCCGGTTGATGGTCACGCCATCCCCCAGTCTGATGCCACCAGCACGTGTGGCATCGAGCGAGGCGCCGCTGTGAATCTTGCAGCGCCGCCCCAGATGAATGCGCTCAAACCCTTTGAGATAAGCACCGGCCGATACCCGGTTGCCGCCACGCAGCCGCTCGGCCAGACAAAACCGCAAACTGCTCAGAAAGCGCATGCACGATTCCTCATTCAGAATGACGCGATCAGCGCCCGGAAACGATCCGCGAAAGCCGCTTCCGAAAACTTTGCCAGATGCTGCGCCGCAGCGGCCTCGTCACGACTGAACCCGCCTGCGACGATAGTTTCGATGGCTGCACGGAAACCGGCACCGGCGTCGAAACGGGGATCGGCATAACGCAAGCCGGTAACGCCATCGAGCACGGTTTCGGAAAATGGTTGCGCATCCACGGCCAGCACCGGCACGCCGATGGTCTGCGCCTCAATGATATTCAAACCCAGCGCTTCTTTCTCGGGCAAGCCCGACATCAGCCAGTCAATGCTGCGATAGACGCTCACCACGTCACTTTGATGCCCCCAGTAAGCAACCCGCTCACCCAGCGGTGCCAGCGCCCGCTTCAGGTCACGCACCGACTTGTAGCCCCCCTGCCCGAAGACAGCGATATTGATCTGCGGAAAATCCAGCAAAACCGGCGTCAGACAGGCAAACAATTCGGGAAACTGCTTGATGGTGGTGATTCGCGAAACCAGTCCCAGTGTAATGCCGGGCCGTCGGACATGAATCCGGGTGGAACGGCACCCGGCAATCAGGGGATGCACCCAGGACAGCACGCGATCCCTGAATTTGCGCATATCCCAGTCATATTCGTTGCCCTGGCGGATTTCACCGGTCGACCCGGTTTTCCGCTGCAAATCGGCCACGCCGAAAAATGGCTCGGGAAAGAAGTTGCTGACCCCCTTCTCCTTCAGCGTTCGCAGCACATAGCCGGACACGGCACACACCACATCGGCCTGCCGGATCAGCGCCGGCGACCGTTCGTGATAGGGCATGTGGGCAAAGGCAGCCACCTTGTTGCCCTGGCTGCGCAAGCCCTGCATCGTTTGCGCATCCACGCCGGCATGCACGATGAACAAGGTCCTGCCACCGGCAGACAAGGCATTCGGCAGATCAGCGATGCGGGCAAGCGGGATGAAGGTCGCCCCCCCACAATCCAGCCGCGGCCAGAATGTCGCGTCGCGATGAACGACGATCTCCGTTGGCAGGCCAATCGCCGCCATCGCCCGCCCGACTGCAGCCGTATAGATTTCTCCGCCACCCAGCGAGGATTGCAGGTTGATCTGGACGCAACGATCAAAGGGGAGTGTCACGTTCTGGCTCACGCAACCATCCCCTTCCCATCCAGCCACAACAACAGGACGAGCACGGTATAGACCAGGCGACGCGAGGCTTTCCCGGCCTTGCCATCCGACCACAAGGCATGAACGGCAGAAGCATTCAGGAAAGGTGCAATCGTGGCGCAACGGGCGAAGGCGTCATCAGCCACACCTTGCCACTCGGCATTGAAGTAGCGATGCAGCGGCACCGAAAAACCGTGTTTTTCACGATTCCACACCGTCTCCGGCAATTCCTTGCGGGCCAGTCCGGTCAAAATGGATTTCAGGCTGCCCTTGAGGTGGACAGCAGCAGGCTGGCGTAGCGCGAAATCGATCACCGGCTGGCCGAGCAAGGGCACCCGCACTTCAAGTCCATGCGCCATGCTGGCGCGGTCGGTTTTTCCGAGGCAGTTTTCCGACAGATAGGTCCACAAATCGGCGCGCATCAAGGCATCGCTGTTGATTTCCGGCCCCTGTTCGGCCAACAGCTCACGCCACAGTGCCAAGGTCTTTTCCGGCCTGACCCGTGCGGCCATTCCGGGAGAAAGCAGCTGGCGCAGGTCCTTGCGTCCCGGCCATGGTCCAAGCTCAACCCGCTGGTAATGCAGCATTTCGCCGCCGCTGAGGGTGCGCCGCAGCAGGGCAGCGGGCAAGAGGCCGGCATCAATCAACCGCCGCATTGGCGCATGCCAGACTTTGGCGGGATATTGATCGGCCGTTTTCAGAAAGCGGGCATAGCCACCGAAGAGTTCATCCCCCCCATCGCCACTGATGGCAACGGTGACATGCTCCCGGGTCAGCCGGGACAGCGCATGGGTCATCACATAGGCTGGATCGGCAAGCGGCTGGTCGAGATCAGCAATCGCACCGGCAAAGTAATCGCCGGTCACGTCCGGCGCGGAAAATTCGTGGTGCTCGCAGCCGAACAATGCGGCAACCGCCCGCGCATGCCGGCTTTCATCGAATTGGTCATCGCTGAAACGCATGCTGAAGGTGCGCACCGGGGTACGGCTCTGCTCGCTCAGATATTTCACCATCAGGCTGGAGTCGATCCCGCCGGACAGGAAGGCGCCCAACGGCACATCGGCCATCAACTGGCGCGTGACGCTTTCGCGGATGGCAGCATCGGCATCGGCGATCAGGTGTTCCGGCGAATCGCCGGCAGCCGGCGCCGGCGGCACCCGCCACCAGGCGGTCAGCGTCAGCTGTGCATTTTCGGCATCAAATACCAGGCTGTGTGCCGGCGGTAGCTGGCGAACATCACACAGAAAGGTTTGCGGGGCTAGCACCGTCTGGAAAGCCAGATAGTCGCGCAGGGCCTCGGGGTCAATCTGGCGGGGAAAATCCGGCAAGGCGAAAAAGGGCGCCAGCGTGGACGCAAATACCAGTCCGCCGGCCACGGCCGCGTACATGAATGGCTTGATCCCGACCCGGTCGCGTGCGGCAAACAGACGGCGGGTGTGAGCATCCCAGACGGCAAAGGCAAACATCCCGTCGAGACGCGGCAGGATGGCGGCACCCCAGGCGCGGTAGCCCAGCAACAGCACTTCAGTATCCGAGTGATCGGTCAGGAAAATCTCGCCAGACGCCTCCAGTTCCTTGCGCAAGGCAGGCGCATTGTAGATTTCGCCATTGAAAATGATCGTGTAGCGACCGTCGACCGTACGCATCGGCTGATGTCCGCCAAGCAGATCAGTCACCGCCAGCCGGGTATGGCAAAAGACGGTTTCGCCCAGATTCAGGGTGGTCTGCTCATCCGGGCCACGGCTGCGCAAGGTCGCCAGCGCAAGCGGCGCTGCCTCCAGCCAGGGCGTACCCACCATGCCAAGAATGCCGCACATCAGCGCTTCCCCCGTTCTGCTGCAAGCGCCTCGTAGGCATCAATCACCGCCGGTTCGGCATAGCGCGAAAGATCCACACCCGACACATCCGGCGGATTCTCAAGACTTTGGCGAATAGCCGCCGCCAGACGCTGCGGATCACCGCAGGGCACCAGCGCTCCGGGCAAATCCCGGCCCAGAATTTCTGCCGGCCCGGAGGGGCAATCCGTCGACACCACCGGCGTCCCGCACAGCAATGCCTCGATCAACACATTCGGCAAGCCCTCGCGATCAGAGGACAACACGAGCAGTGCGGCAGCAGCCATCCACGGGTAGGGATTTTGCTGAAATCCTGCCACGCTGACCCGTGCCTGCAGACTACGCTCGACAATCATCTGCTCCAGCGCGGGGTCCGGATGGGTGAGCAAAACCAGGCGATGCGGCACATCCAGCTGCTGCCAGGCATCCAGCAGGACATCGTGCCGTTTCTGGGCAGAAAAGCGGCCGATATGCAGGACATACGGCGCGTCAGGCAGGCCATTTACCGCTTGCTGCGCGGCCTGCCGGATCGCATCCGCATCAAAGGGATTGGGGATGTGTTCGATCCGGGTGGAAACCCCGAGACTCGCCCGCATATCCGCAGCAACACCGGTCGACACCGCGATCAACGGTGATTGACCGTACACCTGCCGATAGCGCGCAGCGCGGCGCCCTGCCTTGGCCGGATTACCGTCAGCAAGGCTTTCGATTTCAGCAGACAGCGTATTGGCAATCCGGCACCAGTGCGCCGGCAAACCGGCCAGCATTGCCACTTCATCGGCAAACGGCAGGGTGGACACCACCAGATCAGGACGCACGCGGGCCACATGACGGGACAGCCGGAAGGCCAGCAAGCGCTTGGCCAGCCAGCCCTTGGAGACCGAAGTTTTTCCCGGTGCCGCCAGCACGATCTCAAGTCCTGCCGGAATCTCGTAATCGCAACGCGACTCAAACAGGTAAAGGCTGACCTGATGTTGCCGGTCCAGCAGCCCCTTCGCCACTTTCAGAATGGCTTTTTCGGCACCGCCACCGCGCAGATTGGTCAGGACGAAGACAAAACGCATCTCAAGCCGCCTGCAACTTCGCAAGCTCAGGCGCCAGCCGTGCCCAGACGCTATCGACGCTGATGCCCGACATGGGCGCCTCCGGACCCACCTGACCCGCCAGCGGATGGTCGATCACGGTCAGGGCGGGATGATCCAGCGGGCATAGATTGGGACTGGGGGACGAGGGATGGTAGAAAGCCAGCATCGGTTTCTGGAGCGCACCCATGATGTGTGTCGGCCCGGTATCGACACCTACGTAATAATCCAGCTGCTGCATCATCGCCGCGGTTTCGCGCAGACTGAGGGCGCCCGCCAGATGGGTTGCCCGCAATCCCAGACGAGCAGCCAGCGCCTCGGTCCTGGGACGCTCCAGATCGCCGCCAAAGATCAGAAAATGGGCATTGGGATAGGCTTGCGCCACCCTTTCGGCCAGCTCGGCAAAATTTTCCATCGGCCAATCGCGATAACCTTTGGTTGGAAAACTGGCAATCTGCAGACCAAGCAAGGGGAAACGTCCCTTCACGCCACGGCGCAGCAGCTCGGCAGCTGCCCACGCGGATTCTTCCTGGGTGACCCGGTAGGCCAGCCGGCACTCCCCAAGCGGAATGCCCAGCCCTTCGATCAAGCCATATTGGAGCCGCACTGCATGGCGCGACTGAAAAGGCAGTCGGGCTGCGACATGAAACAGCCCGCGCTCCCACGCCGGATTGTCCTGAGCCTGCCCGATCACTCGCCGAGCCACGCGTTGGGCATAGCGGATCAGCGGCAGATCGTGACCGAAGACGAAGGCCAGGTCATAGCGTTTGCCGGGCAGCCAGCCCCTGAAGGCGGCAGTCTTCTTGCTGATCCCGCCCACATGCTCGATGAAAGGCAAATGACGCAGGATATCCACCCGTTTGGCGTGGCCGAGTACGGTCAGGCGTGCATTCGGAAAATATGCCGCAATCGCCCGCAAGGTCGGCGTAGACAGCAAGGTGTCGCCAATCCGGGTGACATGGATCACCAGGATTTCGCGCACGGCATCACGCTCGGGCAGGACGGATTCGACCACGACGCCCGCCTCGTCAGCCAAGCGCGCGGGTCTCGTTG
>CALAGF010000033.1 GCA_937892345.1 uncultured Rhodocyclaceae bacterium | reverse complement strand
TGCACAACAGCCTTCAAACCGCGTTGTCTGGTGCAGTCGTCTTCTGAAAATGACAGCTATTCCTGTTACTGGCCGCAGCCGATGCGGCGCTGTATCAAGCCAAGCAGCGGGGGCGGAACCGCACGGAGATTGACGGTCTTTAAGTGTCCGGAAGCTACGACCGGTGCCGACTCCACCAAACCCGGGGCGATTCAGGGGGGATTCTCTATCGACAGTTTGATCCGCCTCCAGACGACGGCGCCAGGCTGCGCGGATCGTCCTTCAACAGGTATTCGAGGTGGACCAGCAGCGCGTCCCAGAGTGCGTGAAGTTCCGCCATACCGGCCAAAGCTTCGACATCGTGACCCTGCGAACGCCGCTTGAGCAAGTCGGCGGCCAGCGCGTGTACCCGGAGATGTAAGGTTTCAATGGTGGCGAAGGTTGCGGCGTGGCGCGGCTGATGGATGGTCTTGTCGAGCCACTGGCCGAATCGGCATTGATGATGATCGAGTGGCGGCGGCGCGTCGCGCCTGCCATCGAGGTGTTCCCCCAGGGCAACAATCCAGCCTCGATGCTCGACACCGGCAATCAGCACCGGCATCAGCTCGCGGTCGAGGCAGTGTGCATGCGCCCATCGTGGGTCGGGGCGCCAACGCTGGCGCCACGCAGGCAGATCGGCCGCCGCCATCGGTCGGGCGATGCCATAGCCCTGGCCCAGATCGCAGCCGAGCCGCAGCAGGGTTTCGCCGTGCGCCACCGTCTCCACCCCCTCGGCAATCGCCCTGCGCCGAAAGGCGGTGGCCAGCCCCAGTATTCCTTCTAGAATAGCGAGGTCGTCCGAGTCCTGCAGCATGTCGCGAACGAAGCTCTGATCGATCTTGAGCACTTGCGCCGGCAGGCGCTTGAGATAGGTGAGCGACGAATAACCGGTGCCAAAATCATCGAGCGCAAAACTGACTCCGAGCGTCGCGGATGCATCGATAACCGCGGAGACCAGGGCGATGTCTTCGAGAGCGCTACTCTCCAGCACTTCTAGCTCAAGATAGCCGCGCGGCACGTTCGGGTGCGCTGCCAGCAGGGCTCGCAGTTCATCCAGAAAACCGGCCTGCTGCAGATGAAAGCCGGAGATGTTCACGCTAACCGGTAAATCGACTCCCGCGTCCTGCCATGCCGCGATCTGGGTCAGCGCAGTGTCGATCACCCAGCGTCCCAGTTCCACTTCCAGCGGATGTTGTGCGATCGGCGGCAGAAACTCCACGGGTGCAAGCAGGCCCTGATCCGGGTGTTGCCACCGGATCAGGGCCTCGGCTCCGATCACCTCGCCGCTGCGCATGTTGACCTTGGGCTGGTAGTGAAGCACGAACTCGTTCTTGATTAATCCCTCCCGGATGCGCTCCAGGTGCTCGTGCTGACCGCGCAGACTTGCATCCCGTGCGGTGTCAAAAATATGGTAACGGTTCTTGCCCGCGACCTTGGCCTGGTACATCGCTTGGTCCGCCTGGCGCAGCAACTGATCGGGATCGACATCATCACTTTGCGGGTAGTGGGAAATCCCGATGCTGCCGGAAACCTGAACGACCACGCCATCCACCTTTACCGGTTGGGCGATGACGGACAGCAATCGATCGATCAGATCCTTCGCTGTACTCTGATTGCTCAGATCGGCAAGTACGGCGACGAACTCGTCGCCACCCAGGCGGGCGACGGTATCGCCCTCGCGCAGGCAATCCTTCATGCGCGCGGCAAGGGTCACCAACAGTTGATCGCCGACGTCATGGCCATGTACATCATTTACTGACTTGAACCCATCCAGATCGATATAAGCCAGTGCCAGCGGCAGGCCGCTGCGCCTTACCCGTACGATGGCCTGCTCGAGGCGATCGGCCAGCAGCACCCGGTTGGGAAGGCCGGTGAGCGGATCGAAGTGCGCGATATGCCTGAGCTGCTGCTCATTGTCCTTTTGCCGCGTGATGTCCGAGAACAGCGCCACATAGTGGGAGGTCTGCTGATCGCTCCCGCGCACGGCCGCGATTGCGAGTGACTGGGCGTACTCCTGTCCGGACTTGCGCATATTCCAGACCTCCCCCTCCCAGTACCCTCGGGTGCGCAGATCACGCCACATCTCGTCATAGAAAGCTCGATCATGGCGCCCGGAGCTGAGGATGCGGGGGTTGCGGCCGAGTACCTCGTTTCGGGGATAGCCGGTGATACGGGTGAAGGCGTCGTTGACCTCGATAATGTGGCCATCGGCATCGGTGATAACGATACCTTCACGGGCGTGGCTGAATACGCTTGCTGCGAGTTGGAGCTTTGCGTCGGATTGACGCCGGACATTCAAACCATCCAGAAAGGCATTGAACCCGCGCGAGAGATTGCCGATCTCGTCATCGCCGCGCGGCGCCAGCGGCAGCAATTCGGCATCGGGCAGGTCGCGTAGTTGCCCGAAGCGTCTGGCAACATCACGAATCGGTTGCACCACCCGGCGCGCGAACAAGACCGCCCCCACGCCCACGATAAGGAGCGACACCAGCATCGCCACGGTGGTGGTCCGTCCAATGGCCTGCGCTGAGCGATACCGCGTTTCTTCCGGAACCAAGATCGCAAGTCGCCAGCCGGGAGCGTGCAGGGCGACTTGACTAATGAGTACTCCACTTGCAGCATTGATCGTTACCGTCGCGCTGTGTGCTTCGGCCAGCTGGGCAATCAACGCTGGTTCTGCGTGCGAGCCGAGGCGTGCTGGATCGGGGTGATATACGAGGCGATCACGCCCGTCCAACACGATCAGCAGGCGATCTTCGCTAACGCCTGCTTTGCTGAACTCGCGGCGAATCTGGTGTGGGTCGTAGTTGATCAGCAGCAAGGCGACCGGGACCTCGCGCGAAGTCGCCAGATCGAAACGGCGAATCACTCGGGCTACCGTTACCACCTGGCGGTGGGCGGAGTCACGATTGAGGTTGGCCTGCACACCTGCCCAATGTATCCGGCTGGGAGCGGCCAGGGTCTCTGCGATCAACTGTTCGCGCGCCGTTACATCCAGGTTATTTGAAACCAGGGTGTCGCCGACGTGGTAGTGACTACCCCCCAAGGTAAAAATGTCGATGGAGACAAGGCCGTCCAGGTTGATGTAATTGTTGAGCACGTAGCCGATCTGCGCCTGGGTGGCCAGGCGCGTGAACACATCGCCATCGGGCGGCTCAGCCGAGACCGCCTCGACAATCTGCTCAACCCCGCTGATGTTAGCGATCAATGCTTCGATCTGCGCCATCTGCCCGTTGAGCAGGGCAGCCTTGTCGTGAGCCTGTTGAATCGCACTGCTGCGCGTCTCATGTTCCAGAGCCTGGTTCGACAGGTGTATCGCCGATAAGCCCACCACCAACAGTGGCAGGATGCTAAGCACAATCAGGTAGACAATGAAGCGCTGGGTGAGGTTCAGCCGCATCCGCCCCCCACCCATGAGCAACGGGCCGACTCCGCCAAGGGAGCGGCGAATTTGATCGTCATGATGTTCAAACGCAATCCCGGGCCTACTTCGGCGCGCTGACCAGCGCCACATCGATCAGCGTTTCTGATGGCACTTTTTCGCCCTTGAGCAGGCGAATCGCATACAGAACACCTTGATAACCTTGCTCCGCCGAGCGCTGGTCGACGGTAACCGCTAGCTTGCCCTGATCGACCATGGTCCGGATTTCGGGCAAGGCGTCGAAACCGGCCACCTTGACCGAGCTCAGCCCATTGTCGCTCAAGTATCGCAAGGCCCCCAGTGCCATCATGTCGTTGGCGGCGAACAGCAGGCCGATGCCCGGATGCAGCTCGAACATTTTCCTGGTTACCTCATAGGCCTCATCGATCTTCCAGTTGGCGGTTTCACTGGCAACCACTCGGATCGCCGTGTTCTCTGAAAACGCACGCTCCGCACCTTGCTTGCGCGCCTGCGCATTCTCGGCACTACGAATGCCTTCGAGAATGGCTGCCGTGGTCGGCACTTCAATCCCTGCGCTCAGCGCCTTGACCGCGAGATAGGCCCCCTTCTCGTTGTCCACGCTGATAAAGGGCAGGCCGGCGAGATCCGCCACTGCGAGTTGGGTGGCATCCAGGCGGGCATCGATAATCACCACCGGAATACCCGCATCACGCGCCTTTCGCACCGCAGGAATCAGATGGTGTGCATTCGCAGGGGCGATCACGAGCGCATCGGCCCGCTTGTTCTGAACTAGATCTTCGACGATCGAAACCTGCTGTTCGAATGAGGTTTCCTGCGCTGCCGTCTTGACGATCAGTTCAATGCCGAGCTCAATCTCCGCCTTGCGCGCACCCTTCTCCATCTCAACGAAGAACGGATTGGTCAGCGTTTTCATGACCAACGCCACTCGCGGCTTTACAACGGGGGGCGGGGATGTGGAGATTGCGACCGCGGGTTCTCGATCGACACCCTCACCACACCCAGCAAAGACCAACGACAGGACCAGGAAGGCAAGACATCGGATCGGCCGCATGAGCGTCACTCTGGGAAAGGTGACAAATGTTACCAGCTTCTTTCCGACCGGCGGAGCAGCTTGACTGTGGCCACGATCTCGACCACTTCGGCGGTCCGTCTCTTGGAGGCAATCAGGGTGGCCAGCAGCAACGTAAGCGGTAACCGAGCGGCGTTCTTGCCTACTTCGAGCGCGGGTGGAGATCGGATCGAAGCGGATTGGCCGCGAAGTGTTGCTTCCACAGCCTTGGGGTGAGTTGCCGTCGACCGCGTGTTGGGTTTCGTTTTGTATACTCTGCGTCATTTGTCCGATTTCCTGTGTCGCTCTGGCGGTTCGCTCGGCAAGTTTGCGCACTTCGTCGGCCACCACGGCAAAGCCGCGCCCGGTTTCTCCGGCGCGAGCGGCTTCGATGGCTGCATTGAGCGCCAGCAGGTTGGTCTGGTCCGCAATGTCCTTGATGACACTCGTGACACGGCTGACTTCGCTGTGAAGGGCTTCATCGTCGGCGTCCTGGCGCACGGCAGGCAGTTGTTTCTGCAACGCCGGCAGCCATTCTTGTACCGTCTCCCACACCACATCGAGATTGATGGCGAAATAGCCGTGGGCCATGCGATTACGCATGTTGCGCATGCTGCGCCACGGCACATCGGGGTGCGCCTGGATAAAGCCGGCGTAGCCCTCCATCACTTTCGTAGCGGCCTCACCGATGATGATCAGGCTCATGATGACAGCCTGCTGGGTGCGCTTGTCGGCCAGGAAGTCGTCTTTGGTCAGCCCTTCCACGAAGCTGCACGCATCGGTTGCTGCCTGCTGGATGTGATCGAGGTAGTCGGGCAGTCGGTGGTTCTCGCTCATACCGATTGCGCTTCCGCGAGTACCTTGGCCCGAAACTTCGGCGGCAGATCGCCGGGCGTCAGCAAATCGACGGGAACGCCAAGCAAGGATTCCAGGTCGTCTTGCAGATCGCCCAAGTCCAACAACGTGGCACCCGGCAGCGCATCGACCAGTAGATCGAGGTCGCTGCCATCGCGGTCAGTACCATGCAGCACCGATCCGAAGACGCGCGGGTTCGCCGTGCGAAAACGGCTTACTGCTTCGCGCACTGCACTTCGTTTCATGTCGAGCACAACGGACGGTCGCATGGGTATCCTTTCTTATCGAAACTCATTGCAATGCTAAGGGGTCGAGAATAGCCTTTCAAGAACTATTTTCGAGAACCGCAATGCCTTGATTTACTGTGTCGCGCTGTCGTTTTCAGAAGACGGCTGCACTGAACGTCAGAAGCCGACTGCACTATAGCAGCGGAGGGGTTGGATCCATCAGGCAACGACGGGCTGCTGCCGGCCAACTGCTGCCGGTCGGCCTGTCTGTAGCGTCGTCACTCGAACGGCAGCTTCGCTCAGATTGAGGACGAGCCGGTGCCTTGAGAATTCGAGATGCTGACTTTATGACATCTTTCAGGTAATTTTCGCGTTCGACGTCCTCGTGCGGAATCTCTATTCGGTTGCGAAGGAAGGGAGAACTATGAATCGAGTCATTGCAGTCATCTATGGTGTTGCAGGCCTTTGGTTTCTGCTGCTGGCCAGTCCTAGATCCCTCGGAGAAGCTGCCGTCAAATATGCGTTCGCCGCAATTTTGTTGTTCTTTGCATACCGGCGTTTCCGCGCCTCCTCGAAGAATGCGGCCGAGTATGTCAAACAGGAAGATGGCGCTTGGCTGCAGTTGACAGTTGTTCCCGCTGCGCCGCCCATTCTCTGGTTTCCTGCCGTGCTCTCGATCATCCTGGGCGCAGGCGTCGTGGGAAGTGGAATGGCTTACCTGTGGGTCCTGGGCTTGATCTTCGCTTTGCTGACATGGCTGGTCTTGCTGCAGGACCACCGGGGTGGCAATCCCACGGCACCTCGCCGTTTTCGCGTGAATCCAGAAGGCATTGAGACCGACGGAACCTTCTTGCGTAAGGACGACATTCATGACCTGCGCATCAGGAACAAGTTCGCTGGGGGCGTCGAGATCGTTTACGACGCGAATCAAGGCATTCCCACCGGCGTCACGATGGGGCTGGCGGGTCGGCGAGCACTTGCCGAGGTGGCGTATCGGGTTGAAGTCGAAGCTGCCGGAAAGGCTTATGTGCTCGCTGCCGGACTGGATGAGGTCACTGCCAAGGGCGTTGCCACTGAGATCGGCAAGGCGTTGAACTTGGCCATGCCGGCATCATGAGCAAGGCGCCTGGTACCCTCCAGACGTCCGTCACGAGGGCAAAGTGGGCTCAGTGCCGGATCATCCTGCTATGCCTCCTGAGTGCAGCGTGCAATCCTTCGCCTGAGCTCCAAGCCTCCCGAGACGTCCGCGCAACGACAGCGCAAAGCCTCCGGCAGGTGGCTGTCCTCCCGCTGCAGCGCGGCTACTACGTCGCCAGCGATACGCCTTGCGCCAAAGCCTCGAACGCCACCCTCTTGCTTCTGAGACGGAATGGCATCGGCGGAGCGCGGTATTTCTGCGAGTTCAAGCGTATCGAGCAGACCGGTCCAGCCACTTATCGCGTGGAAGAAGAGTGCGCCGATTTCCAGGGGGACGCGCCGGAGACTCGGCATCTGCAATACATACTTGATAATGACTCCCGCTTCTTGGCCAAGGAGCAGGACGTCGTCGCTCTTGACGCTCGGTACTGTGCCCAGTCGGAATTGCCTCTCGAGTGGCGTAACACGGACATCGAGTCCGAAATCGAATGAACACCGCCATTCTGTTCAATGGAAGGGGCGTCCGTCATACATCCGATACAGTTGCGAGCGGAAAGAATGTCGCTCGCGAACGGCCGGTTCCTGCAGGACAAAGCCCTTCAGCCGTTGTGTCAGCGACTGGCTGGTCCGGGTCGACACCGGTAATCGGATCGTTGCCGCACTGAACAGCGCCCCGTTCCAGGT
>CALAGF010000032.1 GCA_937892345.1 uncultured Rhodocyclaceae bacterium | reverse complement strand
GACCCCATGCAGTCGATCTACCGCTTCCGGAAGGCCGACGTTGGGCTGTTCCTGCGCGTTCGCGATTTTGGGATTGGCGATATTCGCCTCCAACACCTGCGCCTTTGCCGCAACAATCGCTCCTTCCCGGCGATTGTTGATTGGGTCAACGCTACTTTCCCGACGGTTTTCCCGGCCGAAGACAGCCCAGAGGCAGGCGCTGTACGCTACGCAGAGTCGGTTGCGACCAAGCCGGCGAGGGCCGACGCTGGGGTTACGGTGCATGCAGTGATCGAACGCCCCGGCTCTGATTCCGCCGGCGCTGAAGCGGCCTGTGTTCTCGATCTGATTATCAAGGCACGCCAGCAAGCGCCGACCGAGAAAATTGCGGTTCTGGTTCGTGCTCGGAAGCACCTCGACGCCCTTGTTTCTGAAATCCGACACAGAAGCCCTTCCCTGCGCTTCCAGGCTGTCGATATCGAAGGCCTGGATGGACGGCAACACGTACAGGATCTTCTCACCCTGTATCGCGCCCTCTGCCATCGCGCTGACCGGGTGCACTGGCTTGCTGTCCTGCGCGCCCCTTGGTGCGGCCTGACGCTGGCGGACCTGCATGCCCTCGCCGGCGACAACCATGCCCAGACGATCTGGAAACTGATGAATGAGGAGGAGCGCGTTCAACGCCTCTCCGCAGACGGGCAGATGAGACTGTTGCATGTCCGTTCTGTTTTCCAGCAGGCATTCGCTAATCGCGACCGTCAATCTCCCCGCCGTTGGCTTGAGGGAGTTTGGCTGATGCTGGATGGTCCTCGCTGTCTTGATTTGCCGTCCGCCATGGCCGATGTCACTGCCTTCTTTGATCTGATGGACAGTCTGACCTTCGAGCATCAGCTTGATGCCGACGAGCTGGCCAGTCGCGCAGCAAAGCTGTTTGCGCCGGCTGATCCCCTGGGTGATGCGGTCCAAATGATGACCATCCACAAATCCAAGGGGTTGGAATTCGACACGGTAATTGTCCTCGGACTGGACCACGAAACCGGGGGGAATGACACGCCTCTTTTGCTGTGGGATGAAGTTGCTGGTCCTCATGGGCACACCAATCTGCTTGTTGCTCCGATGAGGCGCAAGGGCACCGGCAAAGACCCGATCCCCTATGACACCTTGCGGCGTCTCGAAAACGAACGCGCTGCGCATGAAGACGAGCGCCTTTTATACGTGGCCGCGACGCGGGCAATCCGCAAGCTCCATCTGGTTGGGGTGGCCAAGTCCGACCTCACCAAATTTGACGGGCTCAGCACCCCGGCCTCGGGTAGCTTGCTTGCTCTGATCTGGAACGACGTTGCACAACCCGTATTCGCAGCGGCTGCATTGGCCGTGCAGGCAGACGCCAACCAGTTGCCAGCGAACACGCCTAGCGCCTTTGTGCCGCCTTTGATCCGGCTTCGTCAGCCGGCAACGCCCACGTTGCTGCAAGGTCAGGGCCAGGCAATTGAAAACGACAATCCTCCGCTCCCTCTGGAAGCTCTGGAAGGCGCGCAACGGCTGGAAGCATCCGTAGGCACCCTGGTGCACCGTGTATTGCAACAGATCGTCGTCGATGGGCTGGCGAACTGGCCTATCAGTCGTGTCAAAGCTTTGCAGCCTGCCTGGCAGCGTTGGCTTACTCGCCAAGGGCATGCGCAGGACGCTATCGCGGGCTCTGACGAGGCTGCGGAAGCAATCATTCGGACGCTGAACAGCGAGGTCGGCCAGTGGCTCCTGGCGGATCACCTTCACGGTGCTGCCGAAGAGGCCTGGACGAGTCTTGGTCAGAAGGGCACGTCAAATCATGTAATCGACCGCACATTCGTTTTTGATAACCAGCGGTGGATCATCGATTACAAGACCGTGCGGCTCGCCAATGGCGTTGGCCGTGATGCCCTTGCCACGCGCGCCGAATCCTTCCGCCCCCAACTGCAACGGTATGCGAACCTGTTTCAGTCGGAAGCGCTTCCGTTACGGACGGCGATCTACTTTCCGTTGCAGGATGAATTGGTAGAGTTGTAACTGTCGCAGGGACAGGGGGCAGTCCCTGTCCCAATTCTGACCGGAAAGCCTTCCCAGAAATGGCATAGGCAATGGCGTACTCTGTCGTCATTACCTTTCAACCCCCTCTCTGACCATGACCAAGCTCGAACAGCTTGCCCTGGGCCAGAACAAGGATCAGGTTATGCCAATCACCAATGGTTTGCTCTGTGACGTCTATCTCAACTTGCACAAGACCGGCTATCTGTCAGTCCGAGCGGCAGAGGGTCCGGACAAGGGCCGCGTCGTCGGGCATGTGAGTGCCATCGAACTCGCAGACTGCTCCTTCCGCGTATCCGAGGCCGGGCGCCAGCGGGTGATCCGCGAACGCGCCAAAAATGTCCATGCCACGGTGCGCGGGGGGATCGTTCAAGTCTGCCAGGATGAGATCCCATCCCCGTCCTTGACGGAAAAGCACAGTGCCATCCTGGCGGCCGGTGGATTACCGACAACCTATAACCCGTATTTCACCCCCACCTTTATCAACCGGGAGACGAAGAGCCCTGTCCACGCGGCTCAGACGGTCGTGATCGTTGGGAAGTTCGTCGCTGCCACGGGAGCCTGAGCATGGAAATCGTCGTCACCGAATTTTGCTTCAACAACCCCGCCGGCGGTACCGCCATCTCCGACGGCAGCTTCAACAACGAAGCCTATCCCTACCAGACGGCAACCGTTACCCCGATCAAGGGCTGGCACGACTACGAGTGCGGCTGGCGGTTCATCGGTATTTCTGCCGATCCACAACTGACGGCGTACTTGGAGGCGCATGGCCATGCCACTGACCGGCGCGTCTTCTTCTCGGAATTCGATCTCGCTGATCGCCGGGATCTCGGCCCGCTGATCGACTTCGCCAGTATTCCGACGCAATAATGACGCCATCCAGTACGGAATTCGTGGAGCAATGAAAATCAACCTTCCCGGCTTGCTACAACTCAAGCAGATCGGAAGAGCGTCGTGTAGGGAAAGAGTGTCTTCGC
>CALAGF010000031.1 GCA_937892345.1 uncultured Rhodocyclaceae bacterium | reverse complement strand
CCAATGCTCCGGCACCTGCCCAATCCATTCCACGTCGGAATCCCGATAGGCCGGGTAAGGCTTGTAGTGACTCATGCTTGCTCTCCATCCGACGCAGCCAGGGCGGTGCGTTCCCGTGCGTGCTCGATGGCACGATGCAGACGCTCCCGCAGTACCGCAACGGGCGGCAATTCGACCAGGTATTCCGCGACCCGAATGGAGGCCTCATCCAGTTGCAGCAGTTCTACCTGCTCGGCATCGGCACTCGCGCACAAAATGAGACCAATCGGAGGTTCTTCGCCGACAGTGCGTTCGTGCTTGTCCAGCCAGCGCAGATAAAGCTCCATCTGGCCTTTGTGGCTGGGCTGGAATTTCTCCAGCTTCAGTTCAATGGCCACCAGGCGGCGCAGATGGCGGTGATAGAACAGGAGGTCGAGGTAAAAATCATCTCCGCCGACGCTCATGCGCTTTTGCCGCTCAACAAAACAGAATCCGCTGCCCATTTCGAGCAGGAAGGACTCCATTTCGCGCAGGATGGCCGCCTCCAAGTCTTTTTCGCTGTAAGCGCCAGAGAGGCCAAGGAAATCGAGCAGATATGGATCACGGAACACCATATCCGGCGTCATCTGCCCGTCGCGCAAGGTGGCCAATTCCTGTCGGACAACTTCCTCGCTGTTTTTCGACAGGACCGTGCGCTCGAAAAGCATGCCGTTGATCTTCTGCCGCAAGGTACGAACACTCCAGCGCTCCACACGGCACATTTCGGCGTAGAACTCGCGGGCGAGCGGGTCTTTCAGCGGCAATAAGGCAATGAAGTGCGTCCAGGTCAATTCTCGTATCAGCGATACGACAATCCCTTCATCGGGGAACACTTCGGCGAACTGGATCATTCTGCGGAGATTTTTCTCTCCAAAACCGTTGCCGTAGTCCTGCTCCAATTGTCGTGCCAGCGATACGACAATCTGGCTACCGTAGGCAGCACGCTCACCGCCAAGAATTTCAACGCCAATTCGCTTGCCGATTTTCCAGTAGGTAAGCGTCAAGGCGCTGTTGGCGATCTGGGCAACTTGCCGCCTGGCATCGTCTATCAAGCCACGGATTTCTGACAGGAGAGCGTCCGGTGCGTGGGTTAATTGGCTCATTCTGTGGCTACCTCAGCGAGAAGTGCGGCAATCTCCGACTCAACCTGTTTCAGTTCGGCATCGATGTCATGCAGCTTGCGCGGCGGTACATATTTGTAGAAGAAGCGGTTGAAGTTGATTTCGTAACCCACGCGGCCAACTTTCTTGTCCTTCTCGTCGCAAAAGGACTCATCAATATAGGCATCCGGCAGATGTGGCAGCACCTCACGAGCAAGGTAGTCGCGGATGTCTTCGGTCAGCGGCACATTCTCGTAGTCGGTCAATTCAGGATCGGAGATCACTACACCATTCGCATCGAGTACCGCCTCACCCTGCGGAACGCGCTGACCAAATGAATTCACCAAGGATTTCACGAAGGGTTTGCCTGCCTTGATAACCGTGCCAGCAGCCAGCACCGAACGCACCATTTCATCGGCGAAGGTTTCTGCCCAACCAACGAGTTGGGTCGTGCCCAAGTGCAGATGCAATGCGTCCAGCCAGATTTGTTGGTGCTCTGCCGATAACTTTTGCCACGCCTTTTCGTCTTGCAGCTTGGCCAGCCCTTTGTCGTCGATGACCAGCGACATGCGCAGCGGACGCAAGACCTTGATGCGGCGATAGCCAAAGCTGCGGTAATCGATCATCCGGGAGACTTCGCTGTTCTCGGCAGCGGCATAGATGTCGACGATTTGGCTGCGATGATCATCATCAACGCTGCGGCGCTTGTTGCCTTCGTTCTTGATCGACGACCAGAAACTTGTGGCATTGATCAGTTGCACCTTCTTTTCCCGGTGCGCAGCCTTTTTGTTCGAGAGGATCCAGAGGTAAGTGCCGATGCCTGTGCGGAAGAAGATTTCCGTGGGCAGCGCCACGATGGCTTCAACCAGATCGTTTTCAAGCAGCCAGCGACGAATTTCAGATTCTCCTGACGATGCGCCACCATTAAACAAGGGCGAACCGGACAACACGATAGCGGCGCGGCCACCGCCGTTCTCCGGCAACTCCAGCTTGCTGGCTAGGTGCAGCAGGAACAGCATGGAGCCGTCGTTGATGCGCGGCAGGCCTGGGCCAAAACGACCGTCGTATTTCTTTTCTTTGTGCTCGGTGTTTACGACGTCGGAATCTTTCTCCCATTTCTTGCCAAAAGGAGGATTCGAGAGGCAGTAATGGAAACGCTCGTTGGCGAACTGGTCATTGGAGAGAGTGCTGCCCAGCCGGATATTCTTCGACAGGTCGCGGCCAGGATCAGACTCCAGCGTGCGAAGCAACATGCTGGTCAGGCAGACGGCATGAGTTTCAGGCTCAAGCTCTTGTCCGTGCGGAACAAGCACAGGCGGAACTTTGAAGCGATTGCTGTATTCAGCGACGTGGTTCATGGCATCGGTCAGGAAGCCGCCTGTGCCACAGGTCGGGTCATACAGGGTGCGGATCAAACCGGGATTGGACTCGAAGAGCGCATCATCGGGATCAAGAAGCAGAGCCGTGGCCAGATGCACCACATCGCGGGGCGTCATGAAGTCCTCAGCCCCTTCATTCACCTCAGCACCAAAGCGGCGAATGAGGTGTTCGTACAGATTGCTCATGACCCGATCCGATACGACCTCTGGATGAAGATCAACGCCTGCAAAATTCTTGCAAATCTTGAATAGCACACCGGCCTTGTCGAGCCGGATAACAGTATTCGAGAAATCGAATTGCTCGAAGATAATCCGAGCATTGTCGGAGAAGTGGGCGATGTAGTCTTGGAGGTTCTGGCGGGTCTTGGTGCTGCCCAAATTACCCAGCGCGTATTCAGATGTGTTGTAGAACGGGTAGCGAGTGGCTTGACGCAGGATCAGGTCAATGTCGATCCCGGATGCCTTATGAGCAGCATGAGAGTCACAGACTTCCTTGCGGGTCGGCTCCAAAACGCACTCAAGGCGGCGCAGCAGCGTGAACGGCAATATGATTTTGCCAAAGTCGGTGTGCTTGAAATCACCCCAAAGGTCTTCAGCATTTTTCCAGATGAAATCTGCCAGTGATGCGCCTGAGCCTGTATGTTCTGCCATGCGGTTCTCCAACCATAGTTTGCATAAAACAGACTATCATGGTTGCAGGACAAATCAACCGCGTATTGCACAAAACTGACTAATGTCTATTTTTTGGGATATCGCCGATTCAACCCTAGGATGCAAATAGCCCAAAAAACATCAGTTGGCTTTATCCGGCACAACGGGACGAGATAGCGGTTGATGTGCTGATAGAGCGCGCAGGGTTTTATCAGTACCACTTTCAGAGTGCGCCGGAGAGAAGCGTGATTGATGTAGCTAAACAGCTGGATACTGCTTATCATCAGCCGATGGGGCAATCCCTGCTGGAGATTAGGCAGCTACT
>CALAGF010000030.1 GCA_937892345.1 uncultured Rhodocyclaceae bacterium | reverse complement strand
GTCGTCGTAGAGGTGATAGACGCCGCGGAAACGCTTGCCCATGCCGATCGGCCAGGTCATCGGGGCGCACTGGATGCCGAGCACCGACTCGATTTCGTCGAGCAGGTCGATCGGCTCCTTGCCCTCGCGGTCGAGCTTGTTGATGAAGGTCAGGATCGGCGTGTCGCGCATGCGGCAGACGTTCAACAGTTTGATCGTCTGCGCCTCAACGCCATTTACGGAATCAATGACCATGGTCGCCGAATCGACCGCCGTCAGCGTGCGATAGGTATCTTCTGAGAAGTCCTCGTGGCCCGGCGTGTCGAGCAGATTGATCATGCACTCGCGGTACGGGAACTGCATGACCGACGAGGTCACCGAAATGCCGCGCTGCTTTTCCAGTTCCATCCAGTCCGAGGTCGCGTGGCGCGATGCCTTGCGCGCGCGGACTTCGCCGGCAACCTGGATGGCGCCGCCGAACCACAGCAGTTTTTCGGTCAGTGTGGTTTTACCCGCGTCGGGGTGTGAAATGATCGCAAAGGTGCGGCGGCGTGAAATTTCGTCGTCGAGCTGGGTCACGGTGGTCTTGAATCTAGGGAAAGACCGCGATTATACCGTTCCCCCCTGTTGCAGATCGTATTCCGGATACAACACTGGGCTATGATATCCAAAGAGGAGGATCGACCAGATGTTGGAGAACATGGATTCCGCTTGCTACGTTCGCTTTGTTCCGGGGGAAATTCCGGAAATCCTGAGTGTCAGCGCCAGTATGTCACTTCTCGGCTATTTGCCGGAAACGATCCTGAATGGTGGCATCAGGCTTCTCGATCTGATTCACCCGGATGACCACGATATTGCGCACAATCTCTGCGCCCGCGAGCTGCCGCCGCCAGGCAGCTTCACGATCCGGATCCGTCACGCCAACGGGCGCATTATTTGCTGCCGGGGCGAATGCCGATTAGCCAGCACAGGCGAGACCTCCGGTGAACGTGAAATCTGCTTGCAGGATGCTCGGCGGCTGGCCTCGGATACCGATGCGGAACACACCATGTTGAATTTCCGGGCAATGATGGAAAGCTCGGATGACTTCATCTACTTCAAGGATCGAAATCATGTCTTCACCGGGGCCAGCCAGACCCTGGTCAGCATTACCCACTCGACACAACACTGGACTGATCTGATCGGCCAGACCGACTACGATGTTTTTCCGGAACACTTGGCCGATGCCTATTTCCGGCTGGAAAAACAGGTGTTTTCCGGCAAGCCTTTGGCCCGTGAAATCCAGCCCTACCAGACCAAGGACGGACGCCAAGGCTGGGTAGACAACCGGAAATACCCGGTATTAAACACCCAAGGCGAGATCATCGGCCTGTTTGGCATAGCGCGAGACATCACCGAAAAACTTGAAGCCGAAAACGCCTTGAAACAGCAGCAGGAGACGCTGCAACTGATTCTCGACTGCGCGCCAATCGGCATCTGGTTGCAAAACGGCTTGGGCAAGGTTTCCTTTGTCAATCAAGCCTTCTGCAGGGCCATGGGCATTCCGGAGGCTCGCTTCACCGAAGTTGCCCATTACACGGAACTGATCCCGGAAGCCTTTCGCCGGCAATGCATGATCTCGGACGAGGAGGCATTGCGTTCCGCGGACGTCACCACCACGGTGGAACAATTGCCGTTTGCCGATGGCGAGGTCCATGATCTGCGCGTTATCAAGGCCGTCAAGCGGGATGCAGAAGGCAAGCCCGTGGCGCTGGTAGGGTTGAGCCTCGACATCACCGAAGAGCTCCGCCAGGCCAACGCATTGCGCGAAAACGAGACGCGCCTGCGACTGGCCCTGAGTGCTGCCAATCAAGCATGGTTTGACCTCGACTTGAGCACCGGCAAGGCCTATGTCAGCGATGAATATCCCCGCCTGCTGGGTTATGAACCCGGGCTTTTTGAGGGCTCACTGGCCTTGTGGCTGGACAATATCCACCCCGATGACCAGCCTGCAGTGGCTGCGGCATTCGAAAAATGCCTTGAAGAAGGCGGGCCTGAAAGCCTCGAATACCGCAGGCGTGCCGCCGATGGCAGTTGGAAATGGCTGCGCTCTGTAGGCAAGGTCGCAAATTGGGATCAGGATCAGCACGCGATTCGCATGCTGGGCATTCATGCCGATATCACGGCACAGAAAAATATCGAACTGCAACTCGACCAGTACCGTCAGGAACTCGAATCGCAAGTTGCCGAACGCACAGCGCAACTGCAACAGGCCAAGGAAGCCGCTGAGCGTGCCAATCTGGCCAAGAGCGCCTTTCTGGCCAGCATGTCGCACGAGATTCGCACGCCGCTGCACACCATCAACGGCTTGGCGCACCTGCTACGCATGGGTGGCCTGCAACCCGAGCAGTCGGTTCGGCTGGACAAGATGGAAGCGGCCGGCACCCACCTGCTGGAAATCATCAACGCGATT
Organism: uncultured Rhodocyclaceae bacterium; assembly: GCA_937892345.1. GTDB lineage: Bacteria > Pseudomonadota > Gammaproteobacteria > Burkholderiales > Rhodocyclaceae > Azonexus. The sequence continues at coordinate 11,014 of CALAGF010000030.1, read as the reverse complement.
CTCGATCTGTCCAAAATAGAAGCCGGATGTTTTGAACTCGAATCCATTCCGGTCAACATCGAGAGCGTCTGCGGCAATGTCACCTCCATGCTGCAGGAGCGCGCCCAGAACAAAAATATCCGGCTGCGCACTGAAATTCATCCAATGCCCCGACTGCTTCAGGGAGACCCCACCCGCCTGCAGCAAGCCCTGCTGAATTACGCCGGGAATGCAGTGAAATTTACCCAGGAAGGGACGGTCACCCTGCGCGTGCGCCAAATTGAGGACAGCTCGGACAGTGCGCGCCTGCGCTTTGAAGTCGAAGACACAGGCATCGGTATTGCGCCGGACGTTCTGCCCGGGTTGTTTGCCGCATTTCAGCAGGCGGAACAATCGACCAATCGCCGCTTCGGCGGCACCGGTCTGGGACTGACCATCACCCGGCGCATTGCCGAATTGATGCATGGAGAGGCTGGCGCCAGCAGCGTCCTTGGGAAAGGCAGTGTTTTCTGGTTCACCGCCCGCCTGAAAAAAGCGCAGGGAACGATGTCGACCGCCAGCATGCGTGCCGCGGGCAGCGCCGAAGACATGCTGCGCAAGGGCTTTGCAGGGACTCGGGTATTGCTGGCCGAAGACGAACCGGTCAACCGCGAAATCACGCTTTCAATGCTGCAGGACATCGGTCTGCATGCGGAAATCGCCGAAGACGGCCAACGTGCGCTGGAACTGGCAAGCCGCACCCCCTACCGGATCATCCTGATGGACATGCAGATGCCCCACATGGATGGCCTTGAAGCCACGCGCCGTATCCGCGAGCTGCCCGGGCATGCCGGGACACCGATCATCGCCATGACAGCGAATGCGTTTTCTGATGATCGCCAGCGTTGCATGCATGCCGGCATGAACGATTTCATCGCCAAACCCTACCAGCCTGAACTGCTGTTTTCGACACTCCTGAAATGGATGCAGGCCGCTGAATGATGCACCTGCCTGCGGTCAACCCGCATTTCCGGGCAATTTCCGCAGTGCCGCACCTCCCCGACGCTCGACGCCTGCTTTGGTGCAAGACCCCCTAATCCGTTACCATGGCCGCCCTCACCCCAAAGCCAGCGACTGCATGGAAGCCAGAGTTCGCGATTTTCCCGAAAACCAGAGCCATCCGGATCACTGGCTGAACCTGCTTTTCTTGTTGGTGTTCTGCACGCTCGCGGCGCTGCTGGGCCGCGATCTATATGCTTCCTATCATCAGGAGCTGAAATTTTCCCGTCAGCACTCAAGCAATCTTGCCGCACTGATTGCCCAGCAGGTCACCACCAGTACTGAAAAAATCAACGTTGTGCTGACCGAAGCGGCGCATGCGTTTACGCCCTACCTGACCCAGCGCGAAACGATCACTGTGCGTCAGGCCAACCGCGAATTGCTGCGCCGTGAGCAGAGTATTCCCGAGACACAGATCAACAGTCTGCGGGTCATTGATGCCGATGGCCAGGTCGTTTTCAGTGCCGGCGATAGCGATGAAATTCCTGCGGTCAACGTCGGCGACAGGCAATATTTCCAGAAACAGAAAAACAATCCGGACGCCGGCCTTGTCCTTTCCGAGCCGCTGCTTTCCCGCTTCACCGGCAAATGGCTATTCACGCTCAGCCAGCGCATCAACCATCCGGACGGCAGTTTTGCAGGTTTGGTTCAGACGGCCATTCGGGCGGAACATTTCGAGGCCATGCTGGCGAAAATCAATATCGGCAACAATGGCAACCTGTCCCTGTTTTCACTCGCTGCCGGCGATACGCGGCTGATGGCACGCCAGCCCGCACTCCCGGAGCAGGTCGGTAAACCGTTCAAATTAATGGAAGTTGAAGCCGGGCTTGAACGGGGTATCAGTGACGGCGATTACCGTGCCAGGTCACGTGTCGACCAGGTCGACCGCGAATACGTCTATCGCCGGATTCACGACCTGCCACTGCTGGTCACTGTGGGCGAGGCGCACGACGCGATAATGGAAGGCTGGTGGCAGAAAGCTGCCCTCTACGGCACCAGTCTGCTGTTGATCACGCTGGAACTGGTCTGGCTGCTATCGCGCCAGCGCGGGGCTGCACGTGCTGCCCAGGCGGTGCTTGAGGAAAAGGTCAAGGCACGCACACAGGAACTCTCGCAAGCCAATGCCAATCTCGAACACGCCCGGGAAATGGCCGAGGCTGCGAACTCGGCAAAAAACCGCTTCCTGTCCAACATGAGTCATGAACTGCGCACACCACTCAACGGCATCCTCGGCATCGCCCAGTTGATGGAAATGGGCGGCATGGAAGAACATGAAAGACAGGAATCAGCCGTCTTGCTCAGTGCTTCAGGTAAGCGCCTGCTGGATATTTTCGACAGCATCATGGAATTCACCCGCCTTGAGTCCGGCACCAGCCTGGAGCGGCGCGATACGCCCTTCTGTCCGGAAGATATCCTGAACCACGCAGCACGCATTTTCGATGGCATGGCGACGCAAAAAGGGCTGAGGATCATCCGCGACAGCGATGAACCCAGCCAAAAAACCTATGCCAGCAATCCCGGCTTGCTGGAACGCATGCTGATCAGCCTAGTGGACAATGCCATCAGCTTTACTGATCAGGGTTCGATCATCCTCAGCGTCGGCGAATGTGGGCAGCGGGACAACAGCGTCATTCTCGAGTTTTCCGTCACCGATACCGGCATTGGTATTGCCGCCAGTGACCGGCGACGCATTTTCCAGGCATTTTCGCAACTCGACACCCATCTCACGCGAGCGCATGAAGGTATCGGCCTGAGCCTCGCCCTGCTCAAACGACAGAGCGAAGCGATGGGTGGCAGTTGCGGCATGGAAAGCGAACCGGGGGCGGGTTCGCGTTTCTGGTTCCGGATTCCGGTCGACCGGCTGGACTAAACCGGTTTTTCCCCCGGCCGATCGCCGCTCAAGGCGCCACGGCACGAGCCTGCAACGGCTTTTGTGCGGGCCAGTTCGCATTCAGCATCAACTTGGCGCCGGACGGCAGCTTGCCCGTCCCCTTGAACAGATTGCCGCCAGCCGGCTTCAACACCATTTCCGACTTGCTGGCGCCATCGAGCACCCATAATTTGGCAGTGGCTGTTGCGGTATTGATCGGCTCACCATGCTGCGTGACATGCACGATGATTTCGTTGCCGCTGCTCACAATTTCAAACTGGGCCATACCTGCCTCGGCAACCACGCCACCAAATTGTGGCTTGCCGTGATCCATGTGGGCGAATGCGGGTGCTGCGGTCAACAACGCCAGCAGGGTAAAAACGGAAAACAGAGGTTTCATGGGAAGTCTCCTGAGGTGAGTTAAAGGCTTTCAGTGGAGGATTCACGGCTCAGGCGCTCTGCGGCCTTGCGGCCGAAAAGGCTGAACAGTGCTGGGGTAATCAGGGTGTCGAGCAAGGTCGCACCGATCAAACCGGAGAAGATGACAACAGCGACCGGATGCAGGATTTCGGTACCGGGCTGTTCCGCCTCGAAAAGCAGCGGCGCCAGCGCAAAAGCAGCGACCAGCGCAGTCATCAGTACGGGTGTCAGGCGTTCTTCAGCACCCCGCACAATCATTGCCGGCGAAAACGGCAAGCCTTCCAGACGCATCAAATTCAGCCAGTGGCTGAGCTTGAGAATGCCGTTGCGGGTGGAAATGCCCGCCAGCGTGATGAATCCGATCAACGCGGCAATCGACAAGGGCTGACCGGAGAGCCACAGGCCGAACACGGCGCCGATCAGCGCCAGCGGCACATTGCTCATGATCAGGGCGGCCAGCACCGCTGAGCGATAGCGGCTATAAAGCACCATGAAGATGAGTCCGGTCGACCCCAGCGCGAGCACGGAAATCAGCCTTGCCGCCGCTTCCTGCGCCTGAAACTGCCCGCCCAGGGTAATAAAACTGCCTTCGGGCAGATTCATGCGGGCAGTCGCTTGGCGGATGTCGGCGACCACTTCCGACAGGGGCCGGCCTTGGGCATTCAAGGAAATCACGATGCGCCGCCGACCATCCTCGCGGATGATCTGGTTCGGGCCATCGCCCTCCTCGATATGCGCCAGTTGCGACAAAGGCACTGCACCGCGTGGCGTTTCAATCAGCAAACCCCGCAGCCCTTCAAGCGCCCGGCCTTGCTCGGGCAGTCGAACCATCAGGTCGAAACGGCGATTCCCATCGATGATCTGCGCGACCTTGCCGCCCTCGACCATGCGCTGCAAATCGCGCAGCAAGGCACCGGGCGAAAGACCATAACGGGCGACCGCATCAAAATCCAGACTGACCTTGATCTGTGGCGCCAAGACCTGTTTTTCGACTTCAAGATCGGCCACCCCCGGAATACCGGCGAGCAAGCCCTCAAGCGCTGCCGCGCTCGCACGCAGGGTCTCGAGATCATCGCCAAAAATCTTGACTGCAACCTGCGCCCGGACCCCGGACAACATATGGTCAATACGATGCGAAATCGGCTGCCCCAGATTGAGGCTGCCCGGCAGGTTGGCCAGCCGCTGGCGGATGTCGGCATAGACCGCATCCTTGCTCCGTGTTGAAGGCCGCAGCAGGATTTCCAGTTCCGAGACATGCACGCCTTCCGCATGCTCATCCAGTTCGGCACGCCCGGAGCGCCGGCCAACATGCACCACCTCGGGCACCGCCATCAACAACACTTCGGCCTGCCTCGCCACCCGCACCGACTCCCCCAGCGTGACACCCGGGCTCAAGCGCAGGCTGACCGTCATCGAACCCTCATTGAAAGGCGGCAGAAAAGTGGTCGGGAAAAACGGGACAGCGACCACCGCCAGCACCACGGCAACGCTCACCCAAGCCAGCGGCAGGCGCGGTGCAGCCAGGACCTTTTGCAGCAGCGGCCGGTATTTCGCCTTGAGCCAGCGAACTACCGGCGTGTCGCCCTCTCGCCCGCTGGCCATCGCCGGCAACAGGTAGCAGGACAACACGGGCGTCACCGTGATCGACACCGCCAGCGACGCGAGAATGGAAACGATATAGGCAATGCCGAGCGGTACGAACAGGCGCCCTTCTATGCCCGGCAAGGCAAACAGGGGGACAAAAACCAGCGCAATGATCAGCGTGGCATAGACGATGGCTGAACGGACTTCCAGCGATGCGCCGATCACCAGTTCGCGGATATTCAAGGCATCTCCCCGCCGATTGGCCTCGCGCAAACGGCGCAGGATGTTTTCGACATCCACCACGGCATCGTCGACCAGTTCGCCAATGGCAATCGCCAGGCCGCCCAGCGTCATGGTGTTGATCGACAACCCCAGCATCTTGAACACCAGAATCGCGGTCAGGATGGACAAGGGAATGGCCGTCAGCGAAATCAGCATGGTGCGCAGGTTGCCAAGAAAGAAGAGCAGGACGGCCGCCACCAGGCAGGCGGCCAGCAGCAGCTTGGCTTGCAGGTTATTGATCGAGGACTGGATGAAATCGGCTTGCCGGAAAATGACCTCCGGTGCCAGCACGCCCTGCGGCAAGCCCGAGCGCATCCCGGTCAGCGCATCTTCCAGTGCCGCGGTCAGCGCCAAGGTATCGGCCGTTGGCTGTTTCTGAATGCTCAGAATGACTGCGGGCTCGCCATTGAAGCCGGCATCACCGCGCCGGGTGGCGGCAGCAAAGCGCACTTCGGCCACCTGACGCAGCAAGACCGGCTGTCCATTTCTTGCGGTCAACGCCAGGTTTTGCAAATTTTCCAGACGCGCCGTGCGCCCCAGATGGCGAATCAGATATTCCCGCCCGTTCATTTCCAGAAAACCGCCTGAGGTGTTGGCCGAATAACCAGCCAGCGCCGCTTCAAGCTGATCGAGCGAAATCCCCAGATCGGCCAGGCGCCGGCTGTCCGGCTGCACCTGGAACTGACGCACTTCGCCGCCAATCGGAATCACCTGCGCCACCCCTGGCACCGCCAGCAGACGCGGCCGCAGCACCCAGTCGGCGTATTCGCGCACCTGCATGCCGTTCGCCTTGGCCGGATCCAGCGGAATCGCCAGCATCATGATTTCACCCATGACCGAAGACACCGGCCCCATGTGTGGCACCACCTCGGGTGGCAGGCTGCCCTGCAAGCCGGTCAGGCGTTCGCTCACCATCTGGCGGGCACGGTACAACTCGGTGCCCCAATCAAAGGAGAGATACACAATCGACAAGCCCGGTGCCGACACCGAACGCACGCCAGCCACACCGGGCAAGCCGTTGAGCGCACTTTCGAGCGGAAAACTCACCAGTTGTTCGACTTCTTCGGGCGCCATGCCACCGGCTTCGGTCATCAGCGTCACCGTCGGCTTGTTCAGATCGGGAAAAACATCGACCGGCAAGCGGCTGGCCTCGAAGCTGCCATACGCCATCAACAGGGCGCTAAGTACCAGTACCGGCAGGCGAAGGGACAAACTTTTCTGCAATATCCACTGAAACATGGCGACCTCAGCGAATCTGATTGATCAGAGCGGCGCCATCGACCACGACCCGGTCACCTGCAGCCAGCCCGCGCACGACCAGCAGCTGTTCGCCATCCAGTGCTTCGGTCGACACCGTACGGGGCACAAAATGCTCGGGGGCGGCCTTGACCCAGACCATGTCCTGATTGGCCGGACTGCGCACCACCGCCCTTTTCGGCACTGGCATACCAGTGGCGGTCGACCGCAGCTTGACCTGGATTTTCACGGGCTGCCCCAGCGGCAGACGCAAACCGACACCCGCTGCGCGCTGCCCGAAGATCAGCGGCAAAGCCTGCTCCCTGAGGCGCCGGCTGGTACCGAGCAGATTCAAGGACAAGCTAGCCTCGCCCAGCGCCACACTCGCAGACACAATACTGTCAGGAGCCAGCATCTCGTAGGCGACGGCATCGATGTACAGGCTGTCCGGATCGACGATTTCGAACACCAGTTCACGGGCATCGACCACCTGCCCGGCGACCACGTGACTGGCTGCCAGCACCCCGCCAACCGGCGCCAGCAGGGCTTCCCGTCCGTGGATGCCCTGCCCGGCAGCCGCCAGGCGGCCATTCAGGCTGCGCACTTCACTCTCGGCAGCATCGATTTCCTTGCCCGGCACCGTGCCTGACAACTCGCGCAGGCGCGCCAGACGGCGTTCCGCCAAAGCATGTGCGGCCTGCAACTCCGCCAGCAAGGCCCCCTGGTTGGCACGATCGATCTGCCCCAGCGCCGGCACAATCCATGCAAGCACTTCGCCCTTGCGCACCTTCTGGCCGGCCAGCGGCATGCCGCCCTTGCCTGCGGGCTCGATGCGCCCGGGCTGCATGGCTTGTACGCGGCCGCCCCGCTGCGGATCAAGAACCACGGTCCCCGCCAGTTCGATGGTTTTTGGCACCTGCGCCGGGTTGACCGGCTGCGTCAGCACCCCGATCTGCCGTTGCGCCGGCTTGGGTAAAAACACGCTGCCATCGGCCATCCGCTGAGGCAGATTGCCTTGATTTACGACACTTTTGCGTTCATCGCCATGATCGTGGCCCTCGTGAGCGGCCAGCGGCAAGGCCAGCACCGCCAGCAACAAAACACGCGCGCGTGATTGCCATTTCATGCCACACCGTCCTTTCTTCTGCGCAGCAGGAAGCCGATCAAAGCACCAGCCAACAGGGGCAAGATCCACCATCCCAAAGTGCGTTGCGGCGATGCATCGGCGGCAGCGGCGGGTTTGTCCGGCACGCTTGCAACCTGCAGCGTGGACGCCAGCAGATCGCTTTCATCACCGGCCAGCAGGGTGAAGGTCATGGCATGTTCTCCCGGCTCACGCAGCGGCTTGAGCCAGGCCGCATCATCAATCAGGTAGTCACCGCGTTCAGGGCGGAAGCGTGCGGCCAACTCATGTCCGCCGGATTCGACCGCGAGCCGGGCCGCGAGCACTGGCTGGTTATCAGGACTACGGTCGACATGGAAAACCAGACCGTTTTCGTCCATGCGTCCGACAATTTCAAACAATTCGCTTTCTGCCACGAGCAGCGTCTGCAGCCTTGTTCCGGCAGTCGCCAGCTGTGGCCAGAGCGCCATCACGGTCAACAGCACAAATAGTGGGTTTTTCATGATCCCTTCCTTTATTCGGGCAGCAGGCCGAGGGCCTGTCGGGTCGCGGAAATACTTGCTGCCAGTTGCAATCTCGCGCGCAGCACGGCACGCGCTGCGGCAAAGGCTTCACCGGCCACCCGCAGACGTGTCGGCAAATCGCTTTCACCCAGACGGAAAGCCTTTTCGTACCAGAGCAGATTTTCCCGGGCGAGTCGTTCGCGCTGTTCGCTGGCTTGCAGACGAAGCTGCACGGCCGCTTCAGCGGCACGGGCGTGGCGAACATCGAGCAGCAGGCGCTCGCGCTCGCGCACGGCGCTGACCTCAGCCTCGATGCGTTCGGCACCGGCATCGGCCAGGGTCGCATCCTGGCGTGCGCTGGAAGCCAGCGGCAGACGCAAGCCCAGCGACCAGCTTTGGTCGATCGGGTCGCCGCTGGCAGCTCGCTCCCTGCGGGTGGCGACAATCAGCTCCGGCGTATTGCGCCGTTGAGTGCGGGCCAATTGCTGCCGACGCGCCGCCTACTCGGCCAGCGCATTGAGTTCCAGCAAGCGAGGATGCTGCGCCAGCCAATCCACCGGCAATGGATCGGAAATCGGCGCTTCGGCCTGGGGCGACAGGGGCTGCGGTGCCTCGCCCAGCAGCGCGGCGAGCCGCCCAGCCGCAACACTGCTCTGGACATCCGCCTCGGCAACATCAGCCTGCAATGCGGCCAGCGCCCCATCGGCCAGATTCATATCCGCCGGCGCAAGCTCACCGGCCTTGACGCGTCGCTTGACATCATCGCGCAGACGAGCGGCGGCCTCGACCTGGACAGCCAGAGTTTGCGCATCCTCACGGGCAAGTTGCCATTGCCACCACGCCTGGCGCAACTCACCCGCAAGTTGCAGGCGCAAGGCAGCCAAACGGCCATCCAGCACCAACTGTCCGGCGCGGGCAAGCTGGCGGCTGCCATCGCGCTGTCCAGGCAACCACAGGGGCACCACCACGCCAAGCTCGACATCCCCTGCACCGCGGTCGCGGTTGAAGCGATCGCTGCGTCCGCCGACTTCGATGGCCGGCGGCTCAGGCGTCCATGCCTCGGCTACGGCAATATTGGCGGCCAGCGCACGCTGACGATCACCGGCGGAAACCGCCGCAGGATGGCGCTGCCAGGCGATGGCAAACGCCTGATCCAACGAACTACTTGATTCGGCACCGGCCGGCATGCTGCCCGCCAACGCCAGACATACTGCAATCCGGGAAAGGATGCGCATGAAAGTTCTCCAGCTGATTCAATCACAGCCGGCAAACTGACAAGATGGCTCAAAGAGCCTGGATTCGGGAAAGAGTCAGCCGCCGACGCTCAGGTGAAGGCGAGTCTGGGCGGCCGTTCCAGGCCTTCCGGGATGCGCGAGGAAAAACGGCTGGGATCACGGTCGACCGCAAGCGCGGAGACGATCGGTTGCACGATGTGAATAGCGGGCAGACCACTGGCCAAATGGCCAAGCACGTGACCCGGACAGCAGCGATGCTGCATGTCACCGCAGGGCTCGTGATCGTCTGAATCGCAATCGACGCACGACATGCCGTGACCGGCATCCTGCGCATCGGCGTGCATGTGCATACCGTGTTCCGCCATGTCGTGAACAGCGGAAGCTTGCGCATCTTTCATCGTGCCGCCCGCGAATTGCCAACCGAAACCCGGTGCCAGAAAGGTGGCAGTGAGAATCAGCATCAGAAAAACGCAGAGGGATGAACGAATGCGGCGCATGGCGCAAACTATACGATATGAAGCAGCAATGGTGGAAGTCAGCTGTGTTGTGCACCGAATTCACTTGGCGCCCGAATCTCAAATATGATAAATTCAGCACAATGATCAAAGGTAACTTAATTACCACTCCCTTGCGTAAACGTTTGCGCATCCGGCTCAGTCTGCTGGCAAGTTCCGCCGTCTTGCTGTTCGGCGGCGCAATTTTTTATCTGGTGCTGACGCCGCTCGTTCAGGAGAGTGCGGAATCCCGCTTCATCAGCAGCACCAAACAGGTTGAAACGACGCTAGACCAGTTGTTCCAGCCCGCGACCAAAGTGCTGGAGATGTCGCGCGGCTGGCTCGCAGAAGGCTTGCCAGCGGCAAGCGATGGCGATCAATTGCAGAATCTGTTCTCGCCGGTCCTGGCCTCGCTACCGCAAGCCACCTCCATGGTTGCCGGAACGACCGAGGGGCGCGGCTGGATGTTGCTGGAACTCCCCGATGGGGCTTGGCGAAGCCGTATCACTAATGTTCAGGCGTGGGGAAAGCGGCAGCAATTCGTTGAGCGTGCAGCCAACGGCAACAAGCGCGAATATAGCGAATTCATCGATTACGACCCACGCAACCGCGCCTGGTATCAGGCTGCGAGAAGCGGTAGCGGCATTCGCTGGACGGCACCATACCGCTTTTTCACCACCGGAGATCCCGGCATCACCGCCTCCACCCGCATCGTGCAGCCCAACGGACAGGAACTGGTGATTGGCATTGACCTGATGCTCAAGGATCTCTCTTTCAGCACCATGAATGCCCAACTCGGTCCGCAGGGGATGACCCTTATCCTGACCGAGGAAATGAAGGTGCTCTCGCTGCCCGCGCCCCCCCCGCAGACAAGCATCGAAGACTGGCAGACCCGGATTTTGCAACCGCATACCCTGCTGGGCTTGCCCGAACTGAATACCGCCCTGCGCCTGTGGCAACGCGCCCCTGCCGACAAAGTCATTCGCTTCGAGCTGGATGGCCATGCGTGGATGGCCCGCGTTGTCGACTATCCGCTGGGCAACCAGAAGCTGCATCTGCTGAGTCTTGCCCCGACCCGCAATTTTGCACCTGACATCTGGCCCGGCATTTTGATCTTGCTTGGCGGCTTGGCCACCAGCCTGCTGATGGCTGCGCTCATTGCACGCCAACAGGCACGGCTGATTGCCGAACCGCTGGAAGCGCTCGCAGCACAAAGCGCTCGCATCGGGGAACTTGATTTCGCCCCCCCG
>CALAGF010000029.1 GCA_937892345.1 uncultured Rhodocyclaceae bacterium | reverse complement strand
CGTGTGCTCTTCCGATCTCTGTCGACTCCAAACAGGGGCGGCGTGATCTTGCCGAGGTTGCAGGCAATTTGCACCATGCCGGTTACTGGATCGACGCCGGTAACGAAAGTATCTCCGGGCAGGTGGTGGTGGGTCAGTACGGCAATCATCGGGGCGGCTTGGTGCTGCCGCTTGTCAGCGACGAGTTTCCGGAAATCGTGACCGGCGAGGACGACAACACCCCATCCTGTTCGGCCCGTGAATCGATCATGCGCCAAGGACTTGCGACCAACGGCATGGCCGCCATGATCGTGTTTGGCTGGCTCTCGGAAGCCCTGCGCCACGGCAAAGTGAGCTATCGCGGTGCCTTTTTCAATCTGGCACAAGGCCGTGTCTCGCCCCTGCCCATTCCAGATACCCCGGTTAAAATGGCGGCATGAACCCCTTACCCCGCCCCCGGCTGCTCCTTGACCAAATCACGAAGGCTTTTCCAGATGCCTGGAAAAACGCCGATCTGTTTCGCGCCGACATGGGCCGCGATGGACTCCCTGAGTGGCCGTCCTTTTGCTTTCTGCCCATTGCTGGCTGGCTGTCCATTGCGGAGGCCTGCGGCACTCAGGCCAATCCCCTGCAACAACTCGGCCGCGTCAGCGAATTAGCCGCCCTCGGCGCGTGGCGCTATACCCAAGGCATCTATCGCTTTGACCCGGACTTGCTTGCCGCGCTGGTGGACACGCCGCTCGATGGCGACTTACCCCAATCCATCCTCTATCGGCTCCCTGAATGGTCGGTCTACGTCGAAACGCCGGGGCTTACTTACCTCGGGAACCCGGCCCACGGGTTTTTCGCCTTCCTTGAACACGACGTCAACACCCACAAGGACGAACTGAGGCTGCTGATCGACTGCGACGACCAACTCGCATCCATGCCGGTCCCTATTGGACCTTGGGCCATTCGCCACGCGCTCACCCAGATGAGTGAGAGCGCTCGCAAAAACATCGAGGCGGCGGGTGGCGGTAGTCAAGTGGCACTACCCGGCACATCGCACATCGCTGAGTTGTCCGTCGCCATTGCCCCGTTTTTGTCCCTTCTGCTCTACCTTTGCGCCGAAAACGCCGAATATCCCGATGGCCAGCGGCCCAGCCTTCCCCGCCCCGTCAAAACAAAGCGCGGCCCGAAACTGTTTGCCCCAGCGCAAGCGCGAGTCTGGGACATGGGTGTCCGTATTGGCGCAGCACTTCGACGCGCCCGCGCATCCAGTGCCACCGGCAATGGCCAGGGCGGGCATGCCGCTCCCCGGCCGCACATTCGCCGCGCGCACTGGCACGGCTTCCGCTCGGGGCCAATCAAAGACAGTCAGGGAGTCGCAATTCCCACTGTTGCGCGACCTTTCGCCCTCAAGTGGTTGCCGCCCATTCCGGTGAGCATGGACACCCCGGACGATTTACCCGCTACCATCCACCCTGTCCGTTAATACACCCAAGGATTTGCATGTTTCGCATCGAGAACGATGGCCCGTCACTAATCGACACCGATTACTTCGGCTCGGAACAAGCGAACAATGGCTACGCCTTCCTGTCGATCAACGCCGGGGCTTTCCGCCTCTTGTTGCCCGATTCAATCGTCCATTTTCTGCCCGAGATGCGCACTGCCCATGAGGTCATCGTGACGCGAGGCCAATGGACAACCAGTGGCCGCACCGTCGATGCCTACGAACTGCTTTTTGAGGACGATAGCGACACCCCTTTTGCCCTCAATATCATGACCGCTCAAAGTGACCGTCTGCTGGGGGCCAGCGACCAGTCAGGCACTGGCACACTGCGCTTTGATGTCATCGTTGCGCCCTGCGCCATCACTCTCACCTTGCCAGCCAGGTTTCGCGTGAGCGATACCCTGCCTTGCCTCAAACCCTGGTCTTAAAGCATAACGCCTCGCAACAGCCCATACAGTTATCCCGTGTTTTCTGTGCATAACTTGTGGACAACCGTTTGCTTTACCGGACCCGCCTAGCAAAGTCACCCCTGCCTAATTTTTGAGCGTCCCGAGTGGATCGTGCCAGCGGTCCGCGACGCATTATGGCGGTCCAAAACGGATGAGCTGCAGCCTCAAATAAGCCGGATAGCCAAGGCCTCTCTCCCTAGACTGATGATGTCTGTCACACATTGAGGAGCTTGCAATGCCAAGGCCTACCATGGAAGGCAATGTCCTTCGCCGAATCGATCTCCATTGCAATGAGGGGGCCTCCAACAAGGATTACCGTATCACCGTCACACAGCTTGCATCGGGCCTGTGCCACGTCTATACCGAGCATGGTCCGCATGGCCGTCTGAATCAAGGCGGCGAGCTGACCGACCAGCCAGTCGCGCTCGGCGAGGCGGAACGTTTGGCTGATGACGCATCCTATAAGAAACAGCACGGCAGATCGCGTTACCGGCTGATTCAGGACCAGCGTTATCCTCCCGGAATCAGGCAGACGCATCGACTGCACAAGCATCGACCGCACCAGCAGCCGACAAGCCCGCCAGACAAGCCCCAAAGCGCTCCTTGTCCGACCTGTCGGACGAGAGCCGAAAGCAACTCCTTCCCCGTTTCTGAGGCGCACCATGGATACTCAAACCGCAACCCCACTCGATACCTCCACCGCCGCCACTGTGGCAAAAGAGGAGACCAAGGCGATCAGTAGCACCCGCCAGATCAACATCGTGCGCGGCGTCGCCCTGTCGCCGCCCGTCATTGGACGCATTGGCATGGGGCATACCGTCCTGCGCAAATCCGGGAGTGATGTCAAAGCAATCCCCGTCAGGGATGATCATTTCACCATCACCACACTGGTGCAGGAGAAGGCCACCCGTGAGTGGGAACGCCATCCCTTGCACCAAAAACTCACAGAGGGTGCCGACGACTTACTGCTGCGAGCCATTCCAGTACGGATCGCCTACAACGACCCAGCTTTGAACTTGCAGAACCGTCATAGCTGCTTTGATCGTCAGACCGGACGCGCTCACTGCATGGGCAATGGGCGAACGGCCCGGCGCGTCATCAACAATGAAGTGCAAACAATCGACTGCCCGGGGTCCGACACCTGCGAATACGGCAAAACGTTCTACTGCAAGAACATGACTCGTGCCTACTTCCGTATTGAAGGCCAGGAGGATGAACTGGGCACTTTTATTCTCCGGACCGGATCACACAACAGCTTGACCGCGCTGGCCACCCGCTTTGAAAAACTCGGCTCACTGACCGGGCAGCGCATGGCCAACATGCCGATGCTCTTGATCATGGTCAGCAAGACAAGCCAGCAAAGCTATCGCGAGGCCTTTCAGTTCGCCGATCTTGTGCAACGCCCGGGCATGAGCATCCTGGATGCAGCCAAGGAGGCTCAGTCGTACCTGAAAACCATGGCTGACGCCGGGCTGCAGGTTGACGCGATGGAGGCGACCCTGCGCGCCGGGATGCAACTGAGCGACTTCGCTGACAGCCCCGAGGATATCGACGAATGGCTCAGCGATGAGGATCTTGTTCGTGCCGCTGGCGGTACGATTCAGGAGGGCACGCCGGTCCTCAGTAGCCTCGCAAGCATCGACGAGCATTTGCGCAAGCTGTCCGCTCAACACGCCCCTCCCGAGGGCGAGGGCGAGGGCGAAAACCCGGACAGCACGCAGACTGCATTGAGCTTTTCCGAATGAATCCCCCTGCTCCATGGGGCTGGCGTATCCAGCAAGGCGCCATTGTGCTCACCGGATCGGTGCAGGCCGTCGATCCACGCGATGCCCTGTCGCGGGCGCTTTGCACCGGATTCACTCAGGACCGGCTCGTTGGTGAAGCCTTGGGCGTACCGTTGGAGGTGCTGTACCACGCCCCCGCTAATGCCTCACTCAGTTACGATGTTGTTGTTGACGGGGTATCCATCGCCGTTTGGCGCGACGATACCCTGCCCTCCCTCTCTCCAACTCACTAGGACCCTGTATGTACCCACCACTGTTTTCTACGGACGTGCTTTATCGTTGCGGCGACCATCTGGACGCCGATCGTGCTTATGTGACCTTTTTTTGCACGCAAAGTAAAACGGCAATCCATCAAGCCGCCCAGCCGTTGAGCAAATTCGTGCGCCTGGAAGAGTGGCCCGTGGATATCCGGATGCAGAGCGATTCAGCTATGGGCCGGATCAACGCCATCGTGGACACCATTGAGCGGTCGCTGGCGTTTTTCTCGGCGGTGCCGCGCTACGTCTCCGAGCTGCAACAGGTGCTCGATGAGACCCGTACAGTCCGCGCGGATGCCGAGTCCAACTGGACACGGATCAACGCCTGGCTGCCCGGCCCGCGCGCAACTCGCCATAGCGAAGAGATCACGGGCTAGCCAACCCACACTTATCCCGGATACACCCGGCCAAGGTAGGCATGCTGTCTGTATTCCCTAGACAGCGAGCACATCATGGCCGATCTTCTCCAGTGGTACCCCACCCCCAAGGCACTCGCAGAGCGCCTGTTCGCAAAACTCGACTGCAAGAACTTCCATCGCATTCTTGAGCCATCTGCCGGCGACGGGGCGCTGCTGGCAGGACTGCCTGAGCGCTATCGCGAGCGTTATTCCCGTTGCGCCATTGATTGCATCGAAATCGACATTCAGCATCACGACACCCTGCGTAAAGCCGGTTTCAAGGTCGTCGGTTTCGATTTTCTGTCTTTCAAAGACGCCTCTTGCTACTCTGCAATAGTGCTCAACCCGCCGTTCCGGGTCGGAGTGCAGCACGTTCTGCATGCCTGGAACATCCTGCTCGAAGGCGACATCGGCGCCATCATCAATGCCGACAGCCTGCGTAATCCCCACACCAGGGAGCGTAAGGCGCTGCTTGATCTGATCAATACGCACGGCAGCTACGAAATTGTCACCGGCGCCTTCATGGTCGAAGAGGCCGAACGCAAAACCTCGGTTGATGTTGCGTTGGTCCATCTGAAGAAGAGCGCCAACATTGGCGACATGGTGGGCAATCTGATCGGCGATCTACGCAAGGATGCAGAAACCGGCGCCGGCCTCATGGGCGATGTCAGCGCACCTTCGGCACTTGTCTTGCCCAGCTCCCATATCGAAAACACCGTGATCGCCTTCCGCGCTGCGGTGCAGGCCATGCGTGAAGCCAAAGTTCACGACTACCGGGCAAGCTACTACGCCCGTCTGCTCGGTGATACCCTCGCCGTGCGCAATGGTGATGACAAAACACATCGTGCGAACCCCATCTCCAGCGGGCAAAGCATTGGTGAACTGCAAAGCGCCATTTATGAGGCCTACAAGGAACTGAAAGATCGCGCGTGGGCGAGTCTGCTGCGCAGCACGAATATCAGCAGCCGGCTTTCACAATCTGCACAGCGCCGCCTCGAGGCCGGGTTCGAGGACGTCAAGTCCCTCGAATTCTCCGTAGCCAACATTTATGGCTTCATCCAGGGCTTGTGTGCCCAACAGGGCCAGATGATGAATGAGATGCTGGCGGACTGCTTTGACACCTTCAGCCGGCACCACAGCGCCAACGTGAGCCTGTATAGAGGGTGGAAATCTAACGCCCGGCACCGAAGCGCCGGCATGAAACTCAAAACCACGCGCTTTATCGTGCCTGGCCACAGTGTTGCATCTTGCCGTCACGGCGCTGACTGGCGAACCATTCGCTTCCTTGAAGACTTCGACAAATGTTTTGCCACCCTCGATGGGGCTGCTGAAGCGCCCTACGGGCTGGCTCGCCTGTTCACAGAACAATTTGACGCGCTGTTTCATGGCCAGCGGGTGGATTCGAGCTATTTTTCCGCGCGGTTTTACCCGCACGCGGGGACCATCCACCTGTTCCCGCTGCGCAAGGATCTGATCGATCGCCTGAACCGTACAGTGGGCACTTTCCGCCAGTGGCTGCCCGCCAGCGACACCATGGCCAGTGACCAGTTCTGGCATCACTACGCAGCGGCGGACGGGCTCGACAAGGCGGTGCGGGAAGAACTGGTCAAAACGCAAGCCTCGCGCTGGGACGATCCGCTGCGCAGAGCGTTTTACGGTAGCACTCAGGAGAAGGAACGCGCCTTTGAAACACTCGACTTGGCGGTTGAGCGAGTATTTGCCAAAGCTGGCATCCCCACGGACGCGCTACTGGCCAATTCTGCTGAAAGCGCCTGCCTGCAACTGGAACTGCTCGCCGCTTGAGTCCGATCGCCGCCTAGCCCTGCTGAGCCTTACGGTTCCTTGCGTGGCGGCGTTCGTCCAGCCGATTACGGATGTTGTCGTTGTGGTACTCCACGAGCAGACTTTTCTGCGCCTGTGAAATCTCCGGGTCGCACAACAGGGATTCAATCAAGCGAGCTTCTACCCAGACGAGACGCTTGGCGTACATATCGGTACTGAGAGGCTCGCCATTGGGCTTGTGTGCAATCTGTGCCGTCACAGCCAAGGCATCAAGACGCAGCCGGTAGTACAGACTTCGCTCAAGAGGATTGGGGGCCGGCTTGCTTTGACTGCCCGGGGCCGGTTTGGGCGGCGTATGCTCCAAGCCCTTCGCACGATCAATAGCCGCCTTCACAATCTTTCTGACCGGACTGAGTGTCGACGGATCTTCGGTGAATTGGCTTGGCATTAGCGACTAAACTTTAAGCGATATCAAAGCGTATGTCGTGCGCCGAATACATACAATAAGGGCGGAGCAAAACAGCGTCTAAGACCCCCGTTTTGCAGACAAAACGTCACGAATGCGAAATCTCCCTCCAGTTGACCACCCAAACGCATCCGACCTGACCAGGCAATCTCACTGGACCCGACCACCGATATCGACTTGTTGACCACCCCGCCGAAACGAGGTGGCAATCTGAGGTTACCGAGATCAGGTTTTCTTCGCCCGCACCTTCCGCATCGACTCTCCTTTCAGTTCCATGAAATGCGCCCGATGCACGATCCGATCCAGAATGGCATCGGCCACGGTCGGATCGTTGAACAGGTCATACCATTTCTCCGGCGGAAACTGGCTGGTGATCAACAACGATCCCTGCATCGACTGCTGATCGATGATGTCGAGCAAGATCGGCCCGAGGTGAACATCAATCCCGCCAATCCCGAAGTCATCAATAATCAACAGTTGCGTTTTCACGAGTTGCCGGCGCAGTTTCGACAAACTGCCATCGGCCTGCGCGGCAATCAGATTCTCGTAAAGCTGCGTCGCCGTCGTGAAGTAAACGGAATATCCAGATCGGCATGCCTGCTTGCCAAACGCACAGGCCAGCCAAGATTTCCCCGTGCCCGTGAATCCGCTCAGCACCAGATTCTGCCGCCGAGTAATCCAGGCGCAAGCCCCCAGGCTGGCGACAAGCGCTGGATCAATTCCCCGTGTTGCCCGGTAATCGATATCTTCCAGACAAGCATTGGCCTGACGCATTTTGGCGGCCTTCAACAGCCGCTCGACTTTCCTCCCCTCCCGATCACTTGTTTCCGCATCGAGCAACAACGCAAAGCGCTCATCGAAATTGAGTTTCTGAGTCGCCGGATCATCGAGCTGACGATTCAATGCCCGTAACATTCCTTGCAAGCCGAGCGCTTGAAGCTGGGCCATGGTGTGCTGGTTCAGCATGAGATACCTTCCTGCTGTGCATAGTATTCAGCGCCGCGCAGGTTCCCATGCTTTTGCACCCAGGCACTCGGTTCAACTGGCAAGCGCAGATCGCTCCGATTGGTAATGATCGACTTCAATCGATTGAACGTCAGCACGCCGATCTTTAAAGCAAAGGCACATGCCCCATCCAGCCGATCATGGGCTTGTTCTTCCCGCGCCCAGCGCCGTAAATTGCGCACCGACTTCACGCCGTTCGCAAAATCCCGACGTTGCTGCAGATTGCCACGCACCCACGCCAGTACATTGGGGCCGATCCCCTCCGCCCATTCCAGCAGCGAGTCGGGATCTTGTTCCGTCTGCCGCAAATGCTGGATCGGCATGTGATCCTCCAAGGTCCGGCGCCCCGGCGTTGTCAACAGCGCATGGCTGGCGATGCGGGCCCGATTCAGCAGTACTTCCAGCGTGGTGCGAGTCGCCCGCAAGTCCACCTGATGCATCCGGTACCGATACGGCACCGAGTAGAAACTGCCTTCGTACTCGACGTGATAGTCCTCGGCCACCCTCACCTTGTATTTCCAGGCCACGCTTTCATAGGGATGCAAGGGCAGCGGCCGCAACGCTGGCAGGTCCAGCTCCATGAAGCGTAGCGTCCGACTCTGTTTGTATTTCTTGCTGATTTTGTTGTTCAGCAACTCGATCCGCTTGGCGATTTCGACATTGAGTTCCTCGACGCTGAAGAAAGTCCGCTTGCGCAACGGCGCCAACACCCAGCGCTGCACGATCTGCACACCGACCTCAGCCAGTGATTTGTCCTTGGGCTTGCGGCTGCGCGCCGGGTTGATCAGCACGTCGTAATGCTCGGCGCAGTCGGCATAGGCCGCATTGGTAATCACCTCCTGCGGCGTATGCTTGATTACTGCCGATTTGAGGTTATCCGGCACCACCTGTTGTGGCACGCCGCCGAAGAACTCGAAAGCCTTTACATGGCAGGCAATCCAGTCGGCAATTTTCTGGCTCGGCACGGCATAGGCAAACGTGTACGACGATCCACCAAGTACGCCGACGAACACTTGCGCCGGCGTTTGCTCGCCAGTTTCCGGATTGGTGATTGGCATCGTCCGGCCGCAGAAATCCACAAACAGTTGGTCGCCCGGTTTGTGGAACTGCCGCATGCTCATCCGTTGGGTTTTCAGCCAAGCCTTGTAGCGCTTCTGGAATTGGGAGTAACACAGGCAATCTGCAAGACGTTCATGGTTCGCCTGACGATATTCCTCCCAGATCAGGCTGAGGGTCATGTCCCGTTGGGACAATTCCTCGCGAACCACATCCCAATCGGGAATGATCTTGCCGGAAGGGTTCGGGCTACGGGCCGTGCCGAGACGAATCGCGAATGCTTCATCGTCTAGCACTGACAAATCTGCTTGTGTCAGGCCGTTAGCAGCCAGCCGGGTACGCATTAGCTCGACCGTATTGTGGGAAATGGAGAGCTGGCGGCCGATGGCGCGGCTGCTCAAGCCCTTGTCGATCAGGCGAACAATGTCGCGCTGAGCGGGGATGGGGGTTTTCATGAAATCTCCTTGGTTGTCTTGAGACAACGTTCCTGAAATTGAGGCATGCACGAGGCCGGCCGGCACTTGACGCCGGCACGCAGGGCAAGGAGAATCAACGCGTCAACCTGTACGGAATGACATCTCCAAAGAAGGGCTCTGGACTCGACCTCCTGAGCCCTTCTTGCCGTGTGGCCTCGATCTTTACAGCACTGATCGCGGTCAACTCATGGCATATTCTCCTTGTGGCTTTGCCGCTGACGCGGCTTGAAGATGTAGCGCTCAGGCCAGATGTCCTCGATCCGCAAACCGAGCAGGCCGGCAATGTGCTGAGCCACCGCATAGGCGGTAATGCGCCCGTGAATCACATTGCTCACCACGCCACCAGAAACCCCAACCTCACGAGCGATTTGCGCCTGGGTCTTGCCGAGGCGGCGCAGGCGGTAGTTGATCTCGACAGCATCCATGGTCAGTTGAGGTGACATACCTTCTTTCAGAGAGTAGGCTATCTCTCAATAGCCAACGAAATTCGCTATAGCGATAAATATACGCTCAATGAGAACTCTCAATCAAGATATTTCTGGGGTAACGCCGCCTGGATTGGACGGATTCGCCACTCGGGTCGGACAAGCAATTGCCCACACCGGCCTCAATCAATCCGAATTTGCCCGGCAACTCGGTGTTTCGGCGGGCTTCGTTAGTGATGTCGTGCGCGGCCAGAAGAAACCCGGTACCGAGTTCCTGCATGCCATCCGGACGACCTTCGGTATCTCGGTGGATTGGCTGCTGACCGGAGAAGGCACTGTAACGGGCGGTAGCGGGATTGATCTCGACCTGCTACGCACCATCCGTCTACAGATTGCAGTCGCCCGCTCGGCGGTGATCGATGGCAATACCACGGCAAAAGCCTTGCTGCTCCTGATTCGCGACGGGCGCTTGCAGGAAGCAGCTGCGGAGCCAAACATCAAGGTGTTTCTCGATGAAATCGCGCCGACCGATTCTGATGCTGAATTGGCCCTGGAACTCTATAACGGCCAGTTGTGGACCCAAGACCCCGGCGCCCAGCGGCGTAACCTGCTCGCCGCAGCCACTGCCCACTTTGAGGCCCGAAAGCCAATCGACAAGGTGGCTGCGCTGACACGGGGCAGCGGTTCGACCTCGACGCTCCAGATTAATACCGGCACCTTCAGCAAGGTGGCTGGCCGTGACTTCCATGAACACTGAGCGATACGGAGCCCCAAGCCATGAGCGACACCCCGCAATTCGATTCTGCTCAACTCAACCTGGCCTTGGAGCAAAGGGCAGCTGGGCGCGACTATCACGAGTATTTCATCCCCGGTTCGATCAAGCTGTTGCTGGCCACGGCTTCCAAAACCAAACTAGACAAGATGGCGATAGGCAATCCAACTATGTTCCGCTATCGCTTTGGCTTCACGGCCACGACATCCGTTCGTCCCAAAGTCATCGACTTCCAGACCAAGTACGATCTCCTCGATAACGAAATTCGCTGGCTCAAGCGAGCCGGTCACCTTCGGGTCACCCGCCAGGAATTGATCATCGACACCAGTCGGCTGATGCCGATGTATGGTTGGTTCCAAGTGACGCTGGTCAGCCTGGTGTGCGCGGCGACCATTCTCCAGTTGGCAGGCCTAGAGACAGCAATCCCGTGGAAGCGCGAGCTGTTCCAGATGGGACTGGGCGCAATCTGGTTTGCGATTGCTGCGATGTTGATCAAGATGTTTGTGAATCCTTGGCGCACGCTCAAACAAGCCGGTGTCCTGAACGCCATGTCCAAGCCAAGTTGAGCGAATCGAGTCGCCAGCTCTCGGCGGTACCATCTATGCCTTTGGTGATATTGACATAGCATTATTCCGATCAGAGAATGCCCGATCTTCATAAAAACAAGTCGGGCGATGCAGATATCGGGGGGGGAACTGGGGTATCAGGAGGTGCTGTGGCTGCTCGGCAGCCTGAGTACCCTCTATCGAATTCCCTTCGACCCTAAGCTGGTCGAGCAGGAATTCCCGCCGCCGCATGACCTGAACACCTTCCACGAAGCCGCCCGCGCCCTCGGCTTCAAAACAGGGAACAGTCCTCACCCCGCCGACTGGCAAAAGCTTCCACTCCCAGCCATCGCCTTCCTGCGTGCCATCCCGGAAACGAATGCCGAAGAAGCCATTCCGACCATCCCGGTCCTCATCCTCAAAACCGACGGCCACAAGCTGCTCTACTTTCGCGCAGGTAGCCAAGCCCCCGAAACCATCACCGTCGACGAAGCCGCTACCCAGTTTGAACCCGAGCTGATCCTCGTCACCCGTGAAGCCAGCAGCACCAACAAAGATGGGGAAATCCCCGGCTTTGAGGCTGAGAAAAAGGCATTCGGCTTCAAGTGGTTCATCCCCGAACTGCTCAAGCACAAAACTATCTGGCGCGATGTTCTGCTCGCCAGCCTGGCCATCCAGTTGGTCGGCCTCGCCACACCGCTCTTCACCCAGGTCATCATCGACAAGGTCGTCGTCCACCAGACCCACAGCACCCTGATCGTACTCGGCGTTGCCTTGGTCATGTTCATGCTGTTCACCAGTGGCATGACCTGGTTGCGCCAATACCTCGTGCTACACACCGGTAACCGCATCGATGCCGTGCTCGGCAGCCAGGTCTTCCGGCATTTGCTGCGCTTGCCGTTGCCGTATTTCGAACACCGCCCGACCGGCACCCTCGTGGCAAGATTGCATGGCGTCGAAACCATCCGAGAATTCGTCTCCGGCGCCGCCGTCACGCTGGTCCTCGATCTCCCCTTCCTGCTCATCTTTCTGGCCGTGATGTTTGCCTATAGCTGGCAACTCTCGCTGATCGCCGTCGGTCTGCTCGGTACTATCGCCGTGATCAGCTTCCTCGTCGCCCCGGTTTTTCGCGACAAGCTCAATCAGCAGTTCATGCTCGGTGCCCGTAATCAGGCCTTCCTCACCGAATACGTTTCAGGCATGGCCACCGTCAAATCCCTGCAGATGGAAGCCGACATCGACAGGAAGTACGGTGACTACCTCGCCCAATACCTCGCCGCCGGCTTCGGCACCAAACAGGTCGGCAACACCTACAACGTGATCAGCAATGGCCTCGAACAGGTGATGACCCTGGCCATCCTGGTCGTCGGTGCCTTGCTGGTCATGCAGAACGATGGCTTTACAGTCGGCATGCTGGTCGCCTTCCAGATGTTTGCCGGACGGATGAGCCAGCCGCTGCTGCGCCTGGTCGGCCTGTGGCAGGAATTCCAGCAGGCCAACATCGCCATCAAACGCTTGGGCGATATCCTCGACATACCGCAGGAACCGCATACCCTGACACCCACTCGCGAGAACCAAGGACCGGGCCGAATCGATCTACAGCATCTTGCCTTCCGGTATTCCGAACATCATCCCTGGCTGTACCGCAATCTGAGTCTGACGCTGAAGCCCGGTCACCTGACCGTGTTGATGGGCCCTTCCGGTTGCGGCAAAAGTACGCTGGCCAAGCTGCTGCTCGGCTTCTACCAGCCGAACGAAGGCCAGATCAACCTCGACGGCAAGGACATCCGGCATCTGGCGGCCAATGAACTCAGAAACACCTTCGGCGTCGTGCCGCAGGAAACCATCCTCTTCTCCGGCACCCTCTACGACAACCTGATCATGGCCCATCCCCATGCCAGCTTCGAGGATGTGATCCAGGCCTGCAAGGCGGCAGAGATTCATGAGGTGATCGAGACGCTGAATGACGGGTATCAGACGGAGATCGGGGAGCGCGGGACCGGGCTATCGGGTGGACAGCGGCAGCGGATTGCCATTGCCCGAGCATTGCTCAAGCGGCCGAAGATTCTGGTCTTTGACGAGGCGGTGTCGAACCTCGATCAGCAGACGGCGGAACACTTCGCGCGAACGATCAACAAGCTTAAGGGCACGGTGACGATGCTGTTTATTACGCACCAGATTCCGAGGGGATTGCAGGTGGATGATGTAGTTGAGTTAGATAAGGGAAAAATAGATATGTGGAGATCGTCAAAGAGGATATTTAATGGTGAGTAAATTTTCTGGCATGGTGCCATTTAAGTATTATTGGTTTGGTGTTATTTCTATTTCGATTGTCGACCTATTTCTTCTGATTATGATTAGGGACACAAGTCAATGCTCGAATGGTTGGCTTAGGTATCTGGTCAGTCTATTTAACAATATCCCGGAAGTGCAAGGCGCCGAAAGGGAGGGCAAGATCGGAAGAGCACACGTCTG
>CALAGF010000028.1 GCA_937892345.1 uncultured Rhodocyclaceae bacterium | reverse complement strand
GTGGGCGTCGCACTGCCCGAGGCTCCGGCCGTCAAGATCAAGGGTAGCGGCGACGTAACCCTGCTCGATCTGCGGCAAGCGGGCCTGGACCTCGAAATCGAAGGCTCAGGCGACATCACCGCTTACGGGCAAGTCGCACACCTGGAAGTCGAAATCGCCGGCTCCGGTGATGTAGATGCCAGCGAGCTGATTGCTGATCGCGCCAGCTTGTCGGTTGCCGGCTCCGGCGACATTGAGGCGTTCATTCGTTCCGAAGTGCGCGCCCGCGTGGCCGGCTCCGGCAAGATCAAGTTCCGATAGGAGATGCGACATGACAGCAGCAACCAAAGTGCTGACCGCACACGTACCGCTTCCGCTGGCCGACAAAGTGGATCAGATCGCTTCACGGCTTGAACGCTCGCGCGGCTGGATCATGAAGCAGGCGCTTTCCGCCTGGATCGCTCAGGAAGAGGAGCGCGACCGACTAACCCAAGAAGCACTCGCCGACGTAGACGCCGGCCACGTCATCGACCACCAGGCCGTGCAAGCGTGGGCGGATAGCCTTGGCACCGACCAGCCGCTGCCGCTGCCGCGTTGATGGAGCTGAAGTGGACCAGCAAGGCGCTTTCCGATTTGGCGCGCTTGTATGACTTCCTGGCTACGGTGAACAAGCCCGCAGCCGCGCGGGCGGTGCAGGCGCTGACCAAGGCCCCGACCATTCTGCTGACCAACCCACGCATCGGCGAGCAACTTTTCCAGTTCGAGCCGCACGAGGTACGGCGAATCCTGGTCGGAGAGTACGAGGTTCGCTACGAAATTCAGGATTCGATCATCTACGTGCTGCGGCTGTGGCATACCCGAGAGGACCGCTGAAGTGGCTTTGCCACCACCCTACTATGACTTCGTGCGCAAGTAGCGCCCCACCTTGGTTGGGAAGGGGAGCAGGACGCAGCCGAGTTGCTGAGCGGTGCGAACCCGCCGCAGGCCATTCATAGCGTGGACGACTACGACCGCCGGTTTCCGCAGTACATCGAACGACTGAATGCGGAGATTTTTGGATACGGGGCAGACCATCCCGGCGTCAGCGTCGAGGAAATATCGCCATTCCTTTCCAGTGCGCCACCGCAGGCGAAGGCATCCCTCGCCAGTCTTTATGGCACGGTGAACAACGAGTATCACAGCGTGGTGACCTTCGCCCTGGCCGGCAAGAAGATGTTCCATTTCAGTGACAACCTGGCCGAGCACTTGGCGAACACCGAAATCAATGTGAAGGCAGCACTGATCCAGTTGCCGTTTCCAACGTGCCTGTTCACCTTCACGTCCCGCGCCGTCATCAACGCGATGCACAACATCCGGGGTGATGCTGGGCGCTGGGCCATGAACGTCGCCGGCCTGGACTACTCCGCGCCGGTTTCTGTATTCCTCACCATGCATCCCACCGGTGCCGGCCTGCCCGGTCGCAAACTGCTCATGTGCGCCTGGCATGCCAGGCTGCCAGACACGTCCTATTTGGCGCTCAAGCGCGAGCTGTACCTGGGGCGACAACTGGACGCTGGAGCAGGCCCTGCGCACCGACTGGGAAACCCTGACGCCGAACGACCTCGGTATCAGGATAAGCGTGAATCTGGATGAAGAGTCCATCGCGCACCAGGACGACGACACCTTCTACACCGATGGGCTGGCCTTCTACCGGATTGTCCTCAATGCCGTGCTGTGCCTGTCGTCCGACAAGGCCGAGTTGACGGCCAAGGCGAGTCCACGCAAGGAAATTGAGGACAGGGCAAAGGGCATCGCGTCGCTACCGAAACGGCGGAAACTGCTCCAAACGACAGGCCGGTATACCGCGCTCAACTACGAGGAAGTTGGCGCATCTGTTGTTCCCATCGTAATCCAGAAAGGCGAGGCAGAAGGCGGTGAAGGCGGGAGTGGTGGCGGGAAACCACTGGTGAGGTTGGGGTCGTCTCAGAAAACGGAATTTAAAGTACGTTAAGCATGCGCCGAGGCTGGCACCCAGCGGTATAGTGTTGGAACGAACACGTCGAGATTTTTGGTCACGTCCTTGGGCGGAACGCAGTCCATCGGAGAGTTTCGATGCGAAAACATCTGCCGTTCATTTTTAGCATGATGCTAAGATAAGACTGGATACATAAATTCTAGGCTCACGGGGAGGAAATGATGATCAGCTCTGTTGGTTCGTATTCCGCAGCCCAAACAGGGGGTACGTCGAGCCTCAAGGCGGCCTCGGCGACCGGTCAGGTTTCTGACACATCGAAAAATCAGGGCGCATCAGGCACCCAAGGCGGCGGCACGCTGACGATTTCCA
>CALAGF010000027.1 GCA_937892345.1 uncultured Rhodocyclaceae bacterium | reverse complement strand
CAATATTTGGTAAACTCATCAAATTTGAAATCAAAGGATATGATATTTGTTCTTCTATTGTTTTTGGGCTTTGACCACTCCACTCCAGTGCTTTCATCACGGCGCGGGCGTAAATCAACAGGTCGCGATCCTGAAATGCATTGGATAATCCGGTGCGCGGCAGCAGGAAGCGGATAGTGTTGCGGCGCTTTTGCAGATGATCCTTCACCCAGCGACCAAGACGTTCGTTGAGCTTGTCCGGCTCTTCTGGCAATACAAGAATGGGCAATCGGTCATCCCAGCGCTCGGGCTGCTCAGTTTCATCAAGTAATGACCACGGGTCGGATAGCCATGATTTTGGCAGAGCGATTACACGGAAGGTCTTGGCAATCTCTTCGTTGCCACCGATGACATAGCGTACTTCCTTGGCGAGTTGGGCAAGGTCGGAGCCATCCACGAACAGCTTGTCGTTACGTGCGCAGGCCATCAACTTGGCCTGTGGGTTCTCTTCTTCGCGGAACACCAGCCGATGCCCGTCTTGGTGAATGTTGAAGCTGTTCTCAATGACGGTCGCCAGTTCGACGTGAAAGCTGTTGTCGTCAATCGACTTGCTGCGCGTAATGTCAGCCTGCAAGGTGGCAGGTTCTGCACCGGCAAGGTTGCCGACCGCAATAGAACGCAACCAGAGTGCCCCGACAATCTCCTGTAAGTGGGGTACGGTGTGGACATGGTCGGGCACGGCCTCAGTGACGGACGTGATATTCCTCAGCGCTTTCTCTCGCAATGAGCGGTGTTGTTGGTTTGAGACCGAGTCGAGTAGTGCGCCAATGCCTGATCCGTCGTCGTTAAGGCGGAAGTCCGCAGCTGTGAGAATCGGGGTGAATTCGCCTCGGCTCTTAAAAAGGTTGGCCAAGATACGAATCATGTCACGCGTTTCTTGTGCATCAGTCGCCACCAGCACCTGGTCTTCAAGTAGTCGCAGCAGATGCGGTGCATAGGGCCACGATTCGATGAATTCCTTGCGCTTGCGCTCTTGATCTGATGATGACACGTCGAGCAAACGGAAATACTCGGCGATGTGCTTGGCTATCAAGACTTCTATATTGGCTGATGGAATTTGAAGACGGTTATCGAACAGGCGATGTAGCAGCATCCGCCGCCGATCTTGCTGAATGCGCTCGGCGTTGCCGCCAGCTTTGAAGTCAATGGCAACTGGATTAACACGATGCACTTGCTGGTAGGCATCGCTGCCACCGTTGCGCACCGAAATAACCAGCACCAGCAATTCGGGGTGTTCCTTGGCAATCTCGGAAAGTGTCTGAATGAAGTTGAACGCCCAGTTTTTCCACGGATACTGTTTGGTATTGGTCAGGCTGTCGTACCATGTCTGGAATTCGTCCAGCAGCAGCATTGTGGGACAGTCTTGCAACAGCTCAATAATGAGTTTGTCAGAGGGAATATCGGTCTTAGCTATGCCCATCCCTTCCCATTTGCCCTTGATATAGGTACCACGAGGATGGCGTTCGAACAGCAAATCCCAGAGAAACTTGTAGCGGTGACGGTGCAGGCTTTCGCCAATCACCAACATTCCACTACGCAGGGCAATCTTGCCGAGCAGCGGCTCATTCAGCGTTCTGGCCCATGAATTGAGCCATGCTCCGGTTGAGGTTATATCGCTGACTGCGTGGTAGAGCGCAGCCATTAAATGCGACTTACCGAGGCCGCGCTCACCGATAACGACCACTGGACGACCTTGATTTGGGCCAACAGCCTCGATGCCTTTCAGGAGATCGTGCGTGGGATAGGTGATTTCCAGAAATGCTTGCGCCGCGATTTGGGTCGCGCCGGTATGGGTTCCGTTGGACAACTCGATAGCCGTTCCACTGAGGCGTTTACCCCGAAATTCTTCGCGCAAAGTCAGTGCCAGCATTATGTTTGCTTTCCATTTTTCAATTGAGTATTGACCGAATCAGGAAGGTCGGTACGATCCCCAAGCACTTCCATTGACTGTTGCTTGATCCAGATTTCGATGTCTGCGCGAGAAAATCGCCATGTTCCTCCAACCTTAAAGGCGGGTATTTTCTTGGCCGCAGCGAGTCGGTAGATCGTCCGTTCGGTGACCTTAAAATAGCCCGCGACCTGCTTGATGGTAAAAATCTCGCTCTCGCTTGTGCTGGTCGGCATAACAACACCTAAAATTTTGGAAAAATCCTGCACAATAGTGCAGAATTTTCAAAGTGACAATGTATTAAGCACAGCATCAATTTAGCTTCGTTTTATACATGGCGTAGCCAATTCAGGGGTATAGATACTTTGCTGATGAATTAGCACAAAAACGCCCCGCCCCTCTGACGAGAAGGCGGGGCGTTTTTACGGGGGGGG
>CALAGF010000026.1 GCA_937892345.1 uncultured Rhodocyclaceae bacterium | reverse complement strand
AGGACTCGTTCTTGATGTCCGCTTCGTTCACGCCCAGTTGTTCGGCGACGATCTTTTTGACGCGCTCTACGATGTTATCCATTAGAAAAACTCCTTCCCCTCAGGGGTACGAAAAAAAACGTGATGATTCTACCAAAAGCCAAGACTTAGCGAAATCAATCCATGAACATGCCGCCATTCACATGCACGGTTGTACCCGTGACATACGATGCGGCGGGAGAAACCAGAAAACCAACGGCACCTGCAATATCTTCCGGCGTACCGGCACGAGCCAGCGGAATGCTCGCCAGCATGGCGGTCTTCTGCTCTTCGGTCAAGGCGTGCGTCATGTCTGTGGCGATAAAACCGGGCGCGACGCAGTTGACCGTAATATTTCTACTACCCAGCTCACGCGCCAGCGAACGACTCAAACCCGCCACGCCCGCCTTGGCTGCGCAGTAATTCGCCTGTCCGGCATTACCTGAGTAGCCAACGACCGAGGAGATATTGACGATCCTTCCGAAGCGAGCTTTCATCATGCCGCGCATGACTGCGCGCGACAAGCGAAACACTGCTTTAAGGTTGGTATCGATCACCGCATCCCACTCATCGTCACCCATCCTCATGGCCAGATTGTCGCGGGTAATCCCTGCATTATTCACAAGAATGGTAATGGGGCCGAAAGCCTTGGCCGTCTCGCCCAGCACCAAATCGGTCTGTGCGACATCAGTCACATTGAGCAAGACGCCCCTACCCTTGACACCAGCCTCTTCCAGATAGGCTGAAATCCTTGCGGCCCCTTCCTCGCTGGTCGCAGTGCCGATGACGGTTGCACCCTGCTTGCCCAGCTCCAGTGCAATCGCCCGACCGATACCGCGAGTGGCGCCGGTGACCAATGCAATCTTTTCATTCAACATTGACTTACTCCAGACCAAGACTGGCGTCGATTGAAGCCACATCTGCCAATGCAACACCCGCAATGCCGTCCGCGCAACGCTTGGTCAAACCAGCCAATACCTTGCCAGGGCCACACTCTGCCACCGTTGAAACACCCATGGCAGCCATTGCCTGGATGGTTTCCACCCAGCGTACAGGGTTATAAGCTTGACGAATCAGGGCATCCTTGATCGCGGCCGGATCATTTTCGATCGCCACATCCACGTTGTTGATCACCGGCAGAATAGGCACCTTGAAATCCAGCTCGCCAAGACGCGCAGCAAGCTTGTCAGCAGCAGGGCGGATCAGCGAAGAATGGAAGGGCGCGGAGACTGGCAATGCCTTGGCCATTTTTGCACCGCGCGCCTTGCATGCGAGCATCGCCCGCTCAACCGCAGCTTTGTGCCCTGCGATCACCGTCTGGCCATTGGCATTGAAATTCACCGGCTCAACGATTTCGCCTTGGGCTGCTTCAGCACAAGCGGCAGCAATCCCTTCGTTATCCAGACCAAGCACTGCAGCCATTGCCCCTGTTCCCAAAGGCACCGCCGCCTGCATCGCGGCAGCACGTAGCCGAACCAGCGGTACAGCATCCTTGAACTCTATTACGCCAGCAGCAACCAGGGCCGAATACTCGCCAAGACTATGTCCGGCCACCACAACCGGCATCCGGCCACCCTTTTCCTGCCAGAGGCGCCACGCAGCAATACCCGCAGTCAGCATGACCGGCTGGGTATTGACTGTCTGGGTCAGCACTTCTGCAGGACCTTCAGCAACCATTGACCAGAGATCATCCCCGAGTGCAACCGAAGCTTCGTCGAAGGTGGCACGGACTATTGCGGAATCACCATAAGCGGCCATCATGCCAACGCTCTGTGAGCCTTGGCCGGGAAATACGAATGCAAAAGACATTGATCAGTCTCCTGTTGTCAGAATTCGAGCAGGGCTGCGCCCCAGGTAAAGCCACCACCGACGCCCTCCACCAATACCTTTTGCCCCCGTTGAATTCGGCCATCGCGAACGGCTTCATCCAATGCAAGCGGCACTGAGGCGGCAGATGTATTGCCGTGACGGTCAACCGATACGATGACCTTGTTTCGATCAATACCGAGGC
Organism: uncultured Rhodocyclaceae bacterium; assembly: GCA_937892345.1. GTDB lineage: Bacteria > Pseudomonadota > Gammaproteobacteria > Burkholderiales > Rhodocyclaceae > Azonexus. The sequence continues at coordinate 7,395 of CALAGF010000026.1, read as the reverse complement.
GCTTTCCTGTTGCCTCAATGATCCGGATATTGGCTTGATGCGGGATCAACCAGTCCACATCGCTGGTCGAAACACCGGCTGTCGCACAAACTTCTTCGGCAATATCAGCCAGTACACGGACAGCAAACTTGAACACAGCCTGACCGTCCATGCGCAGGAAGGGATCCCCTGTCACCTGACCAGAACAAACCTGCCCGGGGACGTTCAGGATACCGAACTGGCTACCGTCGGCATGCATCGCCGTTGCCAGGATACCCGGGGTCTCTGCGGCCTCAAGGACAACTGCGCCAGCGCCGTCTCCGAAAAGTACACAAGTCCCCCTATCGTTCCAGTCAAGAATGCGGGAAAAGACTTCGGCACCAATCACCAAGGCTTTCTTGTGACTACCGGAAACAATGAATTTTTCGGCAATACCGAGCGCATAGGTGAATCCGGCACAAACTGCCTGGACATCAAAAGCAGCAGCCCCTTTATTACCAAGCTTTCCCTGAATGATGCACGCTGTACTGGGGAAAATGAAATCGGGCGTTGAGGTCGCAACAACAATCAGATCAAGATCACTTGGCAAGACCCCGGCCATATCCAGGGCTCGTTGCGCAGCGATCAAACCCAGTTCGCTGGATGTCGTACCCGGTTCAGCGAGATGCCTGCTGCGAATCCCCGTGCGGGTGACAATCCACTCGTCGTTTGTATCGATTCCGCGAGCTGCGAGATCATCGTTACTGACAGGGCTGCCGGGAAGATAGCTGCCGGTGCCGATCACACGTGCGTACATTCAGACTTTCTCCACAGCGGCAGACGACACCGCATTCATTTGCGCCATGCGCCCCGTAATACGCTCAAGAACCCGATTTTCAGCCGCGTCATAAGCACGCGAAATGGCGTTGCCAAATGACAACTCATCTGCTGACCCATGGCTCTTGACGGAAATACCTTTCAAACCCAACAGAATCGCACCGTTGTAACGCCGATGATCGAAGCGTCGTTTGAAATTATTCAATACGGAAATTGCGATGAGCGCTGCAATTTTGGTCAACCAGTTGCGTTTGAATTCGCTACGTAGCGACGAGGCAAGCATCTGGGCAAGACCTTCAGAGGTTTTCAATGCCACGTTACCGACGAAACCGTCACACACAATAACGTCAGCCTCACCTTTGTAAATGCCATCACCCTCAACGTTGCCGATGAAGTTGAGATCCGAAGCGCGCAACAGCTCGGCTGCCGCCTTGACCACTTCATTACCCTTGATATCTTCTTCACCGATATTGAGGATACCCACAGTCGGCTGATCCTTGTGTTCCATGGCAGCAACAAGCATTGCACCCATGATCCCGAATTGCAGAAGATGCTCCGGACCACAATCGACATTGGCGCCAAGGTCCAACATGTGGGTGTGGCCATTTACCGTAGGCAAGGGAGCGCAGATTGCCGGGCGATCAATACCGGGCAACATCTTGAGTACAAAACGCGAAATCGCCATCAGGGCGCCGGTATTTCCGGCTGAAACACATGCATGCGCCTCACCCGATTTTACAAGGTTGATGGCGACACGCATCGAAGAGTCCTTCTTGTTGCGCAAGGCAAGAGAAGGCGACTCATCCATGCCAACCACTTCGGAGGCATGGATGACGTGAAGACGCGGATTTTCGGCGTGAGTCCCCAACAGCGGACGCAAAACATTCTCCTGACCCACCAGGAGAAGCGTTGCCGCCGGCTGTTCAACGAGGAAACGGATAGCCGCGGGAACCGTCACAGACGGCCCGTGGTCACCCCCCATGCAATCAATGGCGATGCGGGTTGTCATGGCAAAATAAAAGGCAGGCTCTCCGAACGGAGCAGCCTGCCCTTATCCGGAACGATTACTCGCCCTTGCCCTTCATGACCTTCTTGCCACGATAGAAACCGGTCGGTGAAACGTGGTGACGCAGGTGCGTCTCACCAGTCGTCGGCTCGACAGCCAGCGGGGGTGCAGACAGAAAATCGTGAGCACGATGCATACCACGCTTGGAAGGGGACTTCTTGTTCTGTTGAACGGCCATTTTTGTAACTCCAATAAAATCAGTTCGGTTTGCCTTTAAGCCCAGCCAGCGCAGCAAACGGGTTTTCCCGCTCACCCACGTCAGCCGAACCAGGCAGACCACATCTTTCGTGCCGCGGTGCTACCGGAAGGGTCAGGAGAATTTCATCCTCCACCAGTTCAACCACATCCAGCTCACGCACCACCGGCAGGAAATCCCGGGTGTCGTCATCCAGTTCATCCTGCGACAAATCGGCACCTTCCGGAACAATCTCCAGCAGGTTATCGACATCCAGCTCAAAAGAAATGGCACCAAGACAGCGCTGACACGCCAGCGAAAGGGTTCCGCTCACGGTCAAACGAAGCAAGGGCTCGCCACGATCTCCCTTGAAGCCTTCCACGACCCAGGAAATCTCACCAGCCGAATCGGCAAGCAAATCCTGCAGACGCTCGAAGTCCGAAACCGCCTGCGCTCCTTTCAGAACGCGCGCATCTCGAGCAAACGCGAAGGCATCATTGATTCTTTTCAAACTGAACCTGTTGCGACTTAAACGCGAGATGATATTATTTTTGGCTCACCAAGTCAAAACAAAGTGTTGCCTGAACTTACTCTTGCAACGTCTTGTTGTAGAAAAGCTTTCACGATGCAACCACTGATTCTCGCCTCAACCTCACCCTACCGCCGGGAATTGCTTTCCCGCCTCGGCCTTGCGTTTGAAGTCGCAAATCCGAAAACAGATGAATCCCCGCAACCCGGCGAATTGCCGGAAGCGCTCTCGCTACGCCTGGCTGAGGCCAAGGCCAAAGCAGTTGCCGGGCAATTTCCCGACGCACTGATTATTGGTAGCGATCAGGTTGCAACGGTCGACGGCCGAATCTACGGAAAACCGGGAAACCACGAACGCGCTGTCGCACAATTGCAGGAACTCTCAGGAAAGACCGTTAATTTTTACACCGGACTCTGCCTGTTCAATGCAAAAACCGGAAAAGCCGATGTTCAAGGCATTCCCACCTTGGTCACCTTCAGACAACTCAGTCTCGAGGAAATCGAGCACTACCTGCGTCGCGAACCCGCATACAACTGTGCGGGCTCGGCAAAATCAGAAGGACTGGGTATCGCCTTGCTGGAAAGCATTCATGGCGACGACCCCAATGCACTGATCGGGCTGCCACTGATCGCTCTGTGCACCATGCTGAAACGACAAGGGATCAAGGTACTGTGAGTACCGGAACGCTCTATCTGATCCCTGTGCCGCTCGGCCCTGTCTCACCCGAGACACAGTTGCATCCCGCCGTGCTCGCGACCATTCGGCCACTCACCCACTTTGTCGTCGAACAGGCCAAAACTGCGCGCGCCTTCCTCAAGGCTGCCGGCACGGATACCCCACTACAGTTGCTTCAACTGGAAGAACTGAACGAACACACCCGTAGCAATGCCATCAATCGCCTTCTAGACCCTTTGCGCAACGGCCACGACATTGGCCTGCTCTCCGAAGCCGGCTGCCCGGCGGTAGCCGATCCCGGGGCAGACTTGGTGGCCTTGGCGCAACAGGAAAATATCCGGGTTGTGCCATTAGTAGGCCCCTCATCACTGTTATTAGCCTTGATGGGCTCGGGACTGAACGGACAACGCTTTTCCTTTCAGGGATATTTGCCGGCCAAGGACGTCGACCGCAGCAAGACCTTGAAGGAGCTTGAGTCAGAGTCGCGCAAGCGTAAGCAGACGCAGCTTTTCATCGAAACGCCTTACCGCAACCAGGCCATGTTCGATGCCGTACTTCAACACTGCCAGCCATCAACTCGACTCTGCGTAGCAACCGATCTCACGCTACCCGCAGAATCCATCCGTACCCGCACAATCGCCCAATGGAAAAAAGAAACGCCGCCCGAAATCGAGCGGCGTCCGACGGTATTCCTGATACTGGCTTGATTAATTCAGTCGCAAACCGAAACTGCTGCTGGAAACCTCTTGCCACAAGCTACTGACCGCACCGGCGCCAAGTCGCTTGGCAAAGCGTTCGGCAATATTTTCCTTGACCGAGTAATCCAGCACATGCTCGGCTCCAATGACGTCACGAGCAACCGATTCGACACTGCCAAAATCATCGGCCAATCCCATCTTGATACTTTGTGCACCGGTCCACATCAATCCGGAGAAGATTTCAGGCGATTCCTTCAAGCGCTGGCCGCGCCCACGCTTTACCACGTCAATGAACTGCTGATGAATATCGGCAAGCAGCGCCTTGGCATGGGCTTGTTGCGTCTCCTGCTGCGGCGAGAACGGATCCAAGAACCCCTTGTTTTCTCCGGCGGTAAGCAAACGGCGTTCAACGCCCAACTTTTCCATCGTGCCGGTAAAACCGAAACCATCCATCAAAACGCCAATTGACCCCACGATACTGGCCTTATTGACATAAATCCGATCCGCAGCAGCAGCAACGTAATAGCCACCGGAAGCGCAAATATCCTCAACAACCACATACAACGGTTTATCGGGATACTTGGCCCGTAGACGCACGATTTCGTCATTGACCAGACCGGACTGCACCGGGCTCCCACCAGGACTGTTGACGCGCAGGATAACGCCGCTGGATTTTGGTGCTTCGAATGCCGCATTCAGGGCCGAAATCAGGCTCTCGGCATTGGCGTCACTTTTTGCTGCGATTACACCCTGCATATCAACCAGCGCAGTGTGCTTGCGATCAGTCCCGGCATCCTTGTCCCATTCAACCACGGTGGCAAGAATCACCAGCAAATAGGCAAACCCGAGAAACTTGAAAAAGATTCCCCAGCGCCGACGCGAACGCTGCTCAGCCAGTGCGGAAAACGCAAGTTTTTCGAGCGTTTTCCGCTCCCAGGAATTGTCGGATTGCGGAGTTTGGGGACTATCCATTTTTATCATCAATAATCAGAAAGACACAGCCATCGACCTCACGAACAGATAAAGGTTGCAATCCTCTACCCTGACATCGGCCACCTAAACATCGCCCGGTATCGGGCGCATAGAGCGCACCATGCATGGCGCAAATCAAGTATAGCTTTGAATCATCGAAGAATTCGCCCGCTTCCCAGTCAAGCTCAACCGGCACGTGACCGCACTCATTCAAATAAGCATGCACAACGCCCCGGTAACGAATCACAAAACCAGCCCGGGAACGGCCTCCACGCATCAACTCAAAGCGCACACCTCGTCCGGCGTCCACCAGATCAGCAGACGCACAGATCAGGCGTTCAGCTTCAACCATGCGTCCAGCCCCGCAACATCACCGACGCAGCCCGCCGGCTGCCTGGACAACAATTGCTCACGCGGATGAGCGCCATAGGTAACTGCAACCGAAGCAACGCCTGCAGCAGAGGCCATGTCGAGATCGTGCGTGGTATCGCCGATCATTACGGTCGACGACGCATTTATGCCAAATTCGGCCATCAACTCATGGAGCATTTGCGGATGCGGCTTGGAGTGACATTCGTCTGCGCAGCGCGAAGCCATGAAGTAAGGCCGCAAGCCTGAATGATCCAGCGCACGCTCAAGGCCATGCCGACTTTTTCCCGTCGCAATCGCCAGCACCCTGCCCTCATCCTTCAGTCTGCCCAGCAGGGATTCCACCCCCTGGAACAAGGTCAGACGATGATCGCCTGAAAGATAATGAAAACGGTAACGCTCGACCATCTCCTGATAGTTATCCGGTTCCAGATCCGGCACCGCATGACGCATGGCATCCATCAAGCCCAGACCGATAACGTGACGCGCCCGAGCATCATCCGGAACCGCCAGCCCAAGGTCAGAACAGGCCGCCTGAATTGATTGCACGATAGCCCCTGCAGAATCCAGCAAGGTGCCATCCCAATCGAAAACCACCAATTCGTATTTCATGCCCCCCCCAGATAATCTTCGAGCTGATCGACCGCGAATTCCCGGGGAAATTGCTTGTCGACCGCAGCAATATAGCCAGCAATCCCTTCCGGTAACGGCGCGACGCACGCCATCGGCAATTGACTCACGGGATGACGGAATGCCATGCGCCATGCGTGCAGCGCCATACGGCGCAAGCCTTCAGGGCGCAATCGCTTGTTCAGCGAAAAGTCGCCATATTTCTCGTCACCCAGAATCGGAAATCCAAGGTGGGCAAGATGCACCCTGATTTGATGTGTCCGCCCGGTTTTCAGCTGCGCTTCCAGCAGGCTCATACCCTGCCAGCGCGCCAGCAATCTGAATACCGTGTGAGAAGGTTTTCCATCTTCATGAACGCTGACCCGTCGTTCGCCAGAATCGGTCAGATATTTCAACAGGGGCGCCTTGACATGCTGGCTCTTATTCATCCAGCGCCCCTTGACCAGCACCAAGTAGCGCTTATCGGCACCTGCCCCATGCTCACGAAACATGTCATGAAGCGCAGTCAGCGCAAGACGCTTTTTTCCGACCAGCAAAATACCTGAGGTTTCCCTATCCAGGCGATGCGCCAACTCGAGAAATTTGGCCTGAGGCCGTTGCCGACGCAAAGCCTCGATGACGCCAAAACTGACTCCGCTGCCACCATGGACCGCAACCCCTTCGGGCTTGTTGATCACCAAGAGCGATTCGTCTTCATGGATCACCGGCAACTCGACACGTTGCTTCGCATGTTCATCGACTTCCGATACCGGGCGCTCGGCAATGCGGATTGGAGGAATGCGGATGGAGTCGCCAATTCGCAAACGATAGGTTGCATCAACCCGCCGACTATTTACCCGCACTTCACCACTACGCAAAATCCGGTAAATATGGCTTTTCGGAACGCCCTTGCACGACTTGAGCAAATAGTTGTCGAGGCGCTGACCATCGGCCTCATCACCAACCACAACGTGAGCAACTGAATTGTTACCAGTACTGTTCATTTTCCAATATACTGCCCGAGTTCCATGTCTAGGTTTGCAAGAGTTGCCGAACCATCAGACTGTTTGCCTCGTATCCGGGAAGGGATGCGACCGCCAAACGGCAGGATTCGACTGCTCATCTGCGCCAATTGCTCAGGCCAGACCAACATGAAACAACTGGTTAAGTTCACTCACCAAAAGTAGTGATGGTAATGGATTAGCTCGTACTAAGCACGCACGGATTGCCCGTTGCAGGAATTTTCAGGTCACGCATTTCAAGAAAAAACACGTGGCCGTTCGTTGATCAGCACATTCATCATCGCCTTGCCTCCCAACCATGACGCAACCCGATAACTGAACCTGTCGCTGCCTGTAAGGGCGTTTCCTTGCTGCGTGCCGGTCGCGCTGGAGCACGAATACAATGAAACGCATGCTTTTCAATGCGACACAGGCGGAAGAACTCCGTGTCGCCATTGTCGATGGTCAGAAACTCATTGACCTCGACATTGAATCGGCCGCCAAGG
>CALAGF010000025.1 GCA_937892345.1 uncultured Rhodocyclaceae bacterium | reverse complement strand
AGCCGTAGTAAACGACGAGCATCAGTGCAGTCATGACCCAACCATAGGTGTTGCGAGTCTGCCGTAATTGCTCGTATTTGGGATTCGCCCGGATTCGGGCGTAAATGTCTTGTGCCATGAATGACTCCTCAAATAGTTGTATTGACTGCCATGACAGCAGTGGGCCGCATAGTGCTTGGCCCTCCCTTACAAATAACTTAAGGTTTTTGTCAGGAATCAAATACAGGCAGACGGATTTGAACTGTCAGTCCACCGCCTGGCGTTTGCTCAAAATGCAGCGTCCCCGCGTGCATGGCGACGATTTCAGCAACGATGGCCAGGCCAAGACCGCTACCCGGCACCGACTGCCCGGCCAGGCGGCAGAAAGGCTGGATCACCCGCGCATGGTCTTCGGGCGGGATGCCAGGCCCGCGATCCAGCACCGTAATCAGCGCCGCCCTGCCTTCACGCCAGATGCAGAGGTCAATTGGCCCAGCCTCACCGGCGTAGCGCATGGCGTTATCGAGCAGATTGCCGATCATCACGCGCAAGGCTTCGTGATCCCCGAGAACCGTGATGCTGTCCGAATCAAGGAGGCCGATGTCGATGTCGGACTGAGCAGACTTTTCGATAATGACGGTTTTTGTCAGTGCCAGGAGGTCGACCGCAGCATCGAGCTTGGCCCCACGGAATGGATGCTCGAAACGGGCGAAACTGAGCAACTGGCTAATTAGACGCGATGCGCGATCGACGCCAAGCTGCATCAAGCGCAAGGCGTCCTGACGCAGGGCCGTGTCATCTTCCTGAGCGACGATCTGAGCCTGCAAACGTATCGCCGCCAGTGGTGAACGCAGCTCATGTGCGGCATCCGCAATGAATCGCCGTTGCGAGGTCAAGGCCATATTGAGGCGATTGACGGCAGAGAGAATCAGGCCACCTAAAATCAGTACCATGACCGCGAGTAGCGCCAGCAGCCATGGATTGAGGGAATTGAAGATGCGATTCTGGCTTGCCGAGGTGTGCGCAATCTGCGCCAACATGCCGTTTTCTTCGAGAACCACGACCCGCCAGACCTCACCTTGCCATGCCAGCGTGCTCGAACCGACAGCTTGACGCGGCAGAACTGCCGCAGGTTCGGAGGCATACACCAGATCGCCCTCGGCATTCCAGAGCTGGCTGACAAACCTGTCTGCCGCGACAGGCGCCGCGAGTGCCGGGGCCGCTTCGCCGCGAACACGCAACAGGGCATGGGCGATCTGGGTGAGCGATTCATCGCGCATCCGGTTGAAGCCATCCCGGGCCAGCAGGTAGCTGGCCAGCATGATCCCTAGCGACATTACGATCAGTGCAGCAATCAGCCAGAGCAGCCGCTGCTGGCGGATGGCGGTGTTCAAGGCGGATTACCGATGCGAAAACCGACACCGCGGATATTTCTGACCCATTCCTTCCCCAGCTTGCGGCGCAGGCGGTGTAACTGGACTTCGATGGTATTGCTGGCGATCTCCTCGCCCCAGCCATATAACTTGTCTTCCAGTTGCTGGATGCTGAGTACGGCACCGGGCTGCTCCAGCAGCACCAGCAGAAGGCGGAACTCCCGATCCGACAGCAAGACATCGCGATCATCGAGCCGTACCGTCCGGGTTCTCGGGTCAACCTGCAGGCCGCCCAAGCGGACCTCGCTATTGGCTCGACCCTGAAAACGCCGGGTCAGGGCAAAAACCCGCGCGATCAGCTCCTCAAGATCAAAGGGCTTGACCAGATAGTCATCGGCCCCCTCGTTCAAGCCACGCACGCGGTCTTCCAGATCGCCGCGTGCCGTCAGGATCAGTACCGGAATCCGGTTATCCGCACGGCGCAGCCGAATCAACAAATCCTGACCGCTGAGCTTGGGCAGCCCCAAGTCGAGCAGGAGCAAGCTGTAGCGCTCCATCGAAAGGGCATGCTCGGCATCCTGACCGTCCTTCACCCAATCGACGGAAAACCCTGCCTTGCGCAAGCCCCCAACCACAGCGGGCGCAATCAGGGGATCGTCTTCGGCCAGCAGGATACGCATCGGGCACCCTTAGTCGCGCATCAAGCGCCAGTATTGCACCTTGATTGCCACCACGGCCCCGACAATGATTGCCGCCAGCGCCAGGAAGGAACCCAGAGCCAGCGTGGACACACCGGTAATGCCTTGGCCAACGGTACACCCCATTGCGGTCACCCCGCCGAAACCCATCAGCGCCGCGCCGATCAAGTGGCTTGCCGTATCTTCCACACTGGCAAAACCCTCCCAGCGAAAGCTTCTGGTCAGCAAAGACCAGATCAATGAACCGGCAATCACGCCAAACACACTGGCGATCGCAATGGTCACCACCCGGCTGCTATCCGACCACAGCATGAACAACTCCAGCGTATAGGCCACCGGCGCAACAAAGGTGAGCGATTCCATACGTCCGCTGTTGGTCGCAAGAAAAGCCTCTTCCAGCGTTTCCGGATGCTCGGGCAGATAACCGAGGTGACCGCTCACATACCATGCAGCAACCACCATCAGACCCGTACCCAAACCACCCAGCAGGTTATCCAGCGTCCAGAAATCCTTTTTCGCCAGACACCATGCGGTCAACCCGCCACCGATGCCAAAAACCGCCAACTTGCCGGCCAAGCCGGCCTCCATGCCGGCATTTGCCAGCAAGTTGGGAATATCCTGTCCGCCCTCCAGATTGAAAGCCACCTTGTCGAGCACGTTGACACGAAATACGCCGAACACGCCGCGCATCGTCATGTAGGCAAACAAACCGAGTACAAGAAAAACCACCAGCGACTTCAGATTGCCGCCACCGATACGAATCAGCGTTTTCGAGCCACAACCGGAAGCCAGTACCATACCGATGCCAAAGCACAAGCCGCCCACCACGTAGGACAGCCACGAAAAGGCTGACGTACGGTAGATGCTCTTGTCGAGGTCGATCATGCCCGCCATGTCCAAGCCTCCGGCGCCAAGAATGGCGATACCGATGGCGAGCAGCCACATGCGCATGCGGCTCCAGTCTTCCATGTTGAGAATGTCGGACACCGCACCCATGGTGCAAAAATGCGTTTTCTGGCCGATCAGGCCAAAGACGAAGGCTGCGGCAAAAACCAGCCAGAGGACGAGCGAGGAAGAGACAAGATTTTCCATATCAGATTCGGTAATGCGTAGGATCGGGAATACCGGCAGCAGCAAAGCCTTCGGCACGCAGACGACAGGAATCGCAGACACCGCAGGCCCGGCCAAGTTCATCGGCTTGGTAACAGGACACCGTCAACGCGTAATCCACGCCAAGCGCATGACCGGTGCGAATGATGTCCGCCTTGGATAGATCAATCAGCGGCGCATGAATCGCCAAGCGATGCCCTTCGACGCCGGAACGGGTGGCGATATTGGCCATGGTCTCGAAGGCCGCAATATATTCCGGACGGCAATCCGGATAGCCGGAGTAGTCGACCGCATTCACGCCGACAAAAATATCCATGCAGCCCAGCACCTCGGCCCACGCCAGCGCGAGCGACAGCATGATGGTGTTGCGCGCCGGCACATAGGTGACGGGAATACCCGGTTGTACACCGTCGACTGGCACCGCGATTGCGCTGTCGGTCAGCGCAGATCCGCCAAACTGGGCCAAACCCAGGTCAAGCACTTTGTGCTCGCGAGCCCCCAGTGCCGCAACCACGCGCCGGGCGGCATGCAGCTCGGCACAATGGCGCTGGCCATAATTGAAGGACAGGCAATAGGCATCAAAACCCTTGCTACGGGCGATGGCAAGGCAGGTGGCGGAATCGAGTCCACCGGAAAGGAGAACGACAGCAGGCTTCATCATGGGGCGCGAATATACCTGAATTTCGCCGTTGACCGTGGAGGTATCTACTTGTTCCTGCGCCACAATTTTCCGTTCGGCCACAAAACCTCACAGCCTGTGCCAAGGCACTTGAGTGCTTCAGTCCCCTGGCAAAAGCAGGTCAGAATTGGCGACGCTGCGCTCGAATTCCGCGAAAGTCACCGGTCGACCGAAGAGATAGCCCTGAAACAGACAACAGCCCTGGCTCACGAGATAACCGTGCTGTTCAATTTTCTCTACCCCTTCAGCCACGACCTGGAGATGCAGGGAATCGCCCATCGCCAGAATTGCACGGACGATCGAGGCATCATCGACATCCTCGATGATGTGACGAATAAAGGAGCGGTCAATCTTGAGCTGCTCGAAGGGAAAACGCTTGAGATATGCCAGCGATGCATATCCGGTACCAAAATCATCCAGAGAAAAACGCACGCCCAGCGCTTGCAGCGCTTTCATTTTGTGCACAACCTCATCTTTCTTTTCCAGCAACAAACTCTCGGTCAGTTCGAGTTTGAGACGCGCCGGACTGACCCCATGGCGTTGCAGCGCAGCGTGCACCTGCGCCACGAAATCGGGTTGGCGAAACTGACGGGCGCTGACATTGATTGCCAGACAGAGAGTGCTCAAGGCCGGATCCCTCGCCCACGCACTCAAACGGGCACAGGCAGCGTCAAGTACCCAGAGACCAATCGCCACAATCATGCCGTTTTCTTCAGCCAGCGGAATAAAGCTGTCAGGCCCGATCATCCCGCCATCCGGGCGGCACCAGCGAATCAAGGTTTCCGCACCGACCAGGCGCTTGTCTGCCGTCACCTGCGGCTGCACATGCAATACAAATTCATTGCGGGCAAGCGCATGGTGCAGACCCGCTTCCATGACGGCCCGCTCATCAAGCGCGGTTTGCATCGCCTGATCAAAGAAGCGCACGGCATTTCGTCCGGCCTCCTTGGCCTTGTAAAGGGCAATATCTGCCTGCTTGAGCAGGGTCTCGGCTGATTTTTCCTGTCCGCAAAACAGGCTGATCCCAATGCTGGCGGTACAGAAATATTCGTGACGATCCAGCAAAAGGACAGGCTGGGCGAGTGCCGTGCAGACCTTTTCGGCAATTGCGCCAGCGACCACGGCAGCAAGTTGCGGATTAGGGTCCAGCGCTTCAAGCATGACGACAAACTCGTCACCCCCCTGGCGGGCCGCGGTATCGCATTCACGGATGCAATCCCGAAGCCGACTCGCCACTTCAATCAGCAAATGGTCGCCGATCGCATGGCCCAACGTATCGTTAAGGTTTTTGAAATGATCAAGATCGATGAACAGGACGGCACCACAACTGCCGTTTCGCTGACTGAGGGTGCGCGCTTTTTCCAGGCGATCGAGCAAAAGGCGCCGGTTAGGCAAACCGGTCAGTGAGTCATAGAAAGCCAGATGCTGGATTTCCGATTCTGCACGCTTGAGCTGGCTGATATCGGAAAAGGTCGCAACATAGCCCTCGAGTTCGCCCGTGTCATCGTGCAGCGCATTGATCAGTAACCATTCTGGGAAAATTTCCCCGCTTTTTCGCCGGTTCCATATTTCACCTTGCCAGGCGCCCGTGCTTTCCAGGGTCTGCCACAAATCCTGATAGAACGCTGTGCCGTGGCGGCCGGATGCAAGTATTCGGGGCGTACGACCAATGACTTCATCAGGCGCATAACCCGTCATTGCGCTGAAGGCAGCGTTGATTCGCACAATTTGCTGCTTGGCATTGGCAACCATGACCGCCGCACCGATGCGGTCAAGAATAGGTAACCAATCGAGCTTGGGCTGACAAACACCCAAGACTTCATGATCCCGCTTTGGTGACATGTCACTCCCTCATGTCCGGCGTCCTTTTGGACGAAACCACGTCTTTTGCGTGGTCAATTGGCGGGGAGTATGCCTATGCCAAACGAGCAAATCAAGCAGGGGAGGGCGTTTGGCGAGTTTCGGGGTTTAACGCCCCTGCTGATTGCCCCAGAGGATTTTATGCAACTGCATTTGAAAACGTACCGGCAGGCCATCTTCCAGAATCCATGCAGCCAAGTCGGCGGGAGCAATGCTGCCCTGGGCCGGTGAAAACAGCACCGGGCAAGTCTGATTCAGCGCATGCTCGTGCACTTTGCCGACAGCCCAGTCGTAATCTGCGCGCGAGGCGATCACGATCTTGATTTCATCGGTAGCATTCAAATGCGTCAGGTTGGCCCACAGGTTGCGTGCGCACTCGCCGGAGTCCGGTGCCTTGAGGTCCATGATGCGCGCAACGCGCGGGTCGACGCCGGCAATATCCAGCGCACCCGAGGTCTCCAGCGATACGTCATAGCCTGCATCACACAGTGCGCTCAGCAAAGGCAGACAGGCTTTCTGGGCGAGCGGTTCACCTCCGGTGACACACACTTGCCGCGCAGGATGGCGGCCCACCTCTGCCAGCACGGCTTCAACGGTCGACGCCTGTCCCCCGGTAAAACTGTAGCTGGTGTCGCACCAGGTGCAGCGCAGCGGGCAACCCGTGAGGCGCACGAAGACTGTCGGCAGGCCGACCCGTGAAGCCTCGCCTTGCAGCGAGTAGAAAATTTCCGTGATACGCAGCGCCAATTACTTCTTCTTGACGCGTTCGCGTGCCTTGTCGGCCGCCGGAGAGGCCGGATATTTCTCGATCAAGGTTTCCAGGGTGCGTGTTGCCCCCTTGGTATTCCCCAGTTCCTGCTGGCAAGTGGCTATCGCCAACCAGCCATCCGGTGCCTTGTCGCTGGCCGGATAACGCGTGGTCAGCTGACTCTGGATTTCGATGGCCTTGGTGCAGTTGCGCTGGGCATACCAGGCATTTCCCAGCCAGTATTGGGCATTGGGGGCCAGCGTACTGTCGGGGTATTTATCGAGAAAAGCGGAAAAGGCGCTGGCCGACTCCTTGTAGCGCGCCACCTTGAACATGTCGAGCGCGCTGTCGTATTCGCGAGTTGCCGTTGCGGCATCAGCGGGATGCGCCGCACCCCCGCTGACCGCAGCAGCCGCACCTTCGGCAGGCGTTTCCAGCTTGCGCAAACGACTATCGAGATCCAGATAAAAATCCTGCACCCGCTTGTCTCCAACCTCCAGACGATGCTGCAAGGTTTCGATCTGACCGCGCAACTGGGAAATATCTTCCTTCAGCCGCTGGTTTTCACCGGAAAGCTCAAGATTGGCCCGCGCCTGCTGGTCAAAACGCGCCTCCATCCGGATTTTCAGATCGGCAATCTGGCGACGGGCTTCGTCGTCATCGAATACACCGGCACTGGCCGATGTTGCGAAGGCTGCAGCAATCAGGAAAGTCAGGGGGAGGCGGCGCATGATCAGAATTCGCCCCGGCCGTCCGCAGCGCGGTAAAGCACGTCAGCGCGACGGTTTTCGCTATAGGCGCCTTCGTCGTGACCTGCGTTCTTGGGCTTTTCTTCACCCAGGCTGACCGATTCCACCTGATCTTCACGGGCGCCCAGCAGCACCAGCGAGCGCTTGACCGCGTCGGCACGCTTCTGACCCAGCGACAGGTTGTATTCGCGGCTGCCGCGCTCGTCGGTATTGCCCTGCAGGAGCACCTTGAATCCGCGATTGGCAACCAGGTACTTGGCGTGAGCAGCGACCAGATCCTGGTATTCGGCCTTCACGTCGTACTTGTCGAGATCAAAGTAAATGCTGCGCTGAGACAGCGGCGACTTCGGATCGGTCAATTCGCGCGGCAGGCCGCTGGCGTCGAGATTGCCGGCGACAACCGGGGCGACATCGTTGGGATTGGTAAGCGCACCGCCACGGGTTTCAACCGGGGCGCCGCCGTTACCATCTTCGGGCAAGGGTGTGGTGCTGCAAGCAGCGAGCAGGCCGGCAAGCAGCGCGGGGATCAATAGTTTGTTCATGGAAAGCTCCGACGTGGATAGTTGAAATGATTTATGGTTGTGCTGCTATTTGGTAAAGGGCGCCCAGGCAGGTTCGCGGACATCTCCCGCTGCCACGGTCAGGCGTTGCTTGATTCTGCCGTCGATGGATACCGCCGACAGCAGGCCACGGCCGCCCACTTCGGTTGCGATCAGGATCATCCGGCCATTGGGCGCAAAACTGGGGGACTCGTCCTTGTTTGAATCGGTCAGCACCTGCACCTGACGACTGGCCAGGTCCATCACCGCCAATTGAAAACGCCCTTCGCGCCGGGCGATGAAGGCCAGACTCTTGCCATCCGGCGAGGGTCGCGGCGACACGTTGTAACTGCCTTCATAAGTCACCCGCTGGGCCGCACCGCCGTTGGCATCAATGCGATAGATCTGCGGGCTGCCACCGCGGTCTGAGGTGAAATAAATCGACGCACCGTCAGCCGAGTAACGCGGCTCGGTATCGATCCCTGCCGACTGCGTCAGACGCTGCACACCGCTGCCATCAGTGTTGACCGCATATAACTGGGAATTACCGTCCTTGGACAGCACGACGGCCAACCGACGGCCATCCGGCGACCAAGCCGGTGCCGAGTTGGAACCCTTGAAATTGGCGGCAATGTAACGTTGACCGGTGGACAGGGAATGCACGTAGATGACCGGCTTCTTCTTTTCAAAAGAAACATAGGCCAGCTTGCTGCCATCCGGTGACCACACCGGCGAGATGATCGGTTCGCTGGAAGTCAGCGCTGTCGCGGCCGCCTGACCATCGGCATCGGCAATCTGCAACAGGTACTGGCCACGCGACTTCACAACATAGGCGATCCGGGTCGAAAACACGCCCTTTTCGCCGGTCAGTTTTTCATAGATGAAATCCGCGATCCGGTGACCTGCCATGCGCAACTGCGTACCGCTGGTCACAAATACTGCGCCGCCCAAGGCCGCGCCCTTGAGCGTGTCGTGCACACGAAAACGGGATTCGACTCGCCCATCAGGCAGGCGAACAACACTGCCCGCAGCCAGCGCATCGGTGCCACGGCCCTTCCACTCGCCGGCATCGACCGGGCTGTTTTCATCCAGTGCCGCCCCCCCGGCATCAACGATACGGAACAGGCCGCTGCGTTCAAGGTCGGCACGCACCGTCCCGACGATGATGCGCGATACGGTGGGGTCACCGGCAAAGTCGGCCACCGTGACCGGAATGCGGTTGGCGCCGGCCCCGGTAATCTCGATGGAAAGCTGGGCCTGGGCCAATCCTGCGGTCAACAGGGTCAAAGCAAGAAAAATACGGCGGGAAATTCGGTACATTGCGGTCATTTTCACGAAATTGTGCGCGATTTTACTCTTCAAACGGCTTGTATTTGATATTCAGGACGCGCGAAAACTGGCTGGCATCATCAGGCCTCGGCAAGGGAGAGGACTTCCAGAAAGCCCGCTCGATGGCACTGTCGAGTGCCGCCACACCGCTGGAGCGTTTGACACGCACCGACAGGACTTCGCCACTGGGCAATTGGGTCACTTCCAGTTCTGCCTCAGGATTACCCTGAATTGCTGGCGGCAGAACGATGTTTCCGCGCACCTTGCCACGAATCTTGCCAACATAGTTTTCCAAGCCCTTGCGCCCGGCCGCTGCGCGCTGTTCTGCCTCGGCCTGCGCTGCCAGCCGGGAAACCTCGTTGCTCTGGCGCTGACGGGTTTCCCGCTCCAGCATTTCCTTGAATGGGTCGCTCACAGGCTTCGCCGGTTCTGGCTTTACCGGCTCTGATTTTTTCGGTTCAGGCTTCTTAGGTTCCGGCTTGGGTGGCTCGGGCTTGGGTGGCTCTGGTTTCTTGGGCTCAGGCTTCTTTTTTTCTTCCTTGACCACGATTTCCGGCTTTTTCGGCTCGGGTTTGGGTTCAAGCCTGGGTTCCGGTTTGGGTTTTGGCGCTTCCTCTTTCGGCTCAGGCCGAGGTTCAGGCTTGGGCGGCGGCGGAGCCGTCGCCGGCGTGGGACGCGGCGACCACAGTTCAACCTCCATCACCTCGGGCTGGCTGCTTTTCCACTGCACACCAAGAAAGAGCGCCAACACCAATCCGAGGTGCACGATCAGCGTAAAGAACAGCGCCTTGCGCTTTGCCTGGCGCCTGCCCGGATCTTCTGAATGTGCCTCGATCATCGGCTCACTTGACCGCCGTTTCGAGTGCGACACGGGAAAAACCCAGCTTTTTCACTTCATCAAGTACTTCAATGACGTTTTTGTAGGACGACTCCTTATCACCGGCGATCAGCACCGGCAGGGATTCGCCGCCCTTCTGCATGGCACCGAGCTGGGTCTTCAGGTCACGCAGGCCATTGAGCTTGCGCTCCTTGCCGTTGATATCGAACAGGGCCAATGCACCGTCCTTGTCGATCTGCACCTTGAGATATTTGTCCGGCTTCTGCGGCGCAGTGCCGGCCGGCGGTAATTCGACCGATCCGGTGGTCATCATCGGTGTGGCCACCATGAAGATCACCAGCAGGACGAGCATGACGTCGATGTAAGGGACGACGTTGATCTCGTTTTTGAGGCGACGCTGGCGCATGGCTTACCGCATCTGCCGCTGGAGGATGTTTGAAAACTCTTCCATGAACGACTCGTAGCGTACCGCGAGGCGATCGATGTCATGAGAGAAGCGGTTGTAGGCGAGCACGGCAGGAATGGCGGCGAACAGGCCAATCGCCGTGGCCACCAGCGCTTCGGCAATCCCCGGCGCAACCGATGCCAGCGTGGCCTGACCGACATTCGACAAGCCACGGAAGGCATGCATGATCCCCCAGACCGTACCGAACAGACCGATATACGGCGATACCGAGCCGACCGATGCCAAAAAGGCCAGGTGCGATTCCAGCGCATCCATCTCACGCTGATAAGTCGCCCGCATGGCGCGACGGGAGCCGTCAACCACGTCCTTGGGATCCAGATTCTTCTGAACCCGCAACTTGGTGAATTCACGGAAACCGGCCTCGAACACACGCTCCATCGAACCCGCGTGATGACGGTCGTTGACCGCGCTCTGGTAAAGATTGTTGAGATCGCCGCCAGACCAGAAGTCGCGCTCGAAACCTTCGGTTTTTTCGCGGGCCTGACGCACTGCGAACCATTTCATCGCAATGTAGTACCAGGACATGAAGGAAACCCCGGCAAGCAAGGCCATGACGACCTGTACGACCGCGCTGGCCTGAAGAATGAGATGGAGGATGGAGAGATCCTGGGTGACGTTCATTTGAGCGCTTCCAGCTTGGAGTACAAGAAATCGGGAATGGGGGAGGGTGTCATGGTCGACATGTTCACGCAGGCAATTTCCACGGTGCCGGTGACCAGCACCTGATCGCCGCGTCTTGCCTGCTGGCGAAAAATGACCCGCACACGGGTCAGTTTTTCCACTTCGAGGGCAATGGTCAGCTCGTCATCCAGGCGTGCCGGCCGCAGATATTCGCAACTGGCCTTGCGTGCGACAAAACCGATCCCGGCTTCAGTCGCGAGCGCCGACTGGTCGTAACCGGCGAAGCGCATCCATTCGGTGCGGCAACGCTCGAAAAAACGCAGGTAATTGGCGTAGTAGACGACACCGCCGGCATCGGTGTCTTCGTAATTGACCCGCACAGGTATTGTGAAGGCCTTGGCAGTGGGCTCGAGATTCATCCGCGGATTTTACCTTGCACGGCAACATTCGTCTGTAACGATCTGTTTCCATGCCATTTATGCGGAGTTCCCGGCCAGATCGCGTCCCACAAAGGCACCAGCGAGGCCAGTGCCAGCAAGGCCCATAAAGGCCCGTTCGGCTGATAAAACAGGAATTGCCAGACAAACGCGCCCACCGCCACGAGTGTCACATGCATACGACGTACAGCCGGCCGGTCGGGCAGGGTCATGGGATCGGAAATCATGAAAAAGGCGAAGAGCAAGAGCGCACCGTTGAGCGACTGATGCATGAATATTTCCCAGATCCGCGCCGGCACATGGCCAAGCTGCCAGAGGCGTAATACGGTCAACCCGAGAAATACGCTCAAAAACAGCCAGGCTGCATCATCACGTCTTGCCTTCTGGGCAACCAGGCCGCCCAGCGCAAGCAGCCAGATGGCAATCCCCAGATCGTTACCCCATTGGCCAGGCGACACCCAGGTGCCGGGCAGGGCCAGCAAGGCCAGACCAACGCCAAAATTGGCCGGATTGAAGACATGCTTGCCGCGCACCCGAATCAGGAACTTGCCGCAGATGGCCAAAGCTGCGACCAGCGGATGCACCCACAGGCTATCGGCCCGCAGCAACAAAGACAGGCCCAAGCCGGTAATCAGCGGACTCAGATAACCGACCGCATCCAGATGCAGTCGCCGCAGGCATGTGGCCTGCACCAGCAAGGCCGCGGCGATGGCCAGCGCCATCTGCAAGGGCAGCAGACTGAAATCCCGGAGTAGCACACCGACAGTGAGCAAGATGGCCTGAAATGCGATCTGGAAAAACCGGGCATCCACCACGGTCAACCGCCGCAAGAGGCCTATTTCGATTGCTCCCAAAGGCTCTCCCACCAAGGCTTCTGAGGCGGCGAGGGCGGCAGTGCAAGCTTGCTCCGGATCGTATTGATGTCGCCACCGGTCAGCGTGGCCAGTTGCTGAGCTTCACGTTCCTGGCGCTGACGGACCGCATCAAGATAAGGCTTGGCCTCGGGACAGGCATCCGGCTTGACCTTGGCGGGATGACGCAGCACATAGCGAGTCTGGAAATTCTGCCGGTCACCGGTCTCCTGGAACATCAAATCCTCGGGGAAGGTTTCCGGCGTATAGCGGACATGCAGACGGGTGAGCATCACCGGCTGGGCACCACCCGGCGGCATGATGCGACCGCGCATGGGCATCGGCGGCGCCCCCGGTACGCTGCCCTCGGCGGATTGATTCAGCCAGAAGACACCGGCCTTGCGCAGCTCTTCGGGCGACAGCGGATCGGCGGCACAAGGATCGCACCAGCCCATGTCCCAGAAATATTCGGTAAAGACCGTCCGATAGCCTTCCTTCTTTGCCTGCTCGGCGAACATGGCCTTGTAAAAGTTGCGGAACTCGTCGCCCTGCTTGAGAAACACCGGCAAATCCATGTTCGCCGGCAACTTGGCGGTACGGTAGTTGCTGGTTTCCACCCGACCGTTTTTGGTCAGCATGAAAGCGATCAGATCCTGCGGGCCGTTGGCATTGGCCATGCCAAGCCGGATCGGCAGCATGAATTTTTCGGATTCGTAGGCAAATTGCAGCGGACGCAGCATCTGGAAGCCGGTTTTTGCCTGTTCGGCAAGGTTGACCCTGGCAACGAAAAATTTCATGTTCTGCCGGATGTAAGGTGCCAGCGCCTTGGCCGAATTTGGCGGAATCCGGTAACCGCTCTGGCGCAACCAGGTTTCCAGACCCTCCGATTGCGTGGCCGAGAGCAGCACGATGTCGTACTCGCCGACTGTATAGCTGGCTTCAACCTTGACCCCCAGCGCCTTGGAGGATTCGGCCACGGCACCGGCCATCGGCGCTGCCATGGTCACCATGTCGCGGCGCATCATTTCGGGATGGGGCCGATCGCAGGGATTGGCATCGTAATACTCGGCCAGACGCGGTGCCGAATAGGCATCAATACGCTCGAAAGTAGCCTTGTCGCCAACATTGATCTGGCCCTTCTGCAACACACTGGGGACGGGCACGACGACCGCGAACTCCTTGAGCGGCCCTTGGTAGTCGTTCAGCATGCTGACCACGGTACGCTCGCCGTCACGCACCACAATCACCTGCGAGGCTTCATTGAACAGCTTGGCATCGGCCTTGCCGACGTAAAAGCCGCAAAAAGCCTGCGCGCTGCCGACTGCTGCGGTCAACATCAGTGCAAGAACGGTTTTTTTCATGGATAGACTCCGAAAGATCACGACCGGGCGAAGCATCATAACGCCAGCCGGCGCCCGGAGCGTGCTCAGGCGCCGCCCTAGCCAAGCAGGTCGGACTGGCCGCCGTCTCGCTGCGCCGGCACCATCAAGCCGAGATGGCGATAAATGGCCGGCGTGGCAATACGCCCGCGCAGGGTGCGCTGCAGATAGCCTTGCTGGATCAGATAAGGCTCCAGCACGTCCTCGATGGTGTCGCGGGCTTCACCGATGGCGGCCGCCAGATTGTCGACGCCCACCGGACCGCCGCCGAACTTGTCGATCACCGCCGACAGCAGTTTGCGGTCCATCAGATCGAGGCCGGCCGGGTCGACATCAAGCATGTGCAAAGCCAGATCGGCGACACCGCGCGTGATATTGCCGTCTGCCTTGACCTCCGCGTAGTCACGCACCCGGCGCAGCAGGCGATTGGCAATCCGCGGCGTGCCGCGCGAGCGCTTGGCAATTTCGAAAGCCCCTTCCGGATCGATCGGTGCATTGAGCAGCGAGGCCGAGCGACTGACAATGCTTTTCAACTCTTCGGCGGTGTAAAACTCCAGCCGGGCAACAATGCCGAAGCGATCACGCAAGGGATTGGTCAGCATGCCGGCCCGCGTCGTTGCGCCGACCAGCGTGAAAGGCGGCAAATCCAGCTTCACCGAACGCGCAGCCGGACCTTCGCCGATCATGATGTCGATCTGGAAATCTTCCAGCGCCGGGTAGAGGATTTCCTCGACCACCGGGCTCAGGCGATGAATTTCATCGATGAACAACACATCATGCGGTTCCAGATTGGTCAGGATGGCCGCAAGGTCGCCGGCACGTTCCAGCACCGGGCCGGAAGTCTGGCGCAGGTTGACGCCCATTTCAGCGGCAACAATATGCGCCAGCGTTGTTTTGCCCAGTCCGGGCGGGCCGAAAAGCAGCACATGATCGAGCGATTCGCTGCGGTTCTTTGCCGCCTGTATGAAGATTTCGAGCTGTTCGCGGATTTTCGCCTGGCCGGTATAGTCGGCCAGCCGCTTAGGGCGCAGGGCACGTTCCAGCGCTTCTTCCTGCGCCGATCTGGAATTCGGGGCAATGATGCGGTCGACCGTATCACGCGGAAATGCCGCGCTCGCCAGCTTGTCGGTTTCAATCATTTCTAGGTTTCCTCGCGCAGCCAGCGCGTCAGCAACATCTGTCCCAGCGCCAGCAGCACCGGCCCGAGGAAAATGCCGATAAAGCCAAAGACCAGCACCCCGCCGAGCACTCCCAGGGCAATCAACAAAATGGAAATGCCGGCGCCACGCGCCATCAGGATGGGCTTGACGAAATTATCGATGCTGCTGATCACCAACAGACCATACAGCACCATGAAGATGGCCCAGCCAGTCTGGCCTTCGGTGTACAGCCAGGCCGCGGCACCGCCCCAGATCAGCGGCGGCCCCACCGGAATCATCGACAGGAAAAAAGTGGAAAAGCCGAGCAACACTGCCCCCGGCACGCCGGCCAGCAAAAAACCGATCATCGCCACGGTGCCTTGCGCCGCTGCCGTACCGACGATCCCCAGCATGACCCCAATCACCGTGCCACGCGCCTTGAGCAGCAAACCCTCGCCCAACTCGCCCCCGAGCTTGCGGGAACCGATGAACAAAGCCTTGGAAACCACATTGCCATCGCGGTACAGGAAGAACATCACGAACAGGACCAAGGCCAGCTGCAACAGGCCGTTTGCCGCCACCCCGCCAGCGGCGAGCATGAATTGGCGGGCAGGGGCCAGCAATTTGCCCAGCAGGCTGTTCAAGGCCTCGCGACTGCCGGCGAACTCATGCCAGAAGTCCTTTGCCATGTCACCGACCAGCGGGATCGAGCCCAGCCAGGAAGGCGGATCAACCGGCAAACCCTGTTCCAGATAAGGCTTGGCCACCTGAACCATCTGATCGGCACCACTGACCAAGGCCCCGGCGAGAAATACGGTCGGCAGCAACAAGATGAGCACCAGCATCAGCACCATCAGGGAAGCACCGAGGCTGGTCCGAAAGCCAATCCGTGGCAGGACGCGTGCCTCGTAAAGATTCCAGGTGCAGATCCAGATCACGAAGGCAAAGAGCAGGGCGCCGACAAAAGGCAGCAAGACCGCGATGCAGCCGACAATAAGCAGCACCACCAGCGCAATCTGCGCCAGCTGCTTGGGATCGCGTGCTTGCAGCATCAGGCCTTGGACAACAACTTGAGGGCTTGCCGGATACCATCGGAGGTACCCACATCGGCCGGCAATTGCTTGAGCGCTGCCGCCGCTTCCTTTTCGTTGTATCCGAGCGCCAGCAAGGCATTGGAAATATCGGCGCGGGCATCGTCGACCGGAGAATTGATCGTAATCCCGCTGCTTTCAGCCAGCTTGCCCTTGAGTTCCAGCAACAGGCGTTCAGCCGTTTTTTTGCCGATACCGGGAATCTTGATCAGCCGCCCCAGCTCCTGCTGCGCCACTGCGGCCGCCAAGTCACCCACCGACAGCCCGGACAGCACCGAGAGCGCGGTACGCGCACCAATACCGGACACCTTCAGTAGCTGGCGGAAGGCAAAGCGCTCGGCCTCGGTGAGGAAACCGTATAAGTAATGACCATCTTCGCGCACCGCGAAATGGGTCAGCAGACGCGTCTTTTCGCCGGCCGGCGGCAGGTTGTAGAAGGTGCTCATCGGCACATCCAGCTCATAGCCGACGCCATTGACGTCGAGGACAATCTGCGGCGGGTTCTTTTCGGCAACGATGCCGCTCAGTCTTCCAATCATGGATGTTCCAGATACTGTATGTTCAAACAGGTTCTCATCCTATCAGCCGACCGCCGCGAACGCGATACCCGGCGGTCGCCAGCGCCCCCAATCCCTGTCCGCCGTGGGCGTGGCAAATCGCACAGGCCAAGGCATCCGCCGCATCTGCGGTGGGTGCACCCGATAGTTTGAGCAGGCGAACCACCATCTCCTGCACCTGCTCCTTGGCGGCCTTGCCTTGCCCAACCACCGCTTGCTTGACCTGCAAGGCGGTGTATTCCGCCACCGACAAGCCACCGTGCACCAAGGCGCTGATCGCTGCCCCGCGAGCCTGGCCCAGCAGCAAGGTCGATTGCGGATTGACGTTCACGAATACCTTTTCGACTGCCGACTGATCCGGACGATAGGTCGCAATCACTTCGCTGATGCCTGCAAACAGGGTGGCAATCCGTTGCGGCAGCAATTCCTTGTCGTTCGATTTGATACAGCCGCTGGCGACATAAACCAACTGGTTGCCATGCTTCTCGATCACGCCGAAACCGGTCACCCGCAGGCCCGGATCGATACCGAGAATGCGCACAGCGCTCACTTTGCCGGCCTCGCCACCAGATACACGCCACTCACGGCAATCGCCATACCCAATGCAGCGGTCAACGTCAGTTGTTCGCCAAAAACCACCCAGGCCACCACGGCCGTTGTCGGCGGGGTCAGGTAAAAGAGACTGGCCACATTGACTGCGCTGCCGTTGCGGATCAGCACATTGAGCAAGCTGATCGCGCCAATCGACAAAACCAGCACCAGCCAGCCCAGCGCAAAGAGAAAATCACCCGTCCATTCGATGCGATAGTTTTCAAAGCAGGCCACCGCAATCGCCGTCAGTAGTGCCGTCGGCACAAACTGGATCACCGAGCCGGTACGCAAATCGAACTTGGCGCAAAACCGCTTCTGATACAGCGTGCCGGCCGTAATCCCGATGAGCGCAATCACCGCCGGAATCAACATCGGCCCCAGTGCGGCATCACCGAGCTTGCCGGAAACCACCAGTCCGACACCGACAAAGCCCAGCGCCAGCCCACCCCATTGGCGAGCGCTCACTTTCTCACCGAGCAGCCACCCGGCGCCGAATGCAGTCAACAACGGTTGCATACCAACGACCAGCGCCGTCACCCCGGCAGGCAAACCGTGCTTGATCGCCACGAACACCCCTCCCAGATACACGGCATGCACCAGCACACCGGAGATCCCGATATGCAGCCATTGCGCCCGGTCTTTCGGCCAGGGTGCGCGGGTCGCCAGTGCAATCAACAGCATCAGGGTAATGACCAAGCCGTAACGGGTCAGCAGAAAGGACAGCGGCTCGGCATACGGCAGGCCATATTTGGCGCCAATGAAACCGGTGCTCCAGAGAAAGACGAACAGCAGGGGAAAGGCGGCTTGCATCCGCTCAGGCCACCCAGTCCGGCGCACAACGTTTGCGGGTTTCGCACAGGGTTTCGTAGAGCGCTCGTGCGTCGCCGCTGGCCCGGTGGCGGCGCAACTCCAAACGCAACTCCACCGCCGCCCGCGTCGCATGCCAGAGGGTTTGCTCACATTCGCCGAGCAAGTCGCGAATATCCTTCAAATCGAACAGCGGCACGATATCCACTGCGTCAAACAGCCGGCTCAGCCAGACATAGTCGTAAGCCCAGGCATCGCAATAGATGCGGCGACCCCGAAAAACCGAATTCAAGTGAGTACACACGTCGACCGCAGCACGCCCGTGGCTGGCCAGCACGGCGCGGCTGATCCCATGAACCGCCTCCGCCGAAGCATCCCAATGCGTCCACACCGGTTCGGGGCGGATCAGCGAACACCAGGTTTCGCTGTTTTCCGAGTAATAACCGATCTCGATCGGATAACTGCCCTTGCCGAAGCCGGAAGCCTCGATGTCGATGATGACGGGCAGCTCCGCCGAGTCAGGCGTGATCACGCCTCGATCACCGCCGTCGTGTAGATTTCCTGAACGTCGTCCAGACCTTCGAGCGCGTCGAGCAGCTTCTGCATTTTCACGGCGTCGTCGCCGGCGAACGGGTTTTCGCCTTCCGGCTTCATCGTCACCTCGCCGAACTCAGCCTTGAAACCCGCCGCTTCCAGCGCATCCTTGACCGTCAGATAATCCGCCGGCGAGGTCAGCACTTCGATCGAGCCATCATCGTTGCTCGCCACATCCTCGGCACCCGCTTCAATCGCGGCATCCATCAGTGCGGCTTCGTCGGTACCCGGCGCAAAAATCATCTGGCCGCAATGCTTGAACTGAAAGGCGACGCAACCATCGGTCCCCATGTTGCCGCCGTATTTGTTGAAGGCGTGACGCACTTCGGCCACTGTGCGGGTCTTGTTGTCAGTCAGGCAATCGACCATGATCGCTGCGCCGCCGATACCGTAACCTTCGTAGCGAATCTCGACGTACTCGACGCCTTCCAGCTCGCCGGTACCTTTCTTGATGGCGGTATCAATCTTGTCCTTGGGCATATTGCAGGCCTTGCCCTTGTCGACCGCAACACGCAGACGCGGATTGAAGCTGATGTCGCCGCCGCCCATTTTGGCCGCTACGGTGATTTCCTTGGCGATCTTGGAGAATGCAGCGCCCCGCTTTTCGTCCTGACGACCCTTGCGGTGCTGGATATTGGCCCATTTGGAATGACCCGCCATGATGATTTCCTGAATGCAGATAACAAAGAAGGCGCGATTTTACCCGTAGCAGCGAATCTCGTCAGGCTGGCAAAGGAAACAGACGGGCCAGTGGCGCCGGGCGGGCGGTAAAGTAGCCCTGAACGGTCAAGCCCTCAAAGCACGCCAGTTCCCGCAACTGATCTTCATTTTCGACGCCCTCAGCAACAATTTCATAGCCGAAGGCTTTGCCGATCCCGACGATGGCCCGAATGATCGATTCGCTCTTGGCGCTCTCCGGATAGCCGCTGACGAAAGAGCGGTCAATTTTTACCTCGTCGATATTGAGGTCCGAAATGTAGGCCAGGGAGGAATAGCCGGTGCCAAAATCATCGATCGAAATCCGCAGCCCCGCCTGCCGCAGACGATCGAAGGCACTGAAAATGCCGCTCTTGCCAACGACCGGTGCGTTCTCGGTAATTTCCAGTGTGATGCGTGCGGGTGAAATGCCGTGCCGGCGCAAACACTCGCTGGTACGTTCAGCCGCACCGGCATCCAGCTCGGTCGCTGACATGTTGACGCTGACCCGGGGCAGATGAATGCCGTGCGCATCCAGTCGCTTCATGTCGGCACACACTGTGTCGAGGACAAAATCCGTGATGTTGGCAACGAAACCAATCATTTCGGCGACCGGGATGAAAACAGCCGGTGATACGTTGCCCAACAACGGTGATTTCCAGCGCACCAGCGCTTCCAGTCCGGTCATCTGCGCCGGATCGGCGGCAAGGAATTGCGGCTGATATTCGAGCGACAATTCCGAATTGGCGATGGATTGCAGCAAGCCCTGCTCGATTTCCAGTTCGCGCGAAGATTTCAGATGCAAATCCTGGAGAAACCGGAACCAGCGGCGCGGCTGGTGACCATGCTTGGCGTGATACATCGCCATGTCGGCGTGTTGCAGCATCTGACGCGGCGTTGAGGCGTCATCCGGAAAGCCGCAAATGCCCATCGCGCCTTCAACGTGAAAAACCCGGCCGTCGAGTTCGATCCGCTCATTCAGCAGGCGCACCAGATCACCACAGGTTTCATCCACGCGTGGCGAACCGACGTGAACATTCAGCAGGATGGCGAATTCATCGCCACCGATACGGGCCACATGAATCAGCTCACCGGATTTCCCGCGCAAGCGTTCGCCAATGATTTGCAGGATACGGTCACCGAAATCATGGCCATAGGTATCGTTGACCAGCTTGAAGCGGTCCAGATCAAGGTAGATCAGGGAAAATGCGCCGGGATTCTCTGCACTGATCCGTTCTTCGAGAATCGCGAAAAAATGGGCGCGATTCGACAATCCGGTCAGGGTGTCGGTACTGGCCAGCTGGCGCAGCGCCTTGGTCCGCTGCTCCACCAGCGCCTCCAGATGACTCTGGTAGGCGGCAATCTGGCGCTTGTTTTCCAGGCTTTCGGTAATGTCTTCAAGAATGCCGAGCAAAATGCGTCGGCCATCGTTCAGGACGACCGGCACCTTGATCGTGTGGGCGACGATTTCGCCGCGCTGGGTCGTGACGGTCTCGTTCGGGATATCGATGACTACGCCACCATTCATTACCGAAACGTCAGTTTCACGGTAATAGTCAGCCTCGTTTTCCGGGAAAAAATCGTAATCGTTCTTTCCCAGCATCGCCTCGCGCGGCGTAGCAAAAATGGCTTCCATCTCCCGGTTCCAGATCACGAAACGGAATTCGTCGTCCTGATCCTTGGCAAACACACCGGCTGGCAGATGTTCGATGACATCAAGCAAGACCGATTGATCCAACAAACTGGGAGGTAACTGAAATGCCACGCCAACGCCTTATTTATTCGGGATTTTCTGTCGATTTTATCGAGAGGCGCAATTAAACCACATATACCAAAAAAATTTGGCAAATTTGAAACATCGGATTTCCCGACGAAGCGACCATCATTTCCAAGCATTCGGCACAGATTGCTAGAATGCCCGGATTCCGACCAGCTGGAGCTTGACCATGTCCGATCCGCTTTACCTCGCCAAAGCCGGCGACGCTTATCCCGCCCTGCTGCCGCAGATGACCAACCGTCATGGTCTGATTACCGGCGCCACGGGCACCGGCAAGACGGTCACCCTGCAAACGCTGGCCGAGAGGCTCTCCTTTATCGGCGTACCGGTATTCATGGCCGATGTGAAGGGTGATCTCTCGGGCATGGGCGCCGCAGGCACCTTGTCGCCCAAACTGCAAAAGCGGATCGACGAACTCGGCCTCGAGGGCTATGCCAACTACGCCAATTCCGTGACTTTTTGGGATGTGTTTGGCAAAAGTGGCATCCCGGTGCGCGCCACCATTTCCGACATGGGGCCGTTGCTGCTTGGGCGCCTGCTGAATCTCAACGATACCCAGGCCGGGGTACTGCAACTGGTGTTCAAGATCGCCGACGATCAGGGCTTGCTGCTGATCGACCTCAAGGATTTGCGCGCCATGGTGCAGCACGTGGGCGACAACGCGGCGCAATTCAAAACCGAGTACGGCAACGTGTCGACCGCATCCATCGGCGCCATCCAGCGCGGCCTGCTGACGCTGGAAGAGCAGGGCGGCGATGTCTTCTTCGGCGAACCGATGCTCGACATCAATGACCTGATGCAGGTGGACAGCAATGGCCGTGGCGTCATCAATGTGCTTGCCGCCGACCAGCTGGTCAATGCACCCGCACTCTATTCCACCTTCCTGCTCTGGCTGCTCGCGGAGCTGTTCGAACAGCTGCCGGAAGCCGGTGACCTCGACAAGCCGAAAATGGTCTTCTTCTTCGACGAAGCCCATCTGCTATTCACCGATGCGCCGCAGGCACTGATCGACAAGGTTGAACAGGTCGTTCGACTGATTCGCTCCAAGGGCGTCGGCGTCTTCTTCGTCACGCAGAACCCGCTGGATGTCCCGGAAAAAATTCTCGGTCAGCTTGGCAATCGTGTCCAGCACGCACTGCGCGCCTTCACCCCGCGCGACCAGAAAGCCGTGCAATCCGCGGCACAAACCATGCGCGCCAATCCTGCATTCGATGCCGCCGAAGCCATCACCGAACTCGGCGTTGGTGAAGCGCTGGTGTCCTTCCTTGACGAAAAAGGGCGGCCGAACATTGTTGAACGCGCCTTCATCTTCCCGCCGGCTTCACGCCTGGGCCCGCTGACGCCGGCTGAGCGGCAGACTGCGCTGGAGACGAATTCGCTGATGACCCACTACGGTACGGCGGTCGACCGCGAATCCGCCTATGAAATCCTCCGCGGCAAACCCGCCGCCAGCGCCAAGGCTGGCCCCGGCGCCATTCCGGCCCCTGCCGGCCCCGCGGGACCGGCCCGTCCGGGCGCCTCAGGTGCTCGCCCGGCAGCCCAAACCGCCCCCGAGCCGGCTGAAACAACCGGTGGTGGCCTGCTCGACGGTCTGGGTGATCTCCTCGGCGGCAGCACCGGCCCACGCGGCGGTCGCCGTGAAGGGGTACTCGAAAGCGCAGCCAAGAGTGCGGCACGCAGCGTTGCCAGTACCGTCGGGCGCGAAATCGGCCGGCAAATCCTGCGCGGCGTACTCGGCTCGATCCTGGGCGGAAAACGCTAAAACACCGGGCGGCAAGGCTTCAAGCTTGGCGAATCCCCTTGCTGCCCGAAACAAAACCTCTGCATTTTTTTACTGGATTGACTCATGGCCATTCGCGTTCAACAAAATCCGGATGACTTCGGGCGCTGCGGCTGCGGCCGGCGCGACTATTGTGATGGCAGCCATGGCTTGAGCGAGGCGGCATGGGCAGCGCTTCAGGCGGCCGAAGCACAAGCGGAACGGGAGCAGGATGCACTGGATGCAGCCGAAGCCCTCACAGCCCCCCTTTGAGCGCCAGATGATCCAATAGCGCCCGGCCTGCCGGACTGAGTGCCGAGCGCTCGCGAATGCATAACTGCAAATCGCGCGGCGCCCAGGCATCGGTAATTTCGACGGTTTTCAGGCGGTCGACCGTAGACACCGATGAGCGCGGCACCATGCCGATCCCGACCCCCGCAGCCACCATGCGGCAAACCGCGGCAAAGCTGCGCACCTGAATGCGAACATCGAGCCGGCCACCCAGCAAAGCGGCGTGGTTCATCATGAAGGTGTGAATAGCGCTGCCGGCATGCAGACAGACAAAGGCTTCGGTCAACACCTCGGCAAAGGCAATTTCCGTTTTTTGTGCCAGCGGGTGGTCGACCGCAACAATCAGCACCAGCCGGTCGCGGCGGTAGGGCGTCACCGCCAACCCGCCGAAATCGCCTTCGGCCGCCACCACGCCAATATCCACCTGGCCGGCAGCGACCGCCCGGACAATCGCCGGGCTGGGCTGTTCCTCCAGGCTGATGCGGATTTGCGGGTGTTCGCGCAAGAAATCTCCGAGGTCCTCGGGCAGAAAACAGTTGATGGCATTGGTATTGGCAAAAACGACGACCTGGGCGTTCAGCCCGCTGGCGTAGGGCGCGAGATCGGCATGCATCTGTTCGAGCTGGGCTAACACCTGACGCGCGTGGCGCAACAGCGATTCGCCAGCGGTCGTTGGCGTCAGCCCCCGGGCATGGCGCTCGAAAAGCTGTACGCCCAGCGCCGACTCCAACTGCGCCAGACGATGACTGGCCGATGAAACCGCCAGATGTACGCGCTCGGCAGCACGGCTCAGGCTGCCGCTGTCGGCAATCGCGGCAACCAGCCGCAAGTCGGGCAAATCGTAGTGCACGCTTTCGTCTCCATCGAAACCTTGCTTCCGATAATACCAATTGCCTTGCTTGCCGCCGACGGTTTCAATGGCGCACCTGAATTCTTCTCCGGAGAAGCCTTTGGAAATTTCGAACGCCCGTGGCGCGGGCCTCGCATTGATTGCCGCCCTTGGCTTTTCGATGAAAGCCATTTTCGTCAAGCTGGCCTATCCCTATGGTGTGGACGCGATCACGCTGCTGGCGCTGCGCATGGGTTTTGCGCTGCCGGTTTTTCTCTGGGTCGGCCTGACTCGCCAGCAAGCCGGCAGCCGGCTCACTGCGGGTGACTGGGGTCGGCTCACCCTGCTCGGCTGTCTGGGCTATTACGGCGCCAGCATTCTCGACTTCTGGGGGCTGGAATACATCTCAGCCGGCCTTGAACGCCTGATCCTGTTCACCTACCCGACACTCACCATCCTGATCGGCGTGCTATTTCAGGGCAAGGCCTTCAGCCGGCGGGAATTGATGGCCATCGTGCTCTGCTATACCGGCATCGGTTTCGCCTTCATGCACGATATCGGGCTGGGCGATACGCGCAGTGTGCTGATCGGTGGGGCGCTGGTCTTTGCCTCCAGCATTTCTTATGCGCTCTATCTATCCGGCAGCGCGCCGATGATTGCCCGTCTGGGCGCCATGCGTTTTTCGGCATTGGCGATGCTGTTTTCCGCCGCCGTCACCTTGTTGCATTTTCTGTCTGCCCAGCCGTTGACCGCGTTCATCCAGCCCTTGCCGGTCTATGGCTGGGGCGCCGCCATGGCCTTATTTGCCACGGTGATCCCCGTTTTTGCGCAATCGGCAGCCATTCGCCATCTGGGCGCCGGGCAGGCCTCGCTGTTCGGCATGGTCGGCCCGCTGCTGACCATTGCCTTCGGCTGGTGGCTGCTCGATGAAGCCGTTTCGCTGCCCCAGATGGCCGGTGCAGGACTGGTGGTTGCCGGCATTCTGATCGTCAGCCGCAAACGCAAGACAGCGGGTTAGAATTCGACAAATCATTCGAATTCACCAGAACCCCGACATGCTGACTACTGAAACCCTGATCATCAACAAGCTTGGCCTGCATGCCCGCGCTTCCGCCAAACTCACGCAGCTTGCCGGCAAGTTCCAGTGCGAAGTCTGGATGAGCAAGGGCAGCCGCCGGATCAACGCCAAGAGCATCATGGGTGTCATGATGCTGGCGGCCGGCAAGGGTTCCACCGTCAGCATCGAAACCAATGGCAGCGACGAGGCGGAAGCCATGGCGGCCCTGCTGGCCCTGATCGCCGATTATTTCGGTGAAGGGGAGTAAGCACGCATGAGCTTTACCCTGCACGGTCTGGGCGTTTCGGGCGGCATTGCCATCGGCCGTGCGCTGCTGATGTCGCACGCGACGCTGGAAGTGTCGCACCTGACCCTGGCTCCGCGCCTGGTCGACAAGGAAATCGCCCGTTTCGATGCAGCACTGACAGCGGTCAAGCAGGAACTCCTGCTGATGAAGGAAAACACCGAGCACGCACCGGCGGAACTCGCGGCCTTCATCGACATTCACACCATGTTCCTGGAAGACCCGGAACTCGCCGAAAAGCCGCGTGAGCTCATCCGCGAGCGGCGCTGCAATGCCGAATGGGCGCTGGTGCAACAGATGGAGCATCTGGTCCATCAATTCGAGCAGTTCGATGATCCTTACTTGCGCGAACGCAAGTTCGATGTGGTTCAGGTCGTCGAAAGGGTCATCAAGGAATTGCTCGGCCATCCGGGCCGCGCCTCGGTCAAGGCAGCCAAGCAGACCAAGGAAGATTCGCTGATCGTGGTCGCTCACGATTTGTCGCCAGCCGACACCATCGGCTTCAAGGAGCACCGTTTCGCCTCCTTCATCACCGATGTGGGCGGCGCCACGTCGCATACCGCCATTCTCGCCCGTTCGATGGCGATTCCGGCCGTCCTCGGGCTGGCCAGTGCACGCGCATTGATCCGCGACGGCGAACAACTGATCGTCGACGGCCTGCGGGGCGTGGTGATCGTCAATCCCGATCCTCGGGTGCTTGATGAGTACCGCTTGCGGGCCGAGCAGTTGGTGCTGGAAAAAACCAAGCTGCAGCGCCTCAAAACCGCCAAGGCAGAAACCATCGACGGCGTCGACATCCAGTTGCATGCCAACATCGAGCTGCCCGGCGACGTTCCCGACGCACTGGCCGGCGGCGCCGAAGGCATTGGTCTGTTCCGTACCGAATTCCTTTTCCTCGACCGCGGCGACATGCCCGACGAGCAGGAACAGTACGAGGCGTACAAAAAGGTGGTCAAGGGCATGGGCGGACGTCCGGTCACCATTCGTACCTTCGACCTGGGCAACGACAAGGATCTTCACCCCCAAGCCAACAACAGTGACCGCGTGCAAACCAATCCGGCGCTCGGGCGACGGGCCATCCGCCTGTCGCTGGCCGAACCCAAGATGTTCCGCACCCAGCTGCGCGCCATCCTGCGCGCCTCGAAGCACGGTCCGATCAAGCTCCTGATTC
>CALAGF010000024.1 GCA_937892345.1 uncultured Rhodocyclaceae bacterium | reverse complement strand
CGGGTAGGCTTCACGGCCCGGCGGACGGCGCAGCAGCAGGGAAACCTGACGGTAGCCCCAAGCTTGCTTGGTCAAATCATCATAAACGATCAGTGCGTCTTGCCCGCGGTCGCGGAAATACTCGCCCATCGTACAACCAGCGTACGGAGCCAGGTATTGCAGCGCGGCGGATTCAGAAGCAGAAGCAGCAACGACGATGGTGTACTCCATCGCGCCGTGTTCTTCGAGCTTGCGTACGACGTTGGCAATGGTGGAAGCCTTTTGGCCGATAGCCACATAAACACAGAAAAGGTTTTTGCCCTTCTGGTTGATGATTGCATCGACTGCTACGGCGGTCTTGCCGGTCTGACGGTCACCAATGATCAGTTCGCGCTGACCACGGCCAACCGGCACCATGGAGTCCACGCACTTCAGGCCGGTCTGTACCGGCTGGGAAACCGACTTACGCCAAATAACGCCAGGAGCAACCTTTTCCAGCTTGTCGGTTTCCTTGGCATTGATCGGGCCCTTGCCGTCAATCGGCTGGCCCAGCGTATTGACAACACGGCCGAGCAGCTCCGGGCCAACCGGCACTTCCAGAATGCGGCCGGTGGTCTTGACCACGTCGCCTTCCGAAATGTGCTCGTATTCGCCGAGGATAACCGCGCCGACTGAGTCGCGCTCGAGGTTGAGTGCCATGCCGATGGTGTTGCCGGGGAATTCCAGCATTTCGCCTTGCATGACGTCCTGCAAGCCATGCACGCGGCAGATACCGTCAGTAACGGAAACCACGGTGCCCTGCGTACGCACTTCCGATGCGCCTTGCAGGTTCTGGATCTTGCTCTTGATCAGTTCAGAAATTTCGGAAGGATTCAACTGCATGAAATTCTCCTAGTTGTTCAGCGCCACGGCCATCGCGTCGAGTTTGCCGCGGACTGAAGCATCCAGCACCTGGTCACCGACGGCGACACGCACACCACCAATCAGACCCGGGTCGATTTCGACACGAGCCGTAAGGCGGGTACCGAAGCGGGGTTCCAGCTGTTGCAGCAGGGCGGCCACTTGGTTGTCGTCAATGGGAAATGCGGAATGCACCACCGCCTCCTGGACCCCTTCTTCCTGGCTGCGTGCCAGATCGAAAAGCCGGGAAATCTCCGGCAGGAGTGTGAGGCGCCGGTTTTCTGCGAGTGTACGAACAAAATTGCCGAGAACGGCATCGCTGTCACCAGACAGCGAGTTGATCAGTTCGGCAACCTGCTCTGTGGAGAGCCGGGGATTGCTCATGACCGTAGCCATGTCCCCGTCCTGGGCAATCAGCGCGAGGCGTTGCAGACGCTGGGACCAGATGCCTTGTGCTCCATTTTCCTTGGCCAGCTTGAAAGCGGCGTCGGCGTAGGGGCGGGCGATGGTGACGGATTCAGCCATAAGCTTTACAGATCCTGTTTGATCGTAGCCAGAATATCGGCATGGGCTTGGGCGTTGATCTCGCGGCGCAGAATTTGCTCGGCACCGGTGATGACCAAGGCGGCGACCTGTTCGCGCAACTGTTCCTTGGCACGTACAGCCTCCTGATCGATTTCAGCTTTGGCACCGGTAACGATGCGATCAGCTTCGGCCTTGGCGTTAACCTTGGCTTCCTCAATCATTTGGGCGGCACGCTTTTCGGCGTTGGCGATCAGTTCGGAAGCCTTTTCCTTGCCTTCACGGAGTGCTTCCGTAGAACGCTTGGTGGCCAATTCGAGATCATGCTTGCCGCGCTCGGCGGCAGCCAGTCCATCCGCGATCTTCTTCGCACGCTCGTCGAGCGCCTTCACAATGGGCGGCCACACGAATTGCATCGTGAACCAAGCCAGAATGAAGAACACGATGAGCTGCGCAAACAACGTTGCGTTCAGATTCACGGTTCTATTCCTCTTCTAAAGGGTTAATCGGAAGAGGGAAATTAACCTGCGACCAGTTGGAACGGGTTGGCGAAGGCAAACATCATGGCGATACCAACACCAATCAGGAATGCGGCGTCGATCAGACCGGCCAGCAGGAACATCTTGGTCTGCAGGGCATTCATCAGCTCCGGCTGGCGGGCAGATGCTTCAATGTACTTGCCGCCCATCAGACCGATACCGATACAGGCACCGATAGCGCCCAGACCAATGATCAGGCCGGCAGCCAGAGCAACAAAACCGAGAACGTGTTCCATGACAACTCCTTGCTAAGGTTAAGTAATAAAAAATTTACTGCTGAATCGTTGGGGTACTACGAAATTAGTGTGCTTCGTGAGCCTGGCCGATATACACAAGGGTCAGCATCATGAAGATGAAGGCCTGCAGTGCAACAATCAGGATGTGGAAGATCGCCCAGATCGAACCGGAAATAATGTGACCAATGAACAGGAAAACACCCGTTGTGGTACCTGCCCAGGCTGCGCCCATCAGAGCGATCAGCATGAAGACCAGTTCGCCAGCATACATGTTGCCGAACAGTCGCATGCCGTGGGAAACAGTTTTTGCCAGGAACTCGATCATTTGCATGGCAAAGTTGATCGGGTAGAGCAGTGGATGGCTGCCGAAGGGGGCGGTGAAAAGTTCGTGCATCCAGCCACCGAAGCCCTTGATCTTGACGTTGTAGTAGAGACAGACGAGCAGTACGCCGATGGACATGCCCAGCGTGCCATTCAGGTCGGCGGACGGCACTACGCGCAGGTAGGCGTGATGGTCACCGGTTGCAGTTTGCCAGAGGGTCGGCAGCAGATCGAGCGGCAGGAAGTCCATTGAATTCATCAGGAAAATCCAGATGAAAACGGTCAAAGCCAGGGGGCCCACAGCCTTGCGGGATTCGGCGCTATGGACGATGCCCTTGGCTTGTTCATTGACCATTTCGAGAACGATTTCTACGGCAGCCTGCATGCGGCCCGGGACGCCGGAGGAAACGCTCTTGGCGACGCGCCACATGACGAAAAGACCGATTACACCCATCAATACCGAGAAAACCACGGTATCGAGGTTGATCACGCTGAAGTCGATAATGCTCTTCTGCGCGTGGCCGGTGCTGTTGAGATGGGTAAGGTGGTGAACGATATATTCGCCGGCGGTCGGCGCGTTCGTTGCTGCTTCGTGGCCTGCTGTTGACATGATCAGGATTTCTTCCAAAACGCTATAAAACCAGCATGTAAAACAATCGCAAGCCCGATCAGCAAGCTGGGCCAGTGCATCTCGGGATACCCCTTGATGGCGATTGCCAGTATTCCTATGGTGGCAGCAATCTTGAGGAACTCACCGATGAAAAAGCTCGCCGCATAGGATGTCCCTGGGCGATTGCTCAACATCGTCAGCCGGATGGCAAAAAACAGATTGGGAAGAATGGCAGCCAATGCTGCGAACCCCACCGATACCAGCCCCCGCGTTCCTGCGATTGCAGCGGCCCCGATTGCAGTTATCACTGCTGCACCAAGTTGCAGATATATCGCTTTGAACATGGTGTTATGCAATCGTTGACCGGCTGTGCCACACAGACCTAAATGATACAAGACTTCAAAAAACAACGTCAATGAAAATTAAGGGTTTACCGCAATCCCGAGTTGTCTTCAGGGCTTTAGCGCAAGCGCCCGAGAATGCCCTCTAGCTGGTCCAGATCACTGAATTCGATAGTGATTTTTCCTGCCCCTTTCTTGTTGCTGCGGATGGCGACATTCGCGCCGACGTGTTCGGAGATTTCCTCCTGCAGGCGCAGCAGGTCCCGGTCAACGGCAGGTGGCGCCGCCTTTCTCACCGGATTGGCAATTTGTTGCACAAGCGTTTCAGATTCGCGTACGGACAGCGATTTTTGTACGATTCGTTGCGCTACAGCAAGCTGTTGCGCGGCGGGTAGTGGCAGCAGTGCGCGGGCGTGCCCCATGTCAATGCTACCGTTCATCAGCAACTCCTGGACGGGCGCGGAAAGTTGCAGCAGTCGCAGGAGATTGCTTGCGGCCGGGCGTGAGCGGCCGACCGCATCTGCAGCCTGTTGGTGAGTCAGGGCGAACTCGTCGATCAGGCGTTGCAGGCCTTGAGCCTCTTCCAGGGGATTCAGATTCTCGCGCTGGATGTTTTCAATCAGCGCCATTGCCAATGCTTGCTCGTCCGGAATGCTGCGAACCAGCACCGGGATTTCGCTCAGGCCGGCGAGGCGCGAGGCGCGCCAGCGACGTTCCCCGGCAACAATTTCGTAGCGTTCGGCGCCAGGGGTCGGGTCGACCGCACGCACCAGAATCGGTTGCATTACACCCTGAGCCTTGATCGAGGCAGCCAGCTCAGCCAGCGCTGCATCGTCCATGTGCGTACGCGGCTGGTATTTTCCTGGTTTAAGGCGGTCGACCGGCAGATTGCGTTGTTCGTCGCCCTGCGCTTTGTCGTTGCCGGAGAGCAGCGCATCCAGGCCGCGCCCGAGTCCCTTCATCTTGATCATTTGGCGACCCTTTCGAGAATTTCACGGGCCAGCGCGGTATAGGCTTGCGCGCCCTTGGAGTTTTTGTCAAAGGCGATAACCGGTTTGCCGTAGGACGGCGCTTCTGCCAGGCGCACGTTGCGTGGCACGATGGTCTTGTAGACCTTGTCGCCGAAATGGGTTTCCAGCTCGCTGGAGACCTGCTGAGTCAGGGTGCTTTGGCCGTTGTACATGGTCCGCAACAAACCTTCGATTTCCAGACGTGAATTCAGGTGATGCCGGACCTTGCGCAGCGTTTCGACGAGATCGGACAGGCCTTCGAGTGCGTAGTATTCGCACTGCATCGGAATGACTACCGAATCTGCGGCAACCAGCGCGTTGACCGTCAGCATGTTCAGGGCAGGCGGGCAGTCGATCAGCACAAAGTCGT
Organism: uncultured Rhodocyclaceae bacterium; assembly: GCA_937892345.1. GTDB lineage: Bacteria > Pseudomonadota > Gammaproteobacteria > Burkholderiales > Rhodocyclaceae > Azonexus. The sequence continues at coordinate 6,926 of CALAGF010000024.1, read as the reverse complement.
AGTGATCATGGCTGGCATTCAGCGCATTCTTCAGGCGGTATTCCCGCTGTTCAAGATCAATCATCTCAACTTCGGCACCAGCCAGTTCCCGATTCGCCGGCAGGATGTCGAACACGAACTCGGTCTTGATGCAGACTTCGTCCAGCGTTGCAGCACCGATCAGCAGCTGGTAGACCGTGGGCAGGGCTTCCTTCTTGGTGATGCCGGCGCCGGTTGTGGCGTTGCCTTGCGGGTCCATGTCGATAAGCAGGACGCGCAGGCCCTCGGCGCCGAGAGACGCGGCCAGGTTGACGGCGGTCGTGGTCTTGCCGACGCCGCCTTTCTGGTTGGTGATGGCGAGTACTTTCATGTGTGTTTCAGTCCGCGCCCGGTTTGATCAGGCGAATCAGGTGGCGCTCGGCATCGAGGCCGGGTACATGCAGCGGAATGATCTGCTCGACAATGATGTCTGTCGGCAGGGTGGCAATTTCATCATCGGGACGTACCCCCTTCATCGCTAGCCAGCACCCTCCCGGTGCGAGCAGATGACGGGTCAATTCGACGAACAGTCCGATTTCGGCAAAGGCGCGCGAACTGATCTGCGCATACTGTCCTTGCATTTCTTCGACCCTGGCATGGTGCACCGTAACATTCTTCAATCCCAGTTCGATGACAGCCTGTTGCAGGAAGCTGGTTTTCTTTTGCACGGTATCGACCATGCTGACAGCCAGGTCGGGGCGGGCAATGGCCAACGGGATCGCGGGCAGGCCGCCGCCGCTACCGACATCGAGCAAGGCGCCTTCGCCCAAATGCGGCAACACGGCCAGCGAATCGAGCAGATGGTGCGAGATGGCCTGGGCTGGGTCGCGCAGGGCGGTCAGGTTGTAGGTCTTGTTCCACTTGAGCAGGAGGTCACGGAAAGCGAGCAGTTGCTGCACGACCGATGCCGGCAAGCTCAATTCAAGTTCGGCCAGTCCGGCCTGAAGGCTGATCGGGCTCATGCGGCGGGCGACCTGCTGTGACGTTTCAGGTGAATCAGCAGCAAGGAAATCGCTGCCGGGGTGATGCCCTGAATGCGCGAAGCCTGGCCGATGGTTTGCGGTTTGTGCTGTGCGAGCTTCTGTTTGACCTCGTTCGACAGACCGGCAACTGTTGCGTAATCCAGATCGTCGGCGAGCACGGTAGTTTCAAAGCTGGCAGACTTCGCCACTTCCTCGGCTTGACGGTCGATATAGCCTTGGTATTTGGCCGAGATTTCGAGTTGTTCGATCACGGCAGCGTCGATTGCCGGTAATTCCTGCGGTCGACCGTCGATTTCGAGGGAAATCAGGTTGCCGTAGGTAACTTCCGGCCGGCGCAGCAGTTCGAACAGGCTGTATTCGTGTTCGATCGCCTTGCCGAGTACACGCTGGCAATTGTCGATGGAAACAATTTTTGGATTGACCCAGGTCGACTTAAGGCGCTCCTGCTCGGCGGCGATGGCGTCGCGTTTGCGGCAGAAGGCGTCCCAGCGGATGTCGTCGACCAGGCCCAGGTCGCGGCCTTGTTCGGTCAGGCGCAGATCGGCGTTGTCTTCGCGCAGGCTAAGGCGGTATTCGGCGCGGCTGGTGAACATCCGGTAAGGGTCGGACACGCCGCGCGTGATCAGGTCATCGACCAGCACGCCGAGGTAAGCCTCGTTGCGTTTCGGGCACCAGCCAGCTTCGCCACGCACGTAGCGCACGGCATTGACGCCAGCCAGCAAGCCCTGTGCGGCCGCTTCTTCGTAGCCCGTCGTGCCGTTGATCTGGCCGGCGAAGAACAGGCCATTGATGGCCTTGGTTTCCAGCGTGTCCTTCAGGCCGCGCGGGTCGTAGAAGTCGTATTCGATGGCGTAGCCGGGGCGCAGGATATGCACGTTTTCCATGCCGCGGATCGAGCGCACCAGCGCCAGCTGAATGTCGAAAGGCAGGCTGGTGGACACCCCGTTCGGATAGATCTCGTGCGTGGTCAGGCCTTCCGGTTCGAGGAAGACGTTGTGCTGGTTCTTGTCGGCGAAGCGGTGGATCTTGTCTTCGATCGACGGGCAATAACGCGGGCCGACGCCTTCGATGACGCCGGTGTACATCGGCGAACGGTCCAGCCCGCTGCGAATGATATCGTGCGTCTTCTCATTGGTTTCGGTGATCCAGCACGGCAGTTGTTTCGGATGCTGTGCCGCGGTGCCGAGAAAAGAAAACACTGGCATCGGCGTGTCCGAGTGCTGTTCATCCATCACCGAAAAGTCGATGGTCTTGCCGTCCAGACGCGGCGGCGTACCGGTCTTCAGGCGGCCTTGCGGCAGATTCAGTTCTTTCAGGCGGCTGGCCAGCGAAACCGAGGGTGGGTCGCCCATGCGCCCGCCAGTGTAGTTTTCCAGCCCAACGTGGATCTTGCCGTTGAGGAAGGTGCCTGCGGTCAACACCACCGAACCGGCCAAAAAGCGGATGCCGAGTTGCGTTACCGCCCCGCAGACCTTGTCGCCCTCGACGATCAGGTCGTCGCAGGCTTCAGCAAAAATGGTCAAATTGGGCTGATTTTCAAGTCGACCGCGGATGGCCTGCTTGTACAGCACGCGGTCAGCCTGGGCGCGGGTGGCGCGCACTGCCGGGCCTTTCGAGGCGTTCAAAATGCGAAACTGGATGCCGGCTTCGTCGGTGGCCGTTGCCATCGCTCCGCCCAGCGCATCGACCTCGCGCACCAGATGGCCCTTGCCGATACCGCCGATGGACGGGTTGCAGCTCATCGCCCCGAGCGTGTCGAGATTGTGCGTCAGCAGCAGCGTGTTCGCCCCCGCCCGGGCTGCGGCAAGCGCGGCCTCGGTGCCGGCGTGGCCGCCGCCGACGACGATGACATCGAAACGGGTGGGATAAAGCATGGGTTTGACGTTGTTGCGGTGCAGTATCGGACCGCGGATTTTACGTCAGGCCGCTGAATAATCACAGGCTTGGCCTTTGGCGGCCGACAATTCTGTGCCGTGTCTTGCCCTGCAAGGCCTTCTCAAGTAAGTTCCAAGAAATGAACGCCTTGCCACCGAAGAACGCGAATCCGCTCGACAACGATGAGATGTTGCGAGTTTTGCAGCAGTCACTCACCAAGAAAAGGGTGTTGCTGGTTGATCGCCACCCGCCTGCCCGTGATTCGCTGCGTTTGATGTTGGGTGCATTGGGGGTGACTTCCGTTCATGGCGCAGGAAATTCGGCCGAGGTAATCCGCCAGGTCAAGGGCAACCGTTTCGATATCATCTTGTCCGATTTTGTCCTTGATGATGGACGGGATGGACAGCAATTGCTGGAAGAATTGCGTCATGCGCATCTGATTCCCTTGGGCACGGTGTACATGATCATCACCAGTGAGCGGGGCTATACCAATGTGGTGGCATTGGCCGAGTTGGCGCCGGATGATTATCTGATCAAGCCGTTTACTGCGGATCAGCTGCAGGCGCGCTTGATCCGGGCAATCTATAAAAAGCATGTCCTGCACAAGATCTACCATCAGATCGAGCGGGGCGGCCTGCGCGAAGCGGTGGTCGCTTGCGATAACGTCGTCAGGCAGCATCCGCCATATATGTATGACGCACTGCGCTTCAAGGGCGAGTTGCTCAACCAGCTTGGCCTGACTGCAGAAGCCGAGGCTGTGTATCGCCAGGTGCTCGAAGGCCGTGCCGTCCCTTGGGCAAAAATGGGTCTGGCCACGGCGCTGCGCGATCGCAAGGCATTCGATGAAGCCCGCCATCTTGCGGAACAGGTGTTGCAGGAAGCGCCGCAGTTTTTCTCAGCCTATGATTTTCTCGCCTCGGTGCATGAGGCTCAGGGGCATTTCAAGGAAACCCAGGCCGCCTTGCAGCGCGCCGCCGACGCCTCGCCGCACAACACCCTGCGCCAACGCGTGGTCGGCGATGTGGCAGCGCGAAATGGCGATCTGATGGCCGCTGAAAAAGCCTATGGCAAGGTGCTGGAGCGCAGTCGGGGTTCCAGTCTGCGTACGGCCGATGATTTTGCCAATCTGTCACGCGTGCTGCTTGATCGCGGGGATACCGAAGCATCGCGCAAGGTCGTCGCTGACATGAGGCGCGAATTGCGCGGCGACAAGCAGGCCGAACTGGCGGGTTTGGTTGCCGAAAGTCTTTGTCTGCATGCCGATGGTTCGCATGAAAAAGCTGCCGCCTTGATTGATCAGGCGCTTGTTCTGCAAAAGCAATTGGTGGCTGAAGGCAAGGAAAAGCACCGGCAGGTATCGCATCGTCTTGCGGTCGACCTGGCGCAAGCCTGTTTTTCACTGGATCGACCAGATGCCGCACAGCAGTTGCTGCGCCAGGTTGCGGCAGAAAATCACGACGATCCGCATGTGATCGGGCATATCACCAGCGTTTTCCACAAAACCGGTCAACCCGATGGCGCCAAGGCTCTCCTCGACCAAGTGGGCAAGGAAATTGTCGAGCTCAACAACAAGGGCGTTCTGGCTGCTCGCAGCGGTGATCTGGAGGCCTCGGTGCAACTGCTGATTCAGGCCGCAGAGCAAGTGCCCAACCAACAGTTTCTGGTCAATGCGGCCAAGGCCATTTTCACCTTGCTGGATCGCAAGGGCTGGGATGAGGCGCTGGGTGCCAAGGGGCAGGATTTCCTGCAGCGTGCCATGCGCCGTGACCGCAAGAGTCCGCGGGTTGCCTCGGCGCGCGAACTTTATGTGACCGTAGCGCAGAAATACGGCATCTCGACTGACGGTTTCTGATCCCCGTCGAAGGCTGCTAAAGTCGCTGCTTCAAAGATAATTTCAGGGAGTTCATTGCCATGTTTTCCGGAATCGTTGCTGCCGTCGGGCATATCAACCATTTGACCCCGCGGGAAGTGGGCTACCGCCTTCACGTCGATGCCGGCAAGCTGAATATCGACGATGTCGCGCTCGGTGATTCGATTGCCCACAATGGGGTTTGCCTGACCGTGGTCGGCAAGGAAGGCAACTGCTTCATGGTTGATGTCTCGCCGGAAACCTTGTCCTGCACTGTCGGCCTCAATCTTCCCGGGCCGGTCAATCTGGAAAAGGCGCTGCGGCTGAACGACGTGATCGGTGGGCATCTGGTTTCCGGGCATGTCGATGGCGTCGGCGAAGTCCTGCGCTTTGACCCGGTGGGCGACAATCGCCTGCTTGAAATCCGCGCCCCGCAAGAGATTGCCAAATTCATTGCGCGCAAGGGCTCGATCGTGGTCGATGGCACCAGCCTGACCACCAACGAGGTCAACGGCTGCGATTTCACCATCAACCTGATTCCTCATACGCTGGAAAGCACCACCTTGAATCGCCTGCAACCGGGAAGCAAGGTCAATCTGGAAGTGGATTTGATCGCCCGCTATTGCGAGCGCTTGCTCGCGGCAGAGCGCGAACGCTAAGGAGCCCCGTCCTTGCGTCACTTTTTCGCTGGATTGGCGCTGTTGCTGTTAGCCGGATGCGTGGGTTCGGGCATGCCGGTACGCGGTAACGGTGAGCTGCGACTGGCCGAGGTCGAGCGCCAGATGGGGCCGCCGGCAATGCGCTGGCAAACGCCCGGCGGTGGAGAAACACTGGTTTATCCGCGTGGACCGATGGGATTCCAGACCTATTTCGTACAAGGCGATGCCGCCGGCCATTTCCTGCAACGGGAAGGCGTACTCGATATGCTGCATTTTTCCCGCATTCAGGCCGGCATGACCCCGGAAGAGGTGATGCGGGTGATCGGCCCGCCGGTAGTGGAATGGACCGTCTATTTCAAGGCGCGCGACGAACTGGTTTGGGAATGGCGTTACTGCGATGACTGGAGTGAACCGGCGCGATTCAACGTGTTGTTTGACGGAACTACTCAGCGTGTCCGTTCGACACAGGCCGCTACCGAGCAGTTGCGCGGCATCCTGGGTATTGGCAATCACCGCGTCTGGTGCAGCCGCTGACGGCGAGTAAAGCCGGCAATCCTTGATAAACCGGGATTCCACCCCCATAATTCGCCGCATGGTTGTAATTCCGGCAATCTGGAGGCGTTCTGGACAGGGGTTCGATTCCCCTCACCTCCACCCAAAGGCATTGGCTGCAGTGTGTTTGGTTGGGGGTGTACTGGTTTCGACAGGGCGGACAAAGGTGCGCAGGCAACTCGTCAGGCGATCGACGTTAATGAAGCAAATCCATAATTGCCAATGATGAGCAATTCGCTATTGCCGCCTAAAAACGGTTAGCCGGGGCTGCTAGAGCCTTGTTACCAAAGATAGCCGGCGGGGACTTCGGTCCCCGTCGTCACGTCTGGTGCCTGCTTGATGAATGCATTAAGCTCAATGCTTTCCTCATAATTCAGGAAGGCTTATGGCCCGCATCATTCCCGATGGTTGGCGCGAACTCGCAGTGACAGGTGCAGCGAAGCGCGAAATTGAGACGCTTGAAATCCTGGCAGAAGGACTGCCAGATGATTACAGTGTTTATCACGGCGTGCACTGGACTGGCATGGATGGCCAGCATGCGATTTACGGGGAGATTGATTTTGCAGTCGTCAATCGGGCAGGCGACTTGCTGCTGATTGAGCAGAAATGCGGATTTTTGGCTGAAACCCCTGATGGTCTGGTGAAGCAATACTCTCACAAGGCGAAAAACGTCGCAGCGCAGGTTTCACGCATGGTCAGCAATGTGCGTGGCAAGCTGGCCATTCGGGGTGATATTCCCCTGATTCACACGGATGGATTGCTCTATTGCCCGGATTACTCGGTCAAGCAGCCGGAAACCGCTGGTTTGGTGCCTGAACGCATTGTCGACGCCGGTCGACGGGGGAATTTGTGCAAAATTGTTGAAAAATTGCTTCCACTGCGCGAGGAAACGCAAGCAACGGCCAAGGTGCACGCATTCTTGCGCGACCTGATTCAGCTTGAGCCGGATGTCAGCGCACTCATGGGTCAGGCCAAGGCCTTGGTGACCCG
>CALAGF010000023.1 GCA_937892345.1 uncultured Rhodocyclaceae bacterium | reverse complement strand
CCGCAGCAATTCCTGAAAAAGGACATTCGATGAAACGCGCCCTCGTGACCGGCGGCAGCGGCGGCATTGGCGCCGCCATCTGCAAACGGCTTGCCGCCGATGGTCACCATGTCATCGTTCACGCCAACCGCAGCCGCGACAAAGCTGACGCCATCGTTAGCGAGATCATCGCGGCCGGCGGCAGTGCTGAAGCTGTCGCCTTCGATATCACGGACCGTGCCGCCACCGCTACCGCGCTCGAAACGCTGGGCGAAGCCGGCACCATCCAGATCCTGATCAACAATGCCGGCATCCACGACGACGCGGTCTTTCCCGGCATGCAGGGCGAGCAATGGGATCGCGTGGTCGACGTCTCGCTGAACGGCTTTTTCAACGTCACCCAGCCGCTCACCCTGCCGATGATTCGTACCCGCTGGGGCCGCATCATCACCATTTCCTCGGTCGCCGCCATCGCCGGCAACCGCGGGCAAGTCAATTACTCGGCGGCCAAGGGCGCCTTGCACGCCGCCACCAAATCGCTGGCGCTGGAAGTCGCCAGCCGCGGCATCACCGTCAACGCCGTCGCCCCCGGCGTGATCGCCACCGATATGATCGACGGCAGCTTCGACAAGGAGACGATCAAGAAAATCGTCCCCATGCAGCGCGCCGGCCAGCCCGAAGAAGTCGCCGACCTCGTCGCCTTCCTCGCTTCCCCCCAGTCCGCCTACATCTCGGGGCAGGTGATTTCGATCAATGGCGGGATGATCTGAGCGGCTTCGGCGCTACACGCTGATTGGTCGAATCCGATTCAGCGACACCACTGGCTTTCGCACGGCACGCCGTCGCGGTTGCCGTCCATTTGCGTATTCGGGCAATGCTGCAAAAACCACTTGGCCTCCTCGCACGAGGTCATTTGGTTACAGTGAGTTCGGCCATCACAGCGATAAGACGCTGATCCCGTCGAAGTTACCGAGGGCTGCCCGACAGCAGGCGAGGGGAAGGCCGGCTTTTGCTGGCGAGCCTGATAGGCATTGACACCAAACCAGATTGCAACCCCCAGCAGGGCCACAGGTAAAACACGTCCAAGGATGCCGCCCGAACGCCCTGGCCGTCGACGAGAGGACCGCTCGACACGTGCGCCGGGGGACTTGCGCGAAGAACAGGCCACCCGTTCTGCCCGCTTTTTCCCGCGTGCATCGACCGCGATTTCAAATGTCAGGGCCTCCCCGATCACTGGCCGACTGGCATCCTTGGGAAACGCGGAAATGTGGACAAAAATCGCTTCGCCGCCATGAGCCGGCGTAACGAAGCCAAATCCACGATCATCATTCCACTGGGTCAAAGTACCTTCGATACGCATGTGCCAATCCGCTGAACAGTTTCTGCGCATTCAAGAGTCAAGCCCGTTGCGCAACCGACCACCCAGCAACATGCCGAATGAATCCGTGCGGATAATACTACGGAGGTACTCGATTACGCTTCCGAGGTACGTTACTGGCGCTGAATCAACGCCGCCAATTCAGACTCCGAAGGCCTGACCACCCGCCCCACCTCCACGCCGTCACGCAGAAGTATCAGCGTCGGCCACAGTTTGACGCGATAACTGCGGCCCAGCCGGCGGCCGGGGCCGTCTTCGATTTTCAGGTGGCGGATTTCAGGTGATTTTTCGAGTTGACCGCGCAATAAGGTTTGGGCTGCCTGGCAATGCGGGCACCAGTCGACGCCGAATTCGATCAGGGTGAGGCCGGGCAGGGCATCGATTTCTGCCCGGTCCGGGGCGTCGACCGTGAAGGTTTCGGTGTAGGGCATCTTCAGACACGCCGGGTCATCAGGGCCTTGAGGCGGGCCAGCTTGGGCGCCACCAGGGGCACGGTGAGCATGGTGCTGGCCACCGCCATGAGCAGCAGGGCGGTGAAGGTTTCGCTGGTGATGATCTGCTTGTCGAGCAGGATGTTGGCAAAGATGATCATGATCAGCGCCTTGGTTTGCAGCAGCCAGCCGATGATACCGGCTTCGCCCGGGCCCCATTTCAGGATACGGCCGGCCAGGTGCACGCCGAGCAGCTTGCCGCTGACCGACATGACCAGCAGCAGGGCGGCGGCGATGAACACGGCGGCACCGCCGACATCCCAGTTGGTGCGCAGGCCGGTGGACAGGAAGAAGACCGGCATGATGACCAGCAGCACGTGGTGGCGCAGCAGATCCATCTTCTCCTGATCGAACCACTCGGCCTCCATGCTGGCCCCGGCCAGGAAGGCGCCGACCATGAAATGCAGGCCGGCCCAGTCGGCGCCAAAGGCCACTGCGGCCAGCCAGATCAGGGCGACATACCAGCGGTCACGCTCGGCCAGCCGGGCCATCAGCTTGTGGAACAGCCAGGCGGCGACGGCGAAGGCGAGCAGGAAGGCGCCCTGGCGGCCGATGCGTTCCCAATCCATCAGGATCAAGGCCAGCACCCCC
>CALAGF010000022.1 GCA_937892345.1 uncultured Rhodocyclaceae bacterium | reverse complement strand
TGCCTTCTCCGCCTGTTGTAAGGTACGAGCGGATTGCTGGCCCAGAATACAGGCTGGGGTCGTCTCAGAATTCGGACAACAAAGCACGCTAAGGGCTGGCGTGTCAGGTTGAGGCCATAGACGCCGCGCCGAAGGCGTCAGGAAATGCCTGAAAAGACCCTACTCTGACGCCCTTTCGCCGCTTCGTCTGACGCCCGGTTAGGCTGTACTTCAATCGGACAGGCTCAACCGAAAAGCTCGCTGTGCGAGCCAAGCCGTGCCAGTCGGAGAGTGTCGGCATCCGACTTGCGGTAGATCAGCAGCAGGTCGGGCTTGACGTGGCATTCCCGATAACCTGCCCAGTCGCCGCTCAGGTCGTGATCGCGGAATTTTGCGTCAAGCGGCTGATCGGTCGCCAGGGCCACGAGAACGGGCTTCAAATCGCTATCGAGCGTAGCCCGATGCTGGCCCTTGGCCTCGCGCTTGTAGTCGCGTTTGAAGGCTGAGGCGCGATCAATCGTCCGCATGCAAGTCTGCCATCAGGTCATCAACGCTGGCGAAACGCTTGCCTTTCCCAGCCTCAAGTTCGGCAATGGCCTTGCGCGTGGTGGCGTTAGGGGCTTTCACATCGAAGGGCATCCGGCGCTCATCAGCAATGCGCAGCATCAGCAAGCGGATGGCGTCAGAGATGGACAACCCCATTGCTTCGAGCGCATCAGCGGCACGCTCCTTGGTGCTGGTGTCGATGCGAGCGCGGACATAGGTATCGGCGGTGCTCATGGTCATTTCCCTTGAAGGTTTCAGAGGCTCTATTGTAGTCGCAATGTGACTACAGCTTAAGGGCAATGCCGGTTTGCTTACCGTGCTTTGTTGTCCGTTTTCTGAGACGACCCGCTGTATACCCCTTTGGCGGCACGGAATGCGTGCACGATTTCGAGGCGTTTTCGCGCCTTTTCATCAAGACCGGGAAGCACCGGTTTCAGACCTAATGCTCGCGCCGTAAAGTTTTGATTTTCAATCCTGAAAGGAAGGCCCTGAAAATCGCTCTAGCCTTCCAAGGCTGGCAATGAATCGCGGTGCGTCATGATGAGCTGCGGCCCACTCTGGCCGGGTTCTTCCCTTAGCTGGTACTCCGGCAGGTCGTCACGCTCGATGATCTTTCTAAGGTTCTGGCAGAATTTTTTGAGGGTGCCAGTGCTGCCGCTGCGCTCGTAGATGGTCTGGAAACTCCACTTCGCGGCCCCTTTCCCTGCTGCGCGGCGGGCCAGTCGATAGATGAAGCGGCCAATGCCAGGGTCGATCAGGAAATAGTCGGGATGAACGGTCAGCACGTCCGGCTGTTTTTCTTCCACGATGCGGTCATAAATCCATTGGGGCGCTTCAATTTCAACTTCACTGATGCGGCCCGTGTCAGTGCGCGAAAGAACTTTGTAGCTGCTAATCAAGCCATCGGCCCCGGTCTCGCGCATCTTGCGGCCATTGGCTTCTGTGTATCCACGCACGTTTTTGACAGTTGTTCCCTTGAGCCGGTCTAGCGCGGCTTCGAGTTCCTCCACCTGCCGGGAACCGTCACCCCGGCGGGCAAATTTGAGAATGTCCGATGCATGCGGCTTGAATGTGCGGCCCGGTTTGTCGGCTTTGCCCTCGCGCCATCGGTTCGACGCCTCGTTCAAGTGCGAGGTCATCATCACCACAATGTCGTAATCCCAAATGCTAGCCATGCCATCAGGACCGGCCTTCACCTCGATATAGCCGTCTGGCAGTTCGTAGCGGATGATCTCCCCGGCGCGCTTGTTCGTTTTGGATAGCCGATACACAGCCACGTCCATCAGGCTGCGATTGTCCCGGCCTCCCAGCTCGTACAGTCCGGGCACCAAAAAATCCATTTGAGCGTCGCCGCTCGGTGGCTTGCGCACCGATGAGGGCGCGGCCTTGGCGGCGGCTTCCTTTCGCTCGCGCTCGGCACTGGCTGCGATAGCTGCGGCCCGCGCCTTGGCCTTCGCCTGCGCTTCCTCCTGCTCGCGGGCGGCATCCTCGGCGCGCAGCCGGTTTTCTGCCTGCTCGAACGTCTCGCCGGGGCGTGCTGCGGCTTCTACGCGCTTGCGGTGCCGCTCCTGCACTGATTTGTGCAGTTGGGCAAGGCTGGCGGTCAGGCCATCCGCCACTTCTCCGATGGGTTTAGGGCCGCTCATGGGTGCCTCAGCTTTGCTTTTTCTCGTAGTCGTCAAACGCCATGCGCAGCAGCTCGTTTAGCTTGAGATCATGGGCGGCTGCATACATGCGAAAGCGGCGGCGGAACTCTCCCGGCACTCGGAAATTCAGCGGAACATTGTTCGCGGCATCTTCGGCGGCGGTGTCCTCGGCGTGTGCTGGGGTGCGGCTGGGCATGTTGGCAACGGGCGCGGCGCTGCCCTTGGTTGCGACAAGGCCGGACAGGTCGGCGGCGGGCTTCTTGGACATTTAGACGGTTTCCTTTTTTATGGCTTTTTTCTTTTGATTTCGATTCCTTGGTTTTGGATTTATGGAAAA
>CALAGF010000021.1 GCA_937892345.1 uncultured Rhodocyclaceae bacterium | reverse complement strand
CTGCTTGCGCACATTCTGCGCCGGTCAAACCCTTTTTTAGCATCAAGATCTCGGCAATCTGCTGGCCGATGGTCATCAGCGGGTTCAGCGCCGTCATGGGCTCCTGGAACACCATGGCGATCTCGCCGCCGCGCACGCCGCGCATTTCGCGCTCTGATAAAGAGAGCAGATCACGCCCGCGCAGCATGGCCTGACCGCTGATTTTTGCCTCGCCCGCCAGGCGCAGCAGGCTCAAAGCGGTGATGGTCTTGCCCGAGCCGGATTCGCCCACCAGTGCGAGTTTTTCGCCCTGCGCAATGCTGAAGTTGACGCTGCGCACCACTTCTTTGGCACCAAAGCGCACGGTCAGGTCACGCACCTGCAGCAGAGGCATGCTGGCCGCCGAGCCGCCGCCGGGCCGCCCCAAGGCGGCGAGAGCCCCCTTGGGGGGCAGCGAGGACACGCCAGTGCCGAGCGTGGGGGCCATCATTTGTCTGCCTTTCGGGGGTCGAGCGCATCGCGCAGCGCGTCGCCCATGAAGGTCAGCAGCAGCAGCGTGACCACCGTAGCCAGTTTCAGTGTCAGCCAGACGGCGGCGAGGTCGGTGCTATCCATGCGGATCCGGGTTGGTGAGGGGTGCCCGCAGTTTACACAGGGTCGGCACGATCCCGAAGCGCCATGCACATCGCCCACCTTGCGCTCCGCCATGTGCAATTCCATGTGAATTTCATCACGGAGGTTTTTGGCGATCTGCGCGACACTGAACCCAAGCCAACAAGGAGGCCAGATCATGTCAGCCACTCACTTCAAGACGTTAAGCCCGCAGCCTGCTAACGCCGCCGTTGGCAAGGGTGTGGCGCAATCCGGCCAGGACGACGGCAAGGTATTCAGCCTGCGCGATACGCTGAGCGGCATATCGGTGCGCGAAGCCAATTTCGGTGAGTTCCTGGCGGCGCTGAAACAGCGCGGCATGGTGGCCGCCAAGCCCTGATGGGGCCAGGTCAGGCGGGGCCGCAGCAGCGGCGCGGGACACGTGGCGTCCGGGTACTGAAATGGGAGAAAAGGGGTGGTGCCCATGGGCAGGATCGAACTGCCGACCTCTCCCTTACCAAGGGAGTGCTCTACCACTGAGCCACATGGGCCTACCTTAAAACTCCAGCCGTACCGCATCGTGGAGCGGGTGAAGGGAATCGAACCCTCGTCTTAAGCTTGGAAGGCTTCAGCTCTACCATTGAGCTACACCCGCAAACCCCTACGCCCGCAGCACTGGCCGCTACAGCATTCACTCTGGTGGAGGGGGAAGGATTCGAACCTTCGAAGGCAGAGCCGACAGATTTACAGTCTGTTCCCGTTGACCGCTTGGGTACCCCTCCGGGAGAAGCCGGGATTATCCGGACGAGCCACCCTAGTGTCAACAGATAAAAGAAAAAAAGCCGACTTTTTGTCGGCTTTTTTTCTAACCAGGAAAATCCGGCTTACTTCTGGGAAAGAACCCAGGTAGCCAGCTTCTTGGCTTCATCCGGGGTTACATTGTTCGGCGGCATCGGAATTGCGCCCCAAGTCCCCTTGCCGCCAGTTTTGATCTTGGTCGCCAGCAACTCTACTGCAGCCTTGTCGCCCTTGTACTTGGCAGCAACTTCCTTATAGGACGGGCCAACCAGTTTTTTATCTACAGCATGGCAGGACAGGCAGTTCTTGGATTTTGCCAGCGCTTCGTCGGCATGGGCCTGACCGGCCATCACAATGCCTGCGGCGGCCATCATAGCAACGTAAACAGCTTTCATATTCTCGCTCCGTTTGTAGGTGGTGGGTAAATCAGTAATGGATAATAAAACCTTTAATGGTGAGCGCAAACGGTCAAGTGCAAGAATTTTTTTCAACGACCGTTTTCGCTCACCGCCTTCATTCAAAAATCACAGGGCCGCGCGACGCTGAATCTGGGTTACATCGCGCACCGCCCCCTTGTCTGCAGAGGTTGCCATCAAAGCGTAAGCCTGCAGCGCTGCAGACACCACGCGCTCGCGCATGACCGGTTTCCAGGCAAGATCGCCCTTCAAATCCATCGCTGTGCGGCGCGCAGCAAGAACTTCGTCACTAACCATTAACTGAATGCGACGCGCGGGGATGTCAATCTCGATCCTGTCCCCCTCTTCCACCAAACCAATTGCACCACCATCAGCAGCCTCCGGGGAGGCGTGGCCGATGGAAAGGCCCGAAGTCCCTCCAGAAAAGCGTCCGTCAGTCAGCAAGGCACAGGCTTTTCCCAGTCCCATCGACTTCAGATAGGACGTGGGATAGAGCATTTCCTGCATACCCGGGCCGCCCTTTGGGCCTTCATAGCGGATCACGACCACGTCACCCGCAACGATTTTTTCGCCCAGGATGGCGTCGACCGCAGCATCCTGGCTCTCAAATACGCGCGCACGCCCGGAAAACTGCCAGATCGACTCGTCGACACCCGCCGTCTTCACAATGCAACCATCCTCGGCAATATTGCCGGACAACACGGCAAGACCGCCTTCTTGCGAGTACGCATTGGCTTTGTTGCGAATGCACCCCTTGGTGCGATCCAGATCAAGTTCGTTGAAACGCGACGACTGCGAAAACGCCACTTGAGTCGGCACGCCACCCGGCGCCGCCTTGAAAAACTCATGCACCTTGATGTCGTGCTCACGCACGATATCCCAGCGATCAATCGCCTCACCCAGACTTCTGGCGTGCACGGTTGGCACCTGACGGTGCAGCAAGCCGGCGCGGTCAAGTTCACCCAGGATGCCCATGATGCCACCCGCCCGATGCACATCCTCGATATGGTATTTATCGGTCATTGGCGCCACCTTGCATAAACAAGGCACCTTGCGCGAAATACGATCGATATCGGCCATGGTGAAATTAACACCCGCCTCCTGGGCCGCAGCCAGAATATGCAGTACGGTGTTGGTCGACCCTCCCATGGCAACATCCAGTGTCATAGCATTCTCGAAGGCCTCGAAGCTTGCGATTGAACGCGGCAACACCGAGGCGTCCTCCTGCTCGTAATAACGCCGGCACAATTCGACAGCCAGACGGCCTGCATTGAGGAAGAGTTCCTTGCGATCTGCATGCGTGGCAACCACCGTACCGTTCCCCGGCAGCGAGAGCCCGAGTGCTTCGGTCAGACAGTTCATCGAGTTGGCGGTGAACATGCCTGAACACGAACCGCATGTAGGGCAGGCAGAACGCTCGATCTCGTCGAGATCAGATTGCGACACTGCATGGTCAGCCGCCTTGACCATGGCATCGACCAGATCAAGATGGACCACCTGACCCTGCAATTGCACTTTGCCGGCCTCCATCGGCCCGCCTGACACAAACACTACGGGAATATTCAGGCGCATGGCGGCCATCAACATCCCCGGGGTGATCTTGTCGCAATTGGAGATGCACACCATCGCATCGGCACAATGAGCATTGACCATGTATTCGACCGAGTCGGCAATCAAGTCGCGGCTGGGCAGAGAATAAAGCATGCCGCTGTGGCCCATGGCGATACCATCGTCAATCGCGATGGTATTGAATTCCTTGGCAATGCCGCCAGCAGCCTCGATCTCACGAGCTACCAGTTGCCCCATGTCCTTCAAATGGACGTGGCCGGGAACAAATTGCGTAAAACTATTGACCACCGCAATGATTGGCTTACCAAAATCGCCATCCTTCATGCCTGTGGCGCGCCACAGGGCACGTGCGCCAGCCATGTTGCGGCCGTGGGTGGAGGTGCGGGAACGATACTGGGGCATGGAACTCTCCGTCTGCAAAATCGGGCGTCCGGTTCAGGTGCCGGCGCGAACTATAATCAGGCAATTCTAGCCCAACCTCTTACTGCAATGCTTCTTCACCCACAGTTTGACCCCGTGGCCCTGTCGCTGGGACCGATCTCGATTCGCTGGTATGGCTTGATGTATCTGCTCGCCTTCGCACAATTCATCTGGCTCGGCAGACGACGGATCAAGCAGAACGGCGGCCCGTTCAGTGCCGAGCAACTCGACGACCTGCTTTTTTACGGCGTACTCGGCGTCATTCTTGGTGGCCGCCTCGGTCAGGTACTGTTCTACGAACCCGGCTATTATTTCTCCCACCCGTTTGAAATCATCGCGGTCTGGAAGGGTGGAATGAGCTTTCACGGCGGCTTTCTCGGTGTCATTGTTGCCATGCTGCTCTGGTCAAAAAAGCAGGGCAAAACGCTGCTGACCGTCACCGACTTCATCGTGCCGCTGGTGCCGCTGGGTCTGGCGGCAGGGCGCATCGGCAACTTCATCAACGGCGAACTCTGGGGCCGGCCTGCAGACCCGAACCTGCCCTGGGCAATGATTTTTCCACAAGCGGGCGACATGCTGCCACGCCATCCATCGCAGCTTTATCACGTCGGACTGGAAGGCTTGGCGCTTTTTGTTCTGCTCTGGCTGTGGACCGTAAAACCCAGACCAACTGGTGCAGCTTCCGGTGCCTTCCTGATCGGCTACGGCTGCTTCCGCTTCGTCACTGAATTCTTTCGTGAGCCGGATCATGGAATCTTCGGCCAATCCTACGTGATCAGCATGGGGCAATGGCTTTCCTTGCCCATGGTCATCGCAGGTCTTGGCCTGCTGCTATTTTCCTGCCGGCGGAAATCCCTATAATTATGGATTACCTCAGTCATCTCACAGGAAGCCACTCATGACTCGCCCATTCAAGGTTCTCGGTATCCAGCAAATCGCCATCGGCGGCCCTTCCAAAGAAAAGCTCAAAACCCTTTGGGTTGACATGCTTGGCCTTGAGGTCACCAGCACCTTCGTTTCCGAACGTGAGAATGTCGATGAAGACATCTGTGCGATGGGTAAAGGCCCGTTCAAGGTGGAAGTCGACCTGATGCAACCACTCGACCCGGAAAAGAAGCCGGCCGTTCATGCCACGCCGCTCAACCACGTGGGTCTGTGGATTGACGATCTACCCACGGCAGTGGAATGGTTGTCGGCCAATGGCGTGCGTTTTGCGCCGGGCGGCATCCGCAAAGGCGCAGCAGGATTCGACATCACCTTCCTCCACCCCAAGGGCAACGAGGAATTCCCGATTGGCGGCGAAGGCGTACTGGTCGAACTGGTTCAGGCGCCGCCTGAAGTGGTCGATGCCTTTGCCAGACTGGCAGGCTAAGCCCCAAGGTACAAGGCGATGGCAGATATCCCCGACAAGGATCTTGCAAACTCCCGGGCTGCCTTCGCCCCCACCCTGAACGCCACGGCCGCCATTCTGCCGTGGGTCGGCAAGAGCCAGCCACTGCGTTTTCCACCGGCACTCAACCAGCGCTGGCAAAACGCTTGCAAGTCACTGGCCAACTGCTGGAGCGCCCGAGCCCAGCATGGACCACAAGCGATTCGCCCGCAGGTTTTTGCCCTGCTCGAAATCGCGCTTGAATGCGGCGACCCCGACGTTCTCTACCTTTGCGAAACGCTGGCCAGCGTCGCGGACCATTTTGAGCATTCGCTACCCGGCGCCCGCCTGATCGCCGCACTCACGGCGACCACTGAAGCCCTGATCGACCAGGGTGGGCTGGAACAGCCGCTGCTGCTCAACCGTGCCCAGCATTTTTCACGACGCCTGACCGCCGCCCTGCAGCCCTCAAGCAAGCCCGGCGAGCGCTCGGATGTCCTTGACGGACTTTTCGTTCAGGACAGCGAAGAACGACTGAGCCGGATGCGTGAAGCTCTTGATGTACTGCCAATCGACGTCTATTCGCTGGAAGTCGAGAGCAGTGAGCTCATGCAACATGCCGAGCAAATCGACATGTGGGGCATCTACCATCTCGCCCGCCAGTTGCAGAGCTTTGTTCTGCAACTTTGCGACGCCAGTGAAGCGGTGCAGGATCAGGCACGGCGAGACATCCTCGCGCAACTCGCCCTGCTGGATGCTGCGGTCAACGCCATCGACTGCTGAAAAACAAAAGGGATGGCTAAGCTGCCATCCCTTTCCCTGAGCCGGATTAGCGTCCGCGCGACAAGGCCTCGATACGCTGCTCAAGCGGCGGGTGGGTAGAGAACAAGGCCATCAAGCCCCCCTTGCCGCCGGCAATACCTGAAGCCGCCATATTTTGCGGCAGCGGTTCGGTGTGCAGATTACCCAGACGACGCAAGGCATTCTGCATCGGCACGGGCGAACCCATCAGGTTGGCCGCACCAGCGTCTGCCCGAAACTCGCGCTGACGCGAAAACCAGGCCACGACCATGCTTGCCAAAATACCGAACACCACTTCACAGATCATGCTGCTGACCATGTAGCCGATACCGGGACCGGTGTTTTCCTCGTCATTGCGCCGCAGGAAGGAATCGACCAGATAACCCACAATCCGTGAAACAAAAACCACGAAGGTATTCACCACGCCCTGGATCAGGGTCAGGGTCACCATGTCGCCGTTGGCAATGTGGGCCACTTCATGCGCCAGCACGGCTTCTGCTTCTTCGCGGGTCATACTTTGCAACAAGCCGGTGGACACCGCGACCAAGGAGCTGTTTTTCGAAGCCCCGGTCGCAAATGCGTTGGGGTCACCTTCATAAATGGCGACTTCCGGCATAGGCAGGTTTGCTGCCTTCGCCAATCGGGCAACCGTATCCACCAGCCAGACCTCGGTCGAGGATGCCGGGTTTTCGATCACCCGCGCCCCGGTACTCCACTTCGCCATCGTCTTGGACATCAACAAGGAGATAAACGAGCCACCAAACCCGATCACCGCAGCAAAGACCAACAACATGCCGAGATTCAGCCCGTTGGCGGTCAGAAAACGATTCACGCCGAGCAGGCTGGTCACCACGCTCAGCACCAGCATGACCGCAAGGTTGGTCACGAGGAAAAGCACGATGCGTTTCATTTGAATACTCCAGAAGAGGAATTGAGACGGCCTCATATTACCTGAATAGACCCGATCAAAAAACAGGAGGATAATTAAATAACAATTCGGTTTTTTCGCAGACACTCATGATCAACTACAAGCATCTCCATTACTTTTGGGTTGTCGCCAAAGAAGGCAGCATCACCCGTGCTGCCGAACGACTTGGCGTGGCCGTGCAAACCATCAGCGGACAATTGAGCCTGCTGGAAAAACAGCTCGGACGCACCTTGTTCAATAGTCAGGGGCGGGGACTGGTACTCAGCGATGCCGGCCGGGTCGCACTGGGTTACGCCGACCAGATCTTCATGTTGGGCGAAACGCTGGAGGATGTGCTCCAGAACAGCACGGGCGAAAGCACGCTGCGCCTGCGCGCCGGCATATCGGACGGCATTCCGAAACTCCTCGCCTACAAGCTCTTGAGCCGGGTCACCGAAATGCCGGGCGATATTCGCCTGGTGTGCGACGAAGGGGAATTTGAAGGTCTGCTTGCCGATCTGGCCCTGCACCGGCTCGATGTTGTCCTCACAGACCGGGCGGCGCCCGTCAATGCCAACCTCAAAGTATTCAGCACCCATCTCGGTGATTTCCCGACCGGACTCTATGCCAGCGAGGGGATTGACGCCCGCCACCCCGGCAGTTTCCCGGAACGCTTGCAAGACGCACCGCTACTCTTGCCCACCCGGCACAACGCCCTGCGCGGCAGAATCGATCGCTGGCTTGAGGAAAACATGTTGCGCCCGCGAATTGTCGGCGAGTTTGAAGACAGCGCCCTGCTGACCACCTTTGGACGGGGCGGCCTCGGCATTTTTCCAGCACCGCTTGCATTGGCAGAACAAATCGCCAGCCAGTACGACGCACATCTGATTGGTGTCATGGATGGCGTCAGCGAACAGATTTACGCCATCTCCAACGAACGCCGCATCCGGCATCCTGCCGTCGAGGTTCTGTGCGGCCCGGGGCAGGATGCCTCGGCACAGGCAGCGCTATAATTCGCCCCCCCGACGTTTTTACAGAAAACCAAAACAATGCCGTTGCGTAACACCCTGCTCCTCCTGCTTTCCCTGCTGATCAGTACCGCTTTGCACGCCCAGACACAACCTGTTCCACCCGAGCTTGCGGCCAAATCCTGGCTCTTGCTGGAAATGGGCTCCGGTCAGGCGTTGACCGCAGAAAAGCCCGAAGAACGCCTCGAACCGGCTTCGTTAACCAAACTGATGACTGCGTATTTGAGCTTTGCAGCCCTCCACAAGAACACACTGAACCTGACGCAAGCCTTGCCGGTATCCGAGAAGGCTTGGCGCACCGGCGGCTCCAAAATGTTCGTCAAGGTCGGCGATCAGGTGCCGGTTGACGCGCTGCTCAAGGGCATGATTGTCCAGTCGGGCAACGATGCCTGCGTCGTTCTGGCAGAAGCCATCGCCGGCACTGAAGAGAATTTTGCAGTCATGATGAACCGCGAAGCCGAGCGTCTGGGGATGAAGCAAACCCAGTTCCGTAACGCCACGGGCCTGCCCGATCCGGCGCACTTCACCACCGCCCGCGATCTGGCCATTCTGGCCAGTTCCCTGATTCGCGACTTCCCCGAGGAATATCGCAAGTATTACTCGATGAAGGAATACACCTACGCCGGCATCACCCAGCCAAACCGCAACCGTCTGTTGTTCATCGATCCCACGGTCGACGGTGTCAAAACCGGACATACCGATGCGGCCGGTTACTGTCTGGTTTCTTCAGCCATGCGCGACAAGCGCAGACTCCTGTCGGTTGTTCTCGGCACTGCCTCCGATGCAGCCCGCGCCAGCGAATCCCACAAACTGCTCAACTGGGGCTTTGCCGCCTACGAGTCGGTAATGATCAAAGCGGCCAACGATGCCCTGGCCACGCTGAAAGTCTGGAAAGGCAGCCAGAGCGAGGTCAAGGCCGGCTTCCGCACGGATCTCGCCATCGCAGTTCCGCGGGGGATGGGTGACAAATTGCAAACCGAATTTATTGCTGAACCGCGCCTGATTGCTCCGATCGAGGCTGGCCAGCGTCTGGGCACGCTTAAAGTGACGGTCAACGGCACGCCCTACCATGAATATCCGGTGCTTGCCCTTGAAGAAGTCAGCCTCGGCAATATCTTCATCCGTATCTTCGACACCATCCGGCTCTGGTTCAATTAAGCCATGACACCCCACATCGCCGACCCGGTTTACCTGAATGGCCAGTTTCTCCCGCTTGAAAAAGCGGGCGTTTCGCCACTCGACCGCGGCTATCTCTATGGCGACGGGGTGTATGAACTCATTCCGGTCTATTCACGACGCCCCTTCCGTATTGACGAGCACCTTGCCCGCCTGCAGGCAACGCTGGATGGCATCAAGCTGAACAATCCGCTTACGGTCGACGCCTGGAAAAGCATGATTCTCCAGTTGATTGAAGCCGCCCCCTGGGATGATCAATCAATCTACCTGCAAGTCACGCGTGGCGCAGACAACAAGCGCGACCACGCGTTTCCTCCCGCGTCGGTCGCGCCGGGCATCTTTGCCTTTGCCTCACCCCTGGTCACCACCTCGGCAGCCATCCGCGCCACAGGTGTTGCGGCCATCACCTTGCCTGACCTGCGCTGGTCGCGCTGCGATCTCAAGGTCCTTTCCCTGCTCGCCAATGTACTCGCCAGACAAGAGGCCGTTGAGCAAGGTTGTGCGGAAGCCCTGCTGATCCGCGACGGCTACCTGAAGGAAGGCGCAGCCTCCAACATCTTTGTGGTCAGGAACGGCGTGCTGCTGGCCCCGCCGAAAACACAACTGATGCTGCCCGGCATCACCTACGACATCATCCTTGAACTTGCCCGGACCCACGGTCAAGCGCTCGAAGTACGCGAAATTGCCGAAGCGGAACTTCGTGCGGCGGATGAGGTCTGGATGACCTCATCGACCAAGGAAGTGCTGGCCATCACCTTGCTCGACGGTCAACCGGTCGGTCACGGCGAAAATGCCGGCCGCCCCGGCCCGTATGGCGAGCAGATGTGGCAGTGGTATCAGGACTTCAAAAATTCCGTAATGCGCAAAGGCTGACATGGCTTCGTACAAGGACACCCTTCTCGAATTCCCCTGCGATTTCCCCCTCAAGATCATGGGTAAAACGCATGATGAACTCGCCCAGACCGTGCTGAGCATCGTGACCCGGCACGCGCCGGATTTTGATGGCACCACCATGGAAATGCGCGCCAGTTCGGGCGGCAATTATCTGAGCCTGACCTGCACCGTGATTGCCACCTCCAAACCGCAACTCGATGCGCTCTACACCGACCTGACGGCCCATCCGCTGGTCAAGGTCGTACTCTGAAGTGAAACTCGTCAGCAAACGCCTGGGGCGGGTCGATTACGAACCCACCTTTGCCGCGATGCAGGCCTTCACCGCAGCACGCACGCCAGAAACGCCGGACGAACTGTGGCTGGTGGAACATCCACCGGTCTACACGCTGGGGCAGGCGGGCAAACCCGAACACATCCTGCACGACGTCGGCATTCCAGTCGTCAAAATTGATCGCGGCGGTCAAGTCACCTATCACGGTCCGGGCCAGGTCGTGATCTATCTGCTCTGCGATCTGCACCGACTCAAGATCAAGGTCAGGGAACTGGTGACCACCATCGAACAGGCAGTCATCGACCTGCTGGCCGAACACGGCGTGTGCGCCGAGCGCCGGGATGGCGCTCCCGGCGTGTACGTCGGCGATGCGAAAATCGCCGCCCTCGGCCTGCGTATCCGCGGCGGCTGCTCGTATCACGGTGTTTCACTCAACGTGGACATGGACCTGACGCCATTTGCCGCGATCAATCCCTGCGGTTATGCGGGACTCAGGGTCATCCAGACCAAGGATTTGAACATTGCGCTCACCCCGGCCGAAGCCGGCGAGCAACTCTCTCAACACTTGCTAAGGCAACTGGAAAAACACCATGGCTGACAACAGCGGCAGCACGAAGCAGAAGGGCGTCAAACAAAAAGGCGAACTCAAGACCGCACGCATTCCGATCAAGATCGTTCCGGTGGACGAACCCCTGCGCAAACCGGAATGGATTCGCGTCAAGGCCGGCAACAGCGCCGGCCGCTTCGGCGAAATCAAATCCATGCTGCGCGAACGCAAGCTGCACACCGTTTGCGAAGAAGCCACCTGTCCCAACATCGGCGAATGTTTCGGACGCGGCACAGCCACCTTCATGATTCTGGGCGATATCTGCACCCGCCGCTGCCCCTTCTGCGACGTCGGCCACGGCCAACCCCTGCCCCCCAACCCGGACGAACCCCGCGAACTGGCCGAATCGGTCGCCGCGCTGAAACTGCGTTATGTGGTCATTACCAGTGTCGACCGTGACGATCTGCGCGATGGCGGCGCCCAACACTTTGTGGACGTGATCCGCAACGTGCGCGAACTGTCCCCAAGCACCACCATTGAAACCCTGGTCCCGGATTTCCGCGGCCGCATGGATGTCGCTCTGGAGGTGCTCGGCCAGTCACTGCCGGACGTCCTGAACCACAACATGGAAACCGTGCCCCGCCTCTACAAGCAGGCCCGCCCCGGCGCCGACTATCAACACTCACTGGAGTTTCTCAAACAGTTCAAGGCTCGTTATCCGGGCGTTAACACCAAGTCCGGCCTGATGGTCGGTCTGGGCGAAACCGACGAAGAAATCCTCGACGTCATGCGCGACCTGCGCGCTCACGACGTGGATATGCTGACGATCGGCCAATACCTCGCTCCGTCCGGGCATCACCTGCCAGTCACCCGCTACGTCCATCCCGACATATTCAAAATGTACGAAGACGAGGCCAAGAAAATGGGATTTTCCGGTGCCGCCTGCGCCCCGATGGTCCGCTCAAGCTATTGGGCAGACCAGCAGGCACACAGCGCAGGCGTCAGCTGATCAACGCACGCCTGCCGGCGGTGCTGGCGGTTTGCCCGGCGGGGGCGGCGGAATCGCCGCCTCGCTAGCCTGCACCGGTGCCCGTGTCGAGACCAGGTTGCCGGACACCGGCACACGATGGCCCTTGGCATACATGCACTGTATATAGGCATTGTCGTACTGGCGCTGGGTACCGATTTCACCGCGCCGCGCCGCATCGTTCCCCGAAGCGCTACCAGCAACCAACCCAACACCAGCCCCCACTGCTGCACCGCGACTGTCACCACCAATCGCCGCACCGGCAAGGGCGCCGACTGCAGTAGCCACGGCAGCGCTGGTCATTGCTGAATCACGCTGAGCCTGCTCGGCGGAACGACCGCCAATCTGGCGGAACGCATCTTCCTTGCACCAGGCTTCGTCGGCGCGGAAACGCTCGATGCTCTGTCCCGTGCCGGGCAAGACCATCACATTCGGGCCGGTCGGAATGCTGGTGCACGCGGTCAACACGGCCACAACAGGCAAAACGAATACAAAGCGCTGGGTTCTCATTTTTTCTTGGCCTCGCTCTCGGGCTGGGGAAGCACGCGCTCCCAAGCTTCCGGACAGGTTTTCACGTAGGGATAGTAGCCCTTGGCACTGCTGCAGTAATACCAGTAAGCCGGCTCTGCCTGCGCTGCACTCTCGGGGGCCACTTGCTGCTCGACATACACGGGCGGCGGCGCTGGCTGGGGCGCGGGAACCACCACGACTGGCGGCGGGTAATACCAGGGCGAGGGATACCAGATCGGTGCCGGTGCAAAGACCGGCCCGAATACAACACCCACACCCACCCTTGAGCGGTGCGCCCAAGCGCTGTTACCCGCAAGGGCAAGCGTGGCCGCCAGACAGAGGGCAAACACACGGCGGGAAGTTTTCATCGCGATCCTCCTTGAATCATCGATATCACGATAACCATTTTCCCGCCGCCTGGCGGTGTGGAATTGCTACATTTTGTAAGCCGCGATCAAAGCAGCTTCATTTTGCGTGCAGCCTCGCGCAACTCACCGCGGAAATCCGGATGCGCGATGGCGATCAAGGCTTCGCAACGCTGTTTGGCCGTCTTGCCACGCAACTGGGCAACACCGAACTCGGTCACGACATAGTTGATGTCGTTCTTGCTGGTGGTGACGTGCGTGCCCGGTGTCAGGGTCGGGACGATGCGTGAAATGGTGTCATCCTTGGCCGTCGACGGCAACACGATGAAGGCCTTGCCGCCATTGGAGCGGTTGGCGGCACGCACGAAGTCAGCCTGCCCGCCAGTACCGGAGTAAGGCTTGAAACCCAGGCTTTCGGAACCGCACTGACCCATGAAGTCGATCTGCATGGTGGCGTTGATGGCGTGCAGGTTGTCGTTCTGACCGGCAATAAACGGGTCGTTGGTGTAGTCGACCGCATGCATTTCCAGCGCCGGGTTGCGATGCATGAATTGATAGAGCTTCTTCGAGCCCAGTGCAAAGGTGGCCAGCATCTTGCCCGGGTGCAAATTCTTGCGACGGTTGGTGATGACGCCTGCTTCGACCAGCGTCATGATCCCGTCACCGACCATTTCGGTGTGGATGCCGAGGTCCTTCTTGTCGGTCAGCTGCATCACCACGGCGTCGGGAATGCCGCCATAGCCGATCTGCAGGGTGGCGCCGTCGGGAATCATGTCGGCCACATACTTGCCAATGGCTTCCTGCACCGGCCCGATTTTCGGCAGCCCGACTTCGAGAATAGCCTCGTCGCTTTCGCACAGGGCAGTCACCTGCGAGATATGAATCTGGCAACCGCCGTTGGCGAAGGGCACATTGGGATTGACTTCCAGCACCACAGCACGGGCTTTTTCGATGGCTGCCATGGTGTAGTCGGCAGCCAGGGCCAGCGAGAAATAGCCGTGCTCATCCATCGGCGAAGCCATGGAGAACACCACTTCCGAGGGCAGGAGTCCGCGGCGCAGCAGGATCGGCAGTTCGGAAAAATAAGCCGGAATGAAATCAACCCAGCCTTCATGACCACCGGGGCGCGATGCGCCACTGTAGAAATAGGCGGTATGACGGATGTTATCGACGGTTTCCGGATCGAAATAGGCGTACTTGCGCACCGGCAGAATCTGCGAAATCTGCACGTCGTGGAAGTCACCACGTGCCTCGGAAAGGGCCGTCAACAAGCTCGGCGGTTCACCGACAGCGGTCGGGATAACAAGGGTGTCGCCATTGCGAACCACCCGGATCGCCTCGGCGGCGGACATGCGTTTCTGCTGATATTGCGCTTGTACGGACATACTGATCTCCTGAAATTATTATGAGCGTCTTAAATGATCGCACAGCATTCTGCGGGGAAAACTGAGCAGGATCAAATCGGCATGCCTGCTGCATTGCAGCAATCAAGGTTTGCGGTTACTCCCGGCCACCATGCGGATTTCAAACAGACGGCATTCCAGCGGGCCGTTGAACAGGGGAGTTTTGCGGCTGGGCTTGAGGCCGACCAGCTTCGGCAAGCGCAGGTCGGCCGTAAAGAAAAAGCAGTTCCAGCCGGCCCAATGGCGCTTGAGTGCGGTCCCCAGTTGCGGATAGAAAGCCGCCAGATCGTCCTGTTCCCCGATGCGTTCACCGTAGGGTGGATTGGCAATCAGGACACCGCTTTCGTTGAGTGGGGCGATTTCCAGAATATCGCCCTGGTCGACCGTCACCACATTGCCAAAACCGGCTTCCTGCAGGTTACGCCGGGTGGCACGCACGGCCCGGTCATCGATGTCCCAGCCGCGGATGTCCATGCGCTCGGCTGGCTTGACGCGGGCCTCGGCGGCGGCGCGAATGTCGGCCCAGGTCAGCGCCTCGAACTTTTTCAACAGCTCGAAGGCAAAGCCGCGATCCAGGCCGGGCGCACGGTCCAGCGCCATTTGCACGGCTTCGAGCAAAAAGGTGCCACTGCCGCACATCGGGTCAATCAGCGGCTGCCCCGGTTGCCAACCCGACAGCTTGAGGATGCCCGCAGCCAGATTTTCCTTGAGCGGCGCATCGACGCTGGCCTTGCGAAAACCGCGCTGCCATAAGGGTTGACCGGAGGTATCGAGGTACAGGGTGCACATCATTTCGGTGAGGAAAACATGCACGCTGACATCCGGGTTGCGCGTATCGATGTTCGGGCGCTCGCCGAGATCATCCCGGAAGCGGTCGCAGACAGCATCCTTGACCCGCAGCGTGACGAAATCGAGCGACTTGAGCGGGCACTTGATCGCGGTCGTCACCACGCGCATGGTGCGCGACACGGCAAAGTGATTTGGCCACAACTGACGCACGGCCAAGCGGTAGATATCCTCTTCCTTCTGGTAGGGGCCGGTGACGATGTGCCAGAGAATGCGCGTGGCAATCCGTGACTCCAGATTGGCCCGGTAACACACCGACCAGTCGCCGGAAAAGTGTACGCCGCCGTGGGTGGGTTCGAGGTCCTCGGCGCCCAGCGAGCGCAATTCGTCGAGCAAGAGGGCTTCCAGCCCGCGCGGGCAGATTGCGAAATATTTATTCATGTCAGAAAGGCTTGAGAACGACGAGGAAAAGGACGATCAGCAGAACGATGACCGGGACTTCGTTGAAAAAGCGAAACCAGATATGCGAACGGGCGTTGGCTCCGTTTTCGAAGCTTTTCAGCAGTCGACCGCAATAAGCGTGATACACCGCAAGTCCGGCGACCAGCGTGGTCTTGGCATGCAGCCAGCCGCCGCCAAATCCGTAGCCGAACCATAGCCAGAATCCGAGCACAATGGCCAGCACGGCCAGCGGCGTCATGAACTTGTAGAGCTTGCGCGCCATCAGCAACAAACGGTCACGTTCGGCGGTACTGTCCGCCGGCACCATGGCCAGATTGACAAAGATGCGCGGCAGGTAAAACAGTCCGGCGAACCACGAGATCACCATCCAGATGTGCAGGGTCTTTACGACGAGCATGCGTTTCTCCTTGTGAGCGCCGCGGCAATTCCGACGTCAACCGTCGGGTAGTCGAGGCGCAGTTTCAATTCTTGCTTCAGGCGAACATTGCCGATGCGCCGCGATTCACGCATGAAAGACATCTGCACCGGCGACACCTGACGCGCCAGTACCTCCCGAGTCAAACGCGGAGACCGGGGCAAACCGAAGGCATCCGCCACCCGGTCAAAGTAATCGGCCATTTTGAGGTCGGAATCATCGACCACGTTGTAGGTCCGGTTGGGCTGACCGTGGCTGATGGCCGCAATACAGGCCCGCGCCAGATCATCGGCATGGATGTGGTTGGTGAACACATCATCACGGTCAACCAGCGCCGGCAGGGCATTTTCAAGACGCGCCAGCGGCAGGCGCTCATCGGCGTAAATACCCGGGGCGCGCAGGATGCAGACGCGCACCCCGGTACGCCTTCCCCAGTCACGCAGACTGCGCTCGGCATCGACCCGGCGCCGGGCGCGCGCACTTTCCGGATTCAGGCCACGGGTCTCATCAATCAGCGCACCTACGCAATCACCGTAAACCCCCGTCGTGCTTACGTATATCAGGCAGCGTGCTAGACTTTCGGCCTTGCTCAGGGCGGCCAGCAGGCGACGGGTTCGGGTATCCCGCAAGCCTTCTCCGGGTGGCGGCGCCAGATGCAGAATGACATCGGCCAGACCGCGCAGACGATCCAGACTCCGCGGATCGTCGAGGTCGGCCAGCACCGGGATGGCCCCCGCTGCCCGCCAGGCATCCGCCTTGGCCGGATCGCGCAGCAGGGCGTAGACCCGGGCACGGGGAACAAGTCGGGAAAGGATGCGGCGGGCGACGTCCCCGCTGCCGATGATCAGGATTTTTTGCACGCCGGCATTGTAGCCGACGACATAGGGGAACTCATGAGCTACCAAGTCACAGTCCAGCCCGGCGGCCGCCAGTTTGTCGCCGAATCCGATGAAACCCTGCTCGACGCGGCACTGCGTCAGGGGCTGATCATTCCTTATGGCTGCAAGGATGGCGCCTGTGGCGCCTGCAAGGGAAAAGTGCTGGCCGGCAGCGTTGACCACGGCAGGGCACAAGCCCACGCACTGAGCGATCGTGAAAAGGCCGAAGGCATGACGCTCTATTGCTGCGCCACCGCGCAGAGCGACCTGAGCATCGAATGCCGGCAAATGACTTCGGCCACCGATATTCCGGTCAAGACCCTGCCCTCGCGCATCGAGAAACTGGAAAAACTCGCACCGGATGTGATTGAGATGCACCTGCGCCTGCCAGCGAGCGAAAAACTGCAATTTCATGCCGGCCAGTACATCGACATTCTGCTCAAGGATGGCCGCAAACGCAGCTTTTCACTGGCAAATGCCCCCGGCGACGACAACCTGCTGCAACTGCATATTCGTCACGTACCGGGCGGCGTGTTCACCGAGCAGGTGTTCTCCACCATGAAGGTACGCGACATCCTGCGTTTCAACGGCCCGCACGGCGGTTTTTTCCTGCGCGAAGAAAGCAGCAAGCCGGTGATCCTGCTGGCCGGCGGCACCGGCTTTGCGCCGATCAAATCCATCGTCGAACAGGCGCTGGCGCAAGGCAATCCGCGCAGCATGCATATTTACTGGGGCGCCAAGGCGCGTGTGGATCTGTACCAGCATGCATTGCCCGAGGCCTGGGCGGCACAGCATCCGCAGGTGCATTACGTGCCCGTGCTTTCCGAGCCGGCTGCCGACGATCACTGGCAAGGGCGCACCGGCTTCGTGCATCAGGCGGTGATGGCCGATTTCCCTGACTTGTCCGGTCACCAGGTCTATGCCTGCGGTTCACCCGCGATGATTGATGTCGCCCGCAAGGATTTCGTCAGTGTTTGCCAGCTGCCGGAAGAGGAGTTCTTTGCCGATGCCTTTACCTTTTCAGCGACCTGAAACATGTACGGGGTCGCGGATTACGGCGCTTTCGTGCTCGCAGTCATTGTCTTTCTGGCTGTCCCGGGTCCGGGAAATCTGGCACTGCTGACGTCGACCGCAAAAGGCGGCGTACGGGGCGGACTGGCGGCGGCCTGCGGTGTCATTCTCGGCGATCAGGTGCTGATGTGGCTGGCAGTAGGCGGTGTTGCAGCATTGCTGCGCGCCAGCCCGCTGTTCTTTGGCGCTATCCAGTGGCTGGGTGCCGCCTACCTGGCCTGGCTGGGCCTGCGCATGCTGTTTGTACGGGCCGACAGCGCGCCGGTGGTCAACATCACGCCGGGGCATTATCTGCGACAGGCCATGGCGATTACCCTGCTCAATCCCAAGGCCATCATGTTTTACATGGCTTTTTTCCCGCTGTTTGTCGATCCCGAACAACACCGCGGTCTGCCGACTTTTGCCTTCATGGCCGGTACGATTGCCGTACTGACTTTTCTCTATTGCCTCAGCGCCATCTCGCTGGCGCGCTGGCTGGCGGCTTACCTTGGCAAACACCCCGGCATCCCGCGCCTGCTGACGCGATGCGCGGGCTTTTTGCTGATCGGATTCGGGATTCGGCTGATCGCCGCACGCTGAGAGCAAGGCACGCCACGCCCCGCGGAGCTATTCGCCCAGATAGGCCGCGCGTACCTTGGGATCATGCAATAACGCGGTCGACGGCCCGTTCAGGGTAATTTCGCCGCTTTCCATGACATAGGCGCGCTGACTGCTTTCCAAGGCCAGTTTGGCGTTCTGCTCGATCAGCAGAATGGTCATCCCCGCCGCCGCAACAGCGCGAATCACCTCGAAAATTTTCTGCACCATGATCGGTGCCAGCCCCATCGACGGCTCATCGAGCAGCAACAGTTTCGGCCGGCTCATCAGGGCGCGGCCAATTGCCAGCATCTGTTGCTCGCCGCCGGAAAGCGTGCCGGCCAATTGATCGCTACGTTCTTTCAGGCGCGGAAAATAGGCGTACATCTGGGCGACATCCTGTTCGATCTCAGTCTTGTCGTCACGAATGAAGGCGCCCATGCGCAGATTCTCGGCCACACTCAAGCGGGGAAAGACGCCGCGACCTTCCGGCACCAGCGCAATGCCTCGCCGGATCACTTCGTGCGGCGGAATACGGAGAATTTTTTCGCCGCAAAAATGGACGTCGCCCCCGACCGCGTCGATGACCCGCGAAATGGCTTTCAGCGTTGTCGTCTTGCCGGCGCCATTGGCGCCGATCAGCGCCACGGTTTCGCCCTGGTTGACGTGAAAGGTGATGCTGCGCACCGCCTGAATGCCGCCATAGGCGACGTGGAGTCCGGTTACTTCAAGCACCTAGATAAGCCTCAATCACACGTTGATCCTTCTGAACCACAGCCGGCACATCCTCGATGACCAGCGCACCGTAATCCAGTACAGCGACCCGGTCGCACAGCCCCATTACCAGTTTGACGTCATGTTCAATCAGCAGCACGGTGGTGCCGTCGCTGCGAATTCCCTCGATCAGTTCGCGCAGGGCTTCGGTTTCCGTGGCATTCATGCCGGCCGCCGGCTCGTCGAGGCAGAGCAGTTTCGGCTCGGTGGCCAGCGCCCGCGCAATTTCGAGGCGACGCTGATCGCCGTAGGACAAGTTGCAGGCGAGGTCATCGGCACGCGACTCGATCCGGACATAGCGCAGGAGATCCATCGCCCGTTCAGTAATCGCCTCCTCCTCGGCACGCTGCGCCGCGGTACGAAAAACCGCACCAAAAATCCCGGCACGGGTACGGACATGACGCCCGACCATCACATTTTCCAGCGCCGTCATGTTGCCGAACAAGCGGATGTTTTGAAAAGTCCGTGCAATGCCACGCTCTGCGGCCTGCTGCGGCGCATCGGCCAGCAGTGGCTGGCCGGCGAAGACAAAGCCACCGCCATCCGGCACGTAAAGTCCTGTGAGGCAGTTGAAGAAGGTGGTTTTTCCCGCACCATTGGGGCCGATCAGGCCATAAATCTCACCCTGTCGAATACTCAACGAGACATCGGTCAGGGCCTTGACCCCGCCGAAATGCTTGGCAATCCGGCGGGCTTCGAGCAAGAGTTCGCTCATGCGGCCTCCTTTGCCGCACGGACCGGTGCCGGCCACAAACCCGCGGGCTTGAAGCGCATCACCAGCACCAGCGCCAGTCCGAAAATCAGCATGCGCAGGCTCTCCGGATCCACCAGCATCTTCCCGAAAAGTGCCATCTGGACCGGCCCGACACCATAGCGCAGGGCTTCCGGCAAAATGGACAGCAGTACCGCACCCAGAATCACGCCCGGTATATGGCCCATGCCGCCCAGGACAACCATGGCCAGCACCATGATCGATTCAGTCAAAGAAAAGCTTTCTGGTGACACGAAGCCCTGCATTGCAGCAAATACCCCGCCGGCTATGCCGCCAAAGGATGCCCCCATGGCAAAGGCCAGCAACTTGATGTTACGGGTATTGATCCCCACCGCCTTGGCTGCCACCTCATCTTCACGGATCGCCTGCCAGGCGCGGCCGATGCGCGAGTTTTGCAGCCGCAGATTGACGATGATGACGAGTATCGCCAGCGCCACCAGAAGGAAGTAGTACTTCTGCGGTCCACTCACCGGAAACCCGAAAATCAGGCTCGTCCCGGAAAACTTGAAGCCGCCGATACTCACCGGATCAATCAGGGTGATGCCCTGCGGCCCGTTGGTGATGTTGATCGGCGCATTCAGATTGTTCATGAAAATCCGCACGATCTCGCCAAAACCCAGGGTCACGATGGCGAGATAATCACCGCGCAGTTTGAGCGTCGGCGACCCGAGCAGCACCCCGAAAAAACAGGCCAGCACAGCGCCTATCGGCAAAATGCTCCAGAACGGCAGGTGCAGCCCGAAGTGAGGACTCGCCAGCAGCGCCCAAGTGTAGGCACCGACAGCATAGAAAGCGATGTACCCCAGATCCAGCAGGCCGGCAAAGCCGACCACAATGTTCAATCCCAGCGCGAGGAAGACATAGAGCATCGCGAAATTGAGGATGCGCACCCAGGCTTGACCGCTCATCCCGACCACGAAAGGCAAGGCGATCAAGGCGACGGAAATCAGGATCAATCCTGCGGTCGACTTCAAGGAAAACCCGTTTTTCATGCGCGCTCTCCCGACTTTTCGCCGAACAGGCCGGAGGGTTTGAACATCAGCACCCCGATCAAGACCACAAAGGCAAAAATGTCCTGATAGTGGCTGCCGAGGAAACCGCCGGTCAGCTCACCGATGTAACCCGCGCCCAAGGCCTCAATGATGCCCAGCAGCACGCCACCGAGCATGGCGCCGGCAAGATTGCCGATACCGCCGAGAACGGCCGCTGTAAAAGCTTTCAAACCCAGCATGAAGCCCATCTGGTAATGGGCAATTTCGTAGTAACTACCCACCATCACACCGGCAACCGCCCCAAGCGCAGAACCAATGACAA
>CALAGF010000020.1 GCA_937892345.1 uncultured Rhodocyclaceae bacterium | reverse complement strand
AAGGCATCCATTGCCCGCTCGAATTCCGGCACGGTATCGCCCGGATTCAGCCAGCCCAGATCGCCACCCTTGGCTGCGGTGCCATCTTGCGAAAAGACGCGTGCCTGCTCGGCAAAGTCGATGCCATTGACGATGCGCTCACGCACGGTTTCCAGCTTGTGGCGAGCCTCGGCTTCGGAAGTGACTTCGTTGACCCGGATCAGGATGTGACGGGCACGCGTTTGCATCACCGAGGCCGGCATGTTGCCCCCCCGTTTGCCGACCAACTTAAGAATATGGAAACCCGCCGACGAGCGCTTCAATTCGCTCACTGCGCCTGGCTGTAATCTTGCAGCCGTTTCTGCATACAGGGTCGGCAAGCGGTTCAGCGGACGCCAGCCAAGCTCCCCACCCTGCAAGGCATCCGGCGCATCGGAAAAACTGGCCGCCAGCTGGGCGAAATTTTCCCCCGCACGCGCACGCGAAAGCGCCTCTTCACCGCGCAAACGCAGTTTCTGCAATTGCTCCGGCGTCGCAGACTCCGGAGCGCGCAACAAAATGTGCGCCAGATCGTATTCCTCACCGCCGCCGCTGGCCGCCTGATTGGCCAGGTAATTGTCGATTTCGGCATCGGAGACCACGAGGCGGCTTTCGACTTCGCGCTCACGCAAGCGGGCCATGGTCATTTCGGTCCGGATTTCCTCGCGAAAGACCGGATAGGCGATGCCATCCTTTTCCAGTGCGGCCCGGAACTGTGTTGTCGACAGCTTGTTGTTGGCGGCGATCCGCCCGATCGCTTGATCGAGTTGCTGATCGTCGATACGCAAGCCGCTTTCCCGGGCATAAGCCAATTGAGCACGCTCGATAATCAGGCGCTCCAGCATCTGGCCTTCCAGAACATCCTGCGACGGCAAGGGCGTCCCGCGCCGCTGTAGCTGGCTGATTGCAGCCGCCAGGCGCGCCTTCAGTTCGTTGCGGGTAATCACGCCATCGGCAACGACCGCCACGATGTGATCAACTTCCACGGGGTCGCGACGCTCGGCGGCAGCAGCCGGAACGCTGGCGGCGCAGAGGCCGGCAAGAAGAAGGAGGGTGGTGACAAGTTGTTTGTACATGGGCATCAGGGTGAAGTAATCAGGCTGTTGTCGTTCGCTGGCAGTTCATTGGATTTGCCATACCCCGGAATGCTGCGCCGGAGCAGGCCGAGCGGATTGGAGCCGATACGGGTGAAATCATTGAGTTCAAGCTGGAGGAAGACAGAGTCGTTGGGCGATCCGGAAACCGCAGCCAGGCGCTGAAAAACCGAGCGTACAGCCCAGCAGCCTGCGTTGTATTCAAGACCGGCGATGCTTTCCAGCAACTGGCTGTCCTTCAGTGAGTAATTGTAGCGGCCCACAGCATACCAGTTGGCAGCAAGCGGCCATTGTCCGGCCAGATCAATCTGGTCAACGGTCGAACTGGCCGTCAGCGGATCACGCGTGTAACGGTAGCTGGCTGACAACACCTTGCCGTAATCGGGCTGGAAGCGGACGCCGGCAGCGAAACGCTCGCTGGTGCTGGTTTTGTAGTTGTACTCCCAAGCGGCCTCAACATAGGTTTTGGGCGCAACCAGCCCGTTGACCGCTGCAATCAGATTGGAAAAATCCTGCTGGCGCGTCGTTTCGCCGGTAATCGCCACGCGCTGCTTATCAAAGTAATAACGCTGGCCGATCATCGCCTTGAAGCGCTCAACACCATTTTCATCATCGAGAATCCGGGTGGTGACAGCCGCAGTCAACTGGTTGGCATCATTGATCCGGTCATAGCCGCTGTAGCGGTTTTCGGAAAAAATCTGGGCAAAGTTGAAGTCATTGAGCGCCGTATCGAAAAGAGGGATGGCGCTCTGGTCTTTGTAAGGGATGTTCAGGTAATACAGACGCGGTTCCAGCGTCTGTACATAACCCTTGCCAAACAGGCTGTCCTGGCGCTCGAAAACCATGGTCGAATCGATGGAGACAATGGGCAATACGCGGTTAACCCGAGTTTCCGCACCAGCATTGGCTTGTGAGCGGTCAAGCGCATAACTGCTCATGTGCACACCCACCTTGGGCAATATCTGGAAGGCGGGATGAATGATCGGCAGGGTCAGTTGCGGATAGAGGACCACTCGGTCGCCCTGATCCTTGGTCGCCCGATCATCATGGGTAAAGCGGGAATACTGACCGATCATGCTGAAATCGGTTTTCAGCAGACCGGGCCGGTAGGCAAACATGTTGAGCTGTGGCTCAAGAAAATACGGCCGCTCAATCGGATCGCTGGCAACGGTTTGCAGCGTCTGGTAGCGCAACACCTGCAAACTGGTCTGCAACCACGGACTGGGCGTGTAATTGAGCATGGCCCGGCGCGTCAGCTGGGATTGCGAGGTCTGCAACAGCCGGGACGACATGTCGGTCCAGTAATGGTCATCAGAAACCCCGTTCCAGTCGAGCTTGCCGGACCAGGCATTTTTTGCAAAGGACTCACGCACCGCATAGGCATAGCGCGTTTTCCCGGCTTCGATATCGTCAGCCAGATATTCGCCTCGCGCCTCGCCCTGGAAGGTTTCGCCAAGATGGCGAAGCTCGCTGCCCAACTGCAGGCCGCGCTTGCTCATGTAGCGGGGATAGAAGCTTGCATCGTAGTTCGGTGCAATATTCCAGTAGTAAGGCAAGGCAATATCGATCCCGGTCCGCGTTGACTGCGA
This sequence comes from uncultured Rhodocyclaceae bacterium, assembly GCA_937892345.1. GTDB lineage: Bacteria > Pseudomonadota > Gammaproteobacteria > Burkholderiales > Rhodocyclaceae > Azonexus. Next base: position 563 of record CALAGF010000020.1, on the reverse strand, counting down.
AATCGACGGATTGAGGAAACCGGAACGACGCGCATCATTCAGCGGGAACCAGGCCGTTGGCGTGTAAAACAACGGCACGTTCTGGAACCAGAGCGAGGCGTGACTGGCGCGGCCTTCATTGGAATCGAAATCCAGTTGCATGTCGGAGGCGCGCAAGTACCAGTCACGCGCATCCGGTTTACAAGTGGAATAGCTTGCGCCCTCAAGCCGGACCTGGTTTTCGCCTTCGAACTCGATCCGCTCGGCATCGCCGGACGCCAGCACGCGCCTTGGCGGCGGCTGCCTGGTCGGCAACCCGTAGGTGTTGGAGACATTCAGCATCATAGGCGCGCCACTGCTCGAACCGCTGGAAGTCGCAACACTGACCACCGTCTTGGTGGGATCGTAGACCTTGCTGACAACGTCCCGAACGAGTCGGTAAGCGGCCTGATCGGCAAAACCGATCTGCTCCGACATCCGCATTTTCAGATAGGGCGCATCCACCTGCACCCCTGCACGCGCCATATGGACGTTGCCACTCGCCTCGACTTCGTCATCCAGCGGCCGGTAGCTCAGCCGATCGG
>CALAGF010000019.1 GCA_937892345.1 uncultured Rhodocyclaceae bacterium | reverse complement strand
GTTTGGGCAGGAAGACGCTGCCGTCCGGCTGGCGTTTGGGGCCATTGCCGCTGGCAGCGGGCGGGGCGTCGCCGTGGTCATGGCCATCACCGGCTACTGCCGGCATTGCAGATAGCGACAGGGATAGGCAAAGGGCGCTCAATAACTGACGGGGCTTCATGCGGCACCTCCGAAATGCGGTTTACGGGAAGCGCGCAGGCGGCGCAACAAAGCGGCAAGAACAAAGAGGGCCCCGCCAGCGATAGCGGCCCATAGGGCGTACTCCTTCCAGCCATGGGTGTGGGTAGCCTCTTCGGCATGCGCCTCTTCGTGCATGTCGAGTTCGCCAGCCAGCAAGTCGGTTTCCTCGCCGGCAATGACGGTCGCCGCGACCGACACGACCCCCGGTTTAAGTTCCTGCACCAGCGTTGCCTCGAACTCGCCCTCGGCATGTGGTTTGACGGGGATTTTGACGCCGCCGAGTTCCAGTTCGAGCTTGGCATTCTTGACCGGACTACCGTCGGCATAGCGGTCGAGATAAAGCGTTACTTGCTTGCCATTGACGACGCCGACCAGTTCAAAGGTTTCGGACGTTGCTGTAAAACGCGGCGAGGCGGAACCAGCAGTTGCGGCAGGTGTCTCGCCATGGTCGTGCCCGTCACCGGCCCAGGCCAGTGGGGCTGCCAGAGCGATCCAGGCGGCCCATCCCAAAGTCGCCAGTGTGTTTGTTGTTCTCATGTTCGGGTCCCTCATTTTTGTTCGGGGAGCAGGCCCAGGGCCTGACGCAGGGCGGAGATCCCAGCGGCTAGGTCAATTCGGGTGCGAGCGTTTTGCCGTTCGGCTTCGACGGATTCAAGTTCGATGCGCAGGCGGGTCGGCAGGTCGCTCTCCCCCAAGCGGAAGGACTTGTCGAAGAAGCCCCGCGACTCACGCGCCAGTTGGGCGCGTTTCTCGGCCGCCGCCAGTTGTATGCGGCTGGACTCGACGCGCACTCTTGCTGCTTCCAGATCGGCGGCCAGGCGCTCACGTTCGAGGCGAAGTTGCCCCTCGGTTTCGAGGGCTTCGGCGCGGGCGAGGCCGAGTTTGGCGCGATTGCGGCTATCCGAACCAAACGGGATACGTACGCCGAGCGTGACGGTCTGCTGATAGTCGTCACCGAAAGCGCCCCGCTCGCGGGTAGTGGCCAACAACAGTTCGGGATTGTTCCTGGTCTGCACGCTGGCCAGATCGGCGCTGCGGCGGGCGACTTCGGCCCGGTCGAACAGTTCGAGGACCGCCGGGTGGGTCGCATCCAGGGCGGTGAAGTCGGCAGGCACCGCCGGCAGGATTTCCGGTCCGTCGGCTGCTTTCTCGTCCGGCAGCTTGCCGATCAAGGCGCGCAGTTGCTGAGTGGCTGCGGCCAGCAGGCTGGCGCTTTCGGCCAGCGTTACCTCGGCGCTGGCCGCCGCACCATCGGCCTGATGCTGGTCCGAGCGGGCCAGGTCACCGGCATTGGTTCGGCGGCGGACATCTTCTGCCAGTTTTTGTGCGCTGACCAGGCGCTCGCTGGCCAGCGACTGTTCGCCGCGTGCCCGCTGCCAGTTCCACCAGGCATCACGCACGACGGCGGCAGTGCGCAGTTGCGCGGCCGTCACCCGGCTATCCACGGCCTTTGATTCGGCGTCGGCCAAGGCCCCCTGACGGGAGCGTTCGCCGGGCAGCCACAGGGGCAAGGCGACGCCGGCCGCGTATTCGCGGCTGCCTTGATTCCTGCTCAGTTGGTCAGTCTTGCCGGACAGGTCCAGCGAAGGTGGCTGGGCCGTCCAACTGCCGGCAACCTGCCGACGAGCTTCGGCGGCGTCTCGCCGCAGATCGAGGGATTGCGCCTCGGGTTGTCGTGCCCAAGCGGCAGCAAAGGCTTGCGGCAAGGTAATCGCGGCGCTGGTGGGGGCTGACGTTGTTTGCGCCCAGAGGTTGCCGGTCGCTAGCGCAGCGAACGAGTACAGTCCGGCCACGAGTATGCGGGCCGGTAAAGAGGTGGTTCGTGAAACCGATTTGCTTCGAGACATCCAATTCTCCAGTGATAAAAAGACACACGGGGAATCGGCGAGGTGCGACCGGGAAGCGTCGCAATGCGTCAGAGTGGATCAGTCCACCACAGCCGCAAGGGAGAAGCGCAGAAAAGTGCTATCCACCCCGCCGATTAGGCGAGGACGGACCAGTTGGGGCGTTCGGGATAAGCCAGTGGCGGGGCGGTCAGATTCCCCGATAACCAAGGAATCGCAAAGGTCAAGCTGCTTGAAGCAGGCAAGGACGCCATGCTGAAAATCGCCGCAGCACAACTCGCATGGCAGGCGACGCAATCGCCGTCGATGCCGCCACCCAGAGCTTTGGCATCCGGTGCGCCCCCTTGATCGGCATCGGCCTGATGCTGGTGATCGTGATGGCCGAAGTGCTGCGCGGCAGCCCCGGTCTCGTGCTGGCAATAGCCGGCCACCGCCGCCCAGGAGAACTGGAACGGCAGAAAAACGAGAAGAAGGATAGACAACCAGCGACGCATGGGCCGGATTGTATCAGCGAAAATCATTTCCGGAAGTCCACCGCAAGATACGTACGCCGTTACCCACCACCAGCAGACTGGCGCCCATGTCGGCGAAGACCGCCATCCACATGGTCGCATTGCCGAAAACGGCGAGCCCGAGAAAGATCGCCTTGATGCCCAAGGCCAGCCCGATGTTTTGCCAGAGCACCGCATGGGTGCGCCGGGACAGGCGAATGGTCTCGGGAATGCGCCGCAGATCGTCGTTCATGATCACCACGTCGGCCGCTTCCATCGCCGTATCCGTGCCGGCCGCACCCATGGCCACGCCGATGTCAGCGCGGGCCAGCGCGGGTGCGTCGTTGATGCCGTCGCCGGTCATCGCGGTCGGGCCATAGCGCCGCTGCAAATCTTCGATGGCCGCCAGTTTGTCCTCTGGGAGAAGATTGCCCCGGGCGTCGTCGATGCCGGCTTCCTTGGCAATGCTCGCGGCCGTCGCCACATTGTCGCCGGTCAGCATGATCGAGACGACACCGAGACGGTGCAGATCGGCCACTGCCTCCCGCGAACTTTCCTTGATGGTGTCCGCCACCGCAAAAATCGCCAGCACCTGCTGTGCAGACGCCAGCATGGTCACCGTCCGGCCTTGCATCTCGTGCACCTGAAGGCGCGCCTCGATTTCGGCACTGCACAGCTTGCGCTCCTCAACCAGTCGATGGTTGCCGAGAAAGAGGAGTTGGCCATCCGTGCGAGCTTCAACACCTCGTCCGGCGAGTGCGACAAAATCGGTCAAGCCGTTCTCTGGAAGCTTGAGACCGGTCGCAATCGCTTTTGAGACCGGATGGTCCGAGTGTCCGGCCAGGCTGGCCGCCCAGGCAAGCACTTGCGATTCGGGGACCGCCGAGGGAAGTATTTCCGTGGCGACCAGACGGGGTTTGCCTTCGGTAATGGTACCGGTCTTGTCGAGGGCAATGACCCGCAGTTTTCGGGCCTCTTCGAGATAGACACCGCCCTTGATCAGGATGCCGCGTCGAGCTGCTGCCGCCAGTCCGCTGACGACCGTTACCGGCGTGGCAAGCACCAACGCGCAGGGGCAAGCGATGACCAGCAGCACCAGGGCCTTGTAGATCGCCTGCGTCCAAGTCCAGCCGAGGAGCCAGGGTGTCAAAATGGCCACGGCAAGTGCGATGCAGAACACAGCCGGGGTGTAGATTGCGGCAAACTGATCCACGAAGCGTTGGGTTGGCGCTTGCGTCCCCTGCGCCTGTTCGACCGCGTGGATGATGCGGGCCAGTGTGGTGTTGTCGGCAGCGGCCGTCACGCGGAACTCCAGGATGCCGGTTTCGTTGATCGTGCCGGCGAATACCGGGTCGCCGGCCACCTTGTCAATCGGGATGCTTTCGCCGGTGACCGGCGCCTGATTGACCGCACTGGTTCCTGCCGTCACCTGACCATCGAGCGGTATCCTGGCGCCGGGTTTGACCCGAACGCAGGCTTCCAGCTTTACCTCTGCGGCCGGCACTTCCAGCCACGCCCCATCAGCCTGCCGCACTTCCGCCGTCTCCGGCGTCAAATCGAGCAGGCCCTTGATGGCGTTACGCGCCCGATCCACGGAGCGGGCCTCGATCA
>CALAGF010000018.1 GCA_937892345.1 uncultured Rhodocyclaceae bacterium | reverse complement strand
GTCTGCGGCGAGCACTGGCAGCTTGAGTTTTTCGCGATGAAATAAACCTCATAAAAATTGTTGATTTATTTTGCGAATATGTAATATGTCATATTTAGGCTGATTTTGATATTATCCTCGCTCTTACTTGAGCGACGGGGCTGCCTCCTTTGAGCAGAAAATGAAATGAAACAATTCTTTTCGCCAGCAATTGCCCTGATGGGGCGCTTACGTTACGCAAGCAAGTTCATGTTGCTCGGTGGCGCGCTTTCTGTGGTCATCGTGATTTTGTTGTATGTGCTGACTTCCGCGCTAAACAGGGATATTCGCGTTGCCGAGGATGAGCTCGCCGGCTTGCAGATGCTCAAACCAATGAATCGCATGGTGCAGTTCATGCAGCAACACCGGGGTTTGTCATCCGGAGTACTCAACGGCAATGAAGCAATGAAAGAAAAGCGTGCAGCTAAAGAAAAAGAACTGAATGACGAGGTGATGGCGGCCGATCGTGCCTTGGCGCCCGGCTTGCGCACGCAAGCAGCGTGGCAATCGATTACTCAGGACTGGGATGCGATTCGCCAAGGTGGCCTTGCCATGGCGCCCCCAGAAAATCTCAAACGTCACTCAGCGATGATTGGGAAGGTGCTTGATTTCATGATTAATGTTGCAGACGAATCCAAGTTGACGTTGGATCCTGAAATGACGACTTACTATTTTATGGATACGATTGTAAGCAAAATGCCTGCAATGCTTGAGCTCATGGGGGGTTTAAGAGCCAGAGGAACCGCGGTGCTGACCAAAAAAGAGCTGACGTCGCAGATGCGCACAGATATCACCGCATCACTTGCCCAGATGGGGAGTACGTTGCGTGCCCAGAACTCGAATCTGTCCAAGGTGATGCGTATGTCACCTTCACTGAAGCTGGCCCTGACGTCTTACTCACTGACCTTTACCACGGGGGTTGAGCAAGTATTTGCCTTGATACACAGCGACATTCTTGGCGAAAAATTCGAAACGCCTCCGCTTGCCTATTTCGCTCAGACAACCGATTTGATCGATGTTGGCTATCGAATGATGTTCGACACACTGATTCCCCAGTTCGAACTGCAACTGGAGCAGCGGAAGCACACTGCACTGCGCAGCATGATGCTTGCCGGTATTTCGGCCGGGCTGATTCTGTTGCTGGTTGGGTATTTTGCCGCTGGTGCTTATTTTTCGGTAATTGACAGTGTGAAAGTATTTGAGCAGGGAGCAAAGAAAATGGCCGAAGGTGACCTGACTGCGCGATTTGATTCACCCGGTCGTGATGAATTGCATGAGGCAGGGCAGAATTTCAATCTCATGGTGGACAGCTTCAGCAAATTACTGGGCAAGATACAGTTCGAGGTTGAATCGCTACGCTCGGCTGCAGAGCAGCTTGCGTCCTCCAGTCAGCAGATTTCTGCCAGCACCAGCCTACAAAGTGATGCCGCTTCCAGCATGGCGGCATCGGTTGAGCAAATGACTGTCGGCGTGGATCACATTGCGAAAAATGCTCAGGATGTGCAGCGCTATTCTGAAGGCTCTGGTGCCGTAGCAGATCGCGGGGGGCGTATCGTGCAGGAGGTTGTGCTCGAAATTCAGGGGATTGCTGAAACTGTGAATGCTTCGGCGCTGGCCGTGGAGGATTTGGGGCGGCAGTCGGATCAGATTTCTGCGATTGTTGGCACGATCAAGGATATTGCCGATCAGACCAACCTCTTGGCGCTCAATGCTGCTATTGAGGCTGCGCGAGCGGGTGAGACAGGTCGGGGTTTCGCGGTCGTTGCGGATGAAGTTCGCAAGCTGGCGGAGAGAACCGCCAAGTCCACCCAGGAAATCGCCCGGATGATTGATGCAGTCCAACAGGGGACAGGGAACGCTGTCACCCAGATGAAACGTGGTGTTGAGCGGGTTGCATCAGGTGTTGAGTTAGCCCAGTCAGCTGGAGTTGCGATTGAGCAGGTGCAACTGCAGATGCGACAGATGGTGGACGCTGTTTCCGAGATATCGATGTCCTTGAGGGAGCAGGCGGTAGCGAGTACGGAAATCGCGCAAAACGTAGAACAAATCGCTCAGTTTGCCGAGGAAAACGATGCGGCAGCGGCGGGCAATGCGGCAACCGCTTCGTCACTTCAGAAAATGGCAGGGTCCTTGAGCCAGGAGCTTGGGCGTTTCAAAAGCTGAGGGGCTTAACTAAGAAATTGTCTCTATCCAATGAAGTCCACCCCTACTGCCGGTTACCGGCTAGCTATAAAAATGCTTGGCGCGGCTAGTGTTTATTACTTTTGGCATATATAGTGTGTTTTTAAGCCTCGCCGAGGCGATATGTCAGGAGGCCGGGCAATCTTGCAGGACCATTCTTCCCATCGGCACCAATGGGGACTCAGTCTGCTGTTATGTGGATTGGCCCTTGTTTTTGCTGTCATTGCGGGGATCATTCGCCATCTCGAAGCCAGCGCCGCCCGTGCGCATTTGACGGCATCCACGACCATAGCGGCGAACTTGCTCGAAGAGGAGCTGCTCCGGGTCGACCGTGAGCTGACAACGCTGCATGGCGACGCTGTCGAGCATTTTGCCGGCCACCTGACGCTGGCGGCATTGCAGAAAAAACTGGACCAACGGCTCGAAGCACTCGGTGGGCGCTATGCCCGCTTGGTGGTTTTGGATTTCCGGGGGCGCGCAATTGCCTCCGAAAATCGGGAAGTGATCGGCCAGGATTTTTCCCTTCGCCCCTACTTTCGCGATGCGCGTCATGCTCCTGATGACAGCCTGCGCATTCTTGGCGAACCCTTCAAGTCGACGATTACGGGCAAGCTTGAAACCAGCCTGGCGCGGCAGGTGCGCGCCCCGGATGGTCGCTTTGCCGGCGTGGTTGTCGGTATTCCCCGGCTCGAAAACCTGCTTGCCGACATGCGCAATTTGCTGAATCCGCGCGCCAACGAACGCTGGTTCGAGATGGCGCACTCCGGGGGGCGCTTGCTGGCGATTTATCCCACGCGGGAGGGGGCCGAGGGCGCCATGCTGGATGTGCCGGGCTCATTGTTCTCACGCCACAAGGAAAGCGGTCAGGACGCCTCCTTTTTTGTTGGCAAGCCGCACTTCCTTGGCGCCGAAAGCATGGTGGAAATCCATTCGGTGCGCCTGGGTGATTTGCCGCTACAAAATGCGTTGATTGTCGTAAACGGACTGGAATACAAGGCGGTGTATGCCAACTGGTGGCGCACCGTGGCCTTGCTGGCATTTGCCTATCTCTTGGTCGGCCTGTTGGTGTACTGGTTTGTGCGTAGAGAGCGTTTGCACGCGCGGAAGGCTTACGAGTCCCATCTGAAGGACGTGGCGGAACGCCGCATGTACGAGGTTGAACTGGCGCAACAGGCGGAGACGCTGCAAACCATCATCGACGGGACTCAGACGGGAACCTGGGAATGGAAGGTGCAAAGCGGGCAGGTCAAGTTCAACGAGCGCTGGGCGCAAATCCTTGGCTATAGCCTGGAGGATTTGCAGCCGCTTTCCATCAATGTCTGGAAATCACTGGTTCATCCTGACGACCTGATGCTGTCGACCGAACGTCTGAAGGCCCATTTCAGCGGCTTGACCTCGGTGTATGAGTGCGAGGTGCGCATGCGCCACCGCGATGGTCATTGGGTTTGGGTGCTGGATCGCGGCCGGGTGTCGGCCTGGCAGGCTGATGGCTTGCCGGAGCGCATGTTCGGGACCCATCAGGACATCAGTCGCATAAAAGCCGTTGAGGAAAGCTACCGCAGCTTGTTCGATGATCATGAGCGCTTGATCCACAGCTTGCCCGTCGGTGTGTTCAAGTACCGCCGACTGGCTGCCGGCGGAGATTGTTTTGACTATGTCAGTCCGCA
>CALAGF010000017.1 GCA_937892345.1 uncultured Rhodocyclaceae bacterium | reverse complement strand
CCTTGGCGATGCCGCCGACGACCGCCGCCGCAGTATCGACATCGAGCTTGCCGCAGGCGAAGTAGTCGAGGAAGAACAGCGACTCGGCGCCAAGCACGAGGATGTCATTGACGCTCATGGCGACCAGATCCTGGCCGACGGTATCGTGGCGGTTCAGATCGAAGGCCAGGCGCAACTTGGTACCGACGCCATCCGTACCGGAAACCAGCACCGGCTCCTTGTAACGCTTCGGCACTTCAAACAAGGCGCCAAAGCCGCCAATGCCGCCCAGCACGCCTTCGCGCAGGGTCTTCTTGGCCAAAGGCTTGATGCGTTCGACAAGAGCATCGCCCGCATCGATATCGACGCCGGCATCACGGTAGGAAAGGGAAGTCGTCTGGGTCATGGTAGGTAAGGCCAACAGGCTGAAAGACCTTGGATTTTACCCGAAACACGGGCGCTTCTTAAGTTCCGGACACAACAATGAAAAATCCTGCGGTCGACGCGCACGCTCCTTAACGGAACCCCAAACAACTTTCCATTCGTTGAGTGCTCAGCAGGCCGCACCCTCAGCCTCTGCTAAAATCGCGGCTCTGATTTTTTGCCATTGACCGTGCGCCAACTGATTCTCGACCTTCTGCCGGAAACGCCGCCTTCGCTGGACAATTTTGTTGCCGGTGCAAATGAGGAGGCTTTGACTGCACTGACCGGCTGGCTGGCCGGGAACGATCCCACCACGGGTTTTTGCCTTTACGGCGAGGCGGGTTGCGGGCGTAGCCATTTGCTGCAGGCCAGCGGCTTTGCGCTGGTGGACGCGGCGCAGGATCCGGATTTGGCGACTCTGCCCGAGGCTCAGCAGGTAGCAGTGGACAATGTCGAAACGCTCAACGATGCCGGACAGATTGCGCTGTTCAATCATTTCAATCGACTGAAAATGGCCGGTGGACAGTTGTTGACCGCAGCAGCGCAACCGCCGGCGCATCTGGCACTGCGTGAAGACCTGCGTACCCGGCTGGGCTACGGCCTGATCTACCGGCTGCATCCCTTGACCGACAGTGAAAAGGCGGCAGCGCTGACGGCCCAGGCACGCGAAAGAGCCTTGAAACTGACGCCGGAAAGCATCGATTACCTGATGCGCCACGCGCCGCGCGACATGCGTTCGCTATCCGCGCTGATCGTGGCACTCGACCGCTATACGCTGGAACACAAGCGCGCAGTCAGCCTGCCGGTACTGCGCGGCCTGCTCAACGACCCCTTGCCGCTGGAAAGCTGACATGAACCTTGCCCTCTTCGACCTTGACAACACCCTGCTCGCCGGTGACTCCGATTTTGAATGGGCGCAATTCCTGGTTTCTCGCGGCGTCGTTGACCGCGTACTTCAGGAAAGCAGGAATCAGCAGTTTTATGATCAATACAAGGCGGGCACGCTCGACATTTACGAATTCCTCGAATTCCAGCTGGCGCCGCTTGCCCGCCACGACCGCACGGAACTAGACGCCTGGCACCGTGAATACATGGACCGCCACATTCGTCCGATCATGACCCCGCAGGCGCGCACGCTGGTCCTAGAACACCTGGCCTGTGGCGACCTGTGCGCCATCGTCACCGCGACCAACAGCTTCGTGACCGGCCCGATTGCCCGCGAATTCGGCATTCCCAACCTGATCGGGACGATTCCTGCGGTCGACGTCGCCAGTGGCCGTTTTTCCGGCAAACCGACCGGCACACCCTCCTTTCAGGGCGGCAAGATCACTCGCGTCGAAAGCTGGCTGGAATCTCAGGGCCTGTGGTGGGGCGCCTTCGAGCAGAGTTTTTTCTACAGCGATTCGCATAACGACCTGCCGCTGATGCAGAAGGTGACGCAACCCATTGCTGTCGACCCGGATGCCACATTACGCGCCCACGCCAGCGAAATGGGCTGGAAAATCATTACTTTGCGGTAAAATCCGGGCTTTTCCGCTGCGCCCCGGCGCGCCATCGTTCAGGTACTCGTGATCCGCAAACTCATCTCCCGCGTCTTCAGCAGCAAGAAGCCCAAAGCCGGCAACAACGAACCGGCCGTCATTCCCGTCTCCAGCCACGGCATCACCCGTGACCGCATCAGCAGCGGCAGCCGCCGCACCTGCGAAACCCTCCAGGCTGCCGGCTTCAAGGCCTATGTCGTTGGCGGCGCGGTGCGCGATCTGCTGATCGGCGCCGAGCCCAAGGATTTCGATGTCGCCACCGACGCAACGCCGGAAGAGGTCAAGCGTGCCTTCCGCCGTTCGCGCATCATCGGCCGCCGCTTCCAGATCGTGCACGTGATGATGGGCCAGGAAATGATCGAAACGACCACTTTCCGCGGTCAACTCGATGCCAACACCAAAAAAGACGAACATGGCCGCGTGCTGCACGACAATGTATTCGGCACCCAGGCCGAGGATGCTGCCCGCCGCGATTTCACCGCCAACGCCCTGTATTACGACCCGACCACCGAAACGGTCATCGATTATCACCACGGCGTCGGCGACCTGAAGGCGCGCACCTTGCGCATGATCGGCGAGCCACGCGCCCGCTATCGCGAAGATCCGGTGCGCATGTTGCGTGCCGTGCGTCTGGCCGCAAAACTCGGCTTGTCGATTGATCCGGAGGCCAAAAGGCCGATCCGTGAAATGGCAGATCTGCTGGAAAACGTACCGGCAGCGCGCCTGTTTGATGAAATGCTCAAGTTGCTGACTTCCGGCCACGCCGTGAAGTGCATTACCCAATTGCGCGACGAAGGTCTGCACCATGGCCTGCTGCCCTTGCTTGACGTCATTCTCGAGCAACCGATGGGCGAAAAATTCGTGATGCTGTCGCTGGCCAACACCGACGAGCGCATCCGCAAGGGCAAAGGCAGCTCGCCTGGTTTCCTGTTCGCCACCCTGCTCTGGCATGAAGTGCTGGCGCATTGGGGCAAGATGAAGGCCAAGGGCGAAGCCAAAATTCCTGCGCTCTTCCAGGCCATGGACAACGTGCTCGACGTGCAGGGCGAAAAGCTGGCCATCACACGCCGTATCGCCGGCGACATCAAGGACATCTGGGCGTTGCAGCCGCGCTTTGAACAGCGGGCCGGCAAACGTCCCTACGCCTTGCTCGAACAGCCCCGCTTCCGCGCCGGCTACGATTTTCTGGTGCTGCGCGCCCAGGCGGGTGAAATCGAGATGGAAATCGCCGACTGGTGGACGCGTTTCCAGCATGCCGATGGCGATCAGCGCGCCGAGATGCTGATCCCCGATGCCGCCGCCGACAAGAAGCGCCGGCGCCGGCGCAAAAAACCGGCTGCAGATACGGTCGACCGTAACAACGACGAATAAATGAGCCAGGCTTTCATCGCGCTGGGCGCCAATCTGGGCGACCCGGCAGCAACCATTCGCGCCGCCTTCGAGGCGCTGGACTCACTGCCGGAAAGCCGCCTGCTGGCCAGCTCTGCGCTCTATCGCACGGCGCCGGTGGGCATTACCGAGCAACCGGAATTCGTCAATGCCGCCGCACGCATCGAAACCGGACTCGCGCCGGAAGCCTTGCTGGATGCTCTGCTCGACATCGAGCATCGTTTCGGGCGCATCCGGGCCGAACGCAACGGGCCGCGCACACTCGACCTCGACGTGCTGCTGTACGACGATCTTGTGCTCGATTCCCCGCGCCTGACGCTACCGCATCCGCGCCTGCATCTGCGGGCTTTTGTGCTTTATCCGCTGGCCGATCTCGCCCCCGACCTCGCACTCCCCGGACGCGGCTCACTCGCCGCCTGGTTGCCGGCGGTCGCCAATCAAGGTATCTGCCGGCTGTAATTAGCGCTTGACGCGCCTCGGGCGCCTCTGTGTATCCTAGACATCCGTTTTTCAAGTAAGCATTTCACCCATGTCCGCTCAAACCCTCACCCGCCGTCTGACGCAAGCCGATCTCGGCAAGTTGTATCAAGCCGGTGAAAAGATCGTCATGTTCACATGCTACGACGCCAGTTTCGCTCGCCTGCTCGATGGCGCGGGAGTTGACAGCCTGTTGATCGGCGATTCGCTGGGCAACGTGATTCAAGGCCACGACACGACCCTGCCGGTGACCGTGGGCGACATTGCCTACCACACCGCGGCAGTCAAGCGCGGCTCTGACCGCCCCTTCATCATCGCCGACATGCCCTTCGGCAGTTATCAGGAATCCCCGGAACAGGCATTTCGCAATGCAGCCACCTTGATGGCTGCGGGGGCCCAGATGGTCAAACTGGAAGGCGGGAAGGAAATGGCCCCCACGGTCGCCTTTCTCGTCCAGCGCGGCATCCCGGTGTGCGGCCATGTCGGCCTGACACCGCAGTCGGTGCATGTACTGGGTGGCTACAAGGTCCAGGGCAAGGGTGACGCTGCGGCACAGCGCCTGAAGGATGACGCGCAGGCCCTGCAGGCAGCAGGCGCCACGATGATCGTGCTGGAGGCCATCCCCGCCGTGCTGGCCGCAGAAGTCAGCGCCGAATTGTCGATCATTACGATCGGGATCGGAGCCGGCAAGGGAACCTCCGGTCAGGTCATGGTGTTGCACGACGCTTTCGACATTCCGCCTGGCAAGAAGGCCAAGTTCGTCAAAAACTTCATGGAAGGTGCTTCGAGCATCCACGACGCGGCCAGTCGGGCAGTGACTGCCGTGAAGGCAGGTCACTACCCCGGCCCAGAGCACACTTACGCCGCCTGATTTCTCCGGAGTTTCCATGCAAATTCATTCCGCCATTGCCGATCTGCGGACGGCCCTCAAAGCTTGCGGTCGTGTCGTTTTCGTACCCACCATGGGCAATCTGCACGCAGGCCACATCAGCTTGATGGAACAGGCGCGCGCGCACGGCGATACCGTCGTCGCATCGATTTTCGTCAATCGTCTGCAGTTCGGCCCGAACGATGATTTCGACAAATATCCGCGCACCTTCCAGGCCGATTGCGACAAGCTCGCGGCAGCCGGCGTCAACGTACTGTTCGCCCCCACCGAAACCGACCTCTACCCTGAGCCACAGGAATATTTTGTCGAGCCACCGGGCATCCAGAACGTGCTTGATGGTGAGTTTCGCCCCGGCCATTTCCGCGGCGTCGCGACCGTGGTCACCAAGCTGTTCAATTGCGTTCAGCCGGATGCGGCCATGTTCGGCAAAAAGGATTACCAGCAGTTGATGGTCATTCGCAACATGACCCGCCAGATGGCGATGCCGATCGAGATTCTTGGCGGAGACACAGTACGCGCCGAGGACGGGCTGGCGCTTTCCTCGCGCAATGGCTACCTGAGCGCCAGCGAGCGCGCCGAGGCCCCGCGCCTGTATCGCCTGCTCAACGAGATCCGGGAATCGGTGCGCTCAGGGCAGACCGATTTTTGCCAACTGGAAAATCGCGCCATTGCAGCGTTGACCGCAGCAGGCTGGAAAACCGATTATGTTGCGGTGCGACAACAGTCTGACCTGTCCGTACCCATCGGCGTAAACGCACCATTGGTGGTGCTTGCCGCCAGTCGCCTCGGCACGACCCGTCTCATTGATAACATTGAGATTTGAGGCGACAAAAATATACATAATTACAGCGTTGACAGCAGTTTTATTGCCGTTACAATGCGCTTCCCCCAACTTTCTGGATGAGTGAAACCATGCAGAGAACCATGTTGAAGTCTAAGTTGCATCGCGTGACCGCAACGCACGCCGACCTGCACTACGAAGGTTCATGCGCCATTGATGATGATCTGCTCGAAGCAGCCAACATCAAGGAATACGAACAGATCGATATCTGGAACGTCAACAATGGCGAGCGTTTCACCACCTATGCAATTCGTGCCGAGCGTGGTTCAGGTGTGATTTCCGTGAATGGTTCGGCAGCACGCCGCGCTGCGCCCGGTGACATCCTGATCATTGCCACCTTTGCCGTGTATAACGAAGTGGAACTGGCCAAACACGAGCCGGAACTGATTTATGTCGATTCCCAGAATCGTATCGTGCGTCGTGGCCACAAGATTCCGGTGCAGGCCGCAGCCTGAGCGAAATCGATTCGCCCTCGACAAAACCCGCCGTTTGGCGGGTTTTTGTTTTTCTGGCTTCACGCTATCGAGCGGACGGGAAAAGGCAGCTGGCGCGCTGAAGAATTGCGCGCCCAACTGCTGAAGGTAATTTAATCTGCGGGCGCTTCGCTCTTGCGGGGTTTGCGCGGACGTGAAGGGCGTTTGGGCTTGCTTGCTGACTTGGGCTGCTCGGCCGCTTCCTGGGCAGGCATCTCGGCGGGCGTTACCGCAGAGGCTTCTGCTGCCGTGGCAACAGGCTCGACGGCTGACTCGACGGCCTTGCGGGTGCGCCGACGCCGTGCAGGCTTTTCCACCGGCGGCACGTCTCCGGTGGCTGGCTCTTTCGTCTCAATGGCTGCCACGATTACCGGAGCCGCCTCAAGCGCATCCGGTGCAGCCGCCCCGGCCTCGACGGGCGCAAGCTCAGGATTGCGCTCTCGCGACTCCTTGCGGGGCCGCCGGCTGCCGCGACGCCGTGATGGCGCCTTGTCTTCCTCAGGCTGAACGATGGCCTCCTGCACCGCGGCTTCGTCACCTACCTCCTGGAGCAGGGCAGTGGCTTCCGTACTTTCTGGCAAAGGCGCGGGTTCCGCTGCATCGACGGGTTTAGCGGTGGCACGGGTCACAAAGGTGCCCGATTTTTCATCGCGCCCAACAGCCAGCACGCCACGGCTGGCCGCCTCTTCCAGCAGGCTGCCAAAGGTACGGAATCCGTAATAGCTCTCGCTGAAGCCTGGATTTCGCCGCTTGACCACTTCCTTGAGCACCGAGGCCCAGATTCTTTCTGCCTCGCCGCGATCGGCCATCAGGTCGGCAAAGGTGGCGCTGACGATGTCCATGGCCTTGCGCTTGCGCTCTTCCTGCTTCTCGCTGCGCCGTGCCTCTTCTTCCGGACTCCGCTTCTCACGTTCGCGCCGCTGGGTATTACGCCCCGCCTCGCGATCACGAACCAGATCATCGTAGTAAATGAATTCGTCGCAGTTGGTGACCAACAGGTCGGAGCAACTCTGCTTGACGCCCACGCCGATCACCCGTTTGGCGTTTTCGCGCAACTTGGAGACCAAGGGGGAAAAGTCGGAATCCCCGGAAATGATCACGAAAGTATCGACATGTGCCTTGGTGTAGCAAAGATCGAGCGCATCCACGACCATGCGGATATCAGCAGAATTCTTGCCGGAAAGGCGAACATGGGGAATTTCGATCAGTTCGAAATTGGCTTCGTGCATCGCCGACTTGAAGCCTTTGTAGCGCTCCCAGTCGCAATAGGCCTTCTTGACCACGATGCTGCCCTTGGCGAGCAAACGCTCAAGCACCGGGCGAATATCAAACTTGTCGTATTGGGCATCACGAACACCAAGCGCGATGTTCTCGAAGTCGCAAAAAAGCGCCATGCTGGCGGTATCGTTGGCTGCCATGTAAAGCCTTCTCGTTGAGGAAGGCGGTAGTATACCGTTGCCCCGCATGCGTGGGCGGCCTAGTCACTAAGAGGTATTGCCGCCGCCACGAGCTGAATGACACCATGGACGCCTGTTGCAGGAGCCTAAAAACATGAATACCCCAACCTCATTGGACATCACCTCACTGCTGGGCCGCTTGCCCTTGTTCAGCAGCCTTGCACCCGAAGAAGTCGCCAGAATTTCAAAAGGTACGCGGGAAATGCATCTGGCCAAGGGGGAGATCCTTTTTCACAAAGGTGATCCCAACCATGGCTTTCATCTTCTGTTGGCCGGGCAGATCAAACTTGCCTTCACCTCTGCCCAGGGTAATGAAAAAGTCGTCGAAATCATTCGCCCCGGGCAAAGCTTCGGTGAAGCCATCATGTTCATGGAAACGCCTTACATCATCTATGCGCAGGCACTCGCGGACGCTCACTTGCTGCACATCACAAAGGCCGCCGTATTTGACGAACTGGATAGTGACCCCCGCCTTGCTCGAAAAATGCTGGCCAGCATGGCGGTACGCCTGCATCAGTTGATGGCCGACATGGAGTCCTATTCGCTGCACTCCGGGCGCGAGCGCATCATTGGCTACCTGCTCAGGGAATTGCCGGACACCTGCCCCGTGGGTGCCGTCAAAGTGACTCTCCCCACCACCAAAGGGGTCGTTGCTTCCCGACTTAACCTGACGCAGGAACACTTTTCGCGGATCCTGCACGAACTGGTCGAGGAAGGCCTGATCGTGGTCCGCGGCCGGGTCATTGAAATCCCCGATCTCAATCGCATGCGGCGCCATTCCGCCTGAACTGCGGACAAAAAAAACCCATTACCTCGCGATAATGGGCAGAAGGTCGCCAGGAGAGAGCGCAGCGACATATCGAAGATCAGTCTGGAGAATCAGGCCGCTTGCTTTTCAACGTGGGCCTGTTTTTCATACAGGAATTCAAGCACGGCAGCACGCGCATCGATGTAGGCGGGATCATGGGCCAGTTCAAGCCGGGCTCTGGGGCGCGGCAAGCTGACGGTCAGAATTTCCCCGATCGTTGCCGCCGGACCGTTCGTCATCATCACAATCCGATCCGAGAGCAGGACGGCCTCGTCGACGTCGTGCGTCACCATGACAACGGTCGCTTGCGTTTTCTCGCAGATTTTCATGAGCTCATCCTGCAGCTTGGCCCGTGTCAGTGCATCCAGGGCACCGAAAGGTTCATCCATCAACAACACCTTGGGCTCCATCGACAAGGCACGGGCGATACCGACGCGCTGCTTCATGCCGCCGGATATTTCGTGAGGATATTTGTGCGTTGCATGCGACAAACCCACCAGTTCAATCGCTGCCAGCGTCCGCTCCTTGAGCTTGGCCTTGTTCTCTTTCTGACTGAACACCCGCTCGACGGCCAGGTAAATATTCTCAAAACAGGTCAGCCAGGGCAAAAGGCTGTGATTCTGGAAGACAACTGCCCTTTCCGGACCCGGCCCGGCAATTTCGCGCCCATCGCACAACAAGACGCCAGATGTCGGCTTGGTCAGCCCCGCAATCAGGTTCAGCAAGGTGGATTTGCCACACCCGGAGTGACCGATCAAGGCAACAAACTCCCCTGGCTTCAGTATGAGATCGACATCGCGTAGCGCGACAAACTTGCCTTTCTTGGTATCGAAAGTTTGTCCGACTTTTTCGATTTGAACGAATTTTTCCATGATGCGCTCCACTTAGCTGCCAGAAGATTCTTTGGTCAGTTTCTTGGCCAACATGATCAATGCTTGCTCCAGAACCAGACCGACAATACCGATGATGAAGATGGCGATAATGATGTGTTCAACCTTCAGGTTATTCCATTCATCCCAGACCCAGAATCCGATCCCGACACCACCGGTCAACATCTCCGCAGCCACGATTACCAGCCAGGCCGTACCGATGGAGAGGCGAATCCCGGTCAGCATGTAAGGCAGTACCGCAGGGAACAATATCTTGGTCACGACTTTCCACTCTGAGAGCGCAAGGACTCGGGCGACGTTGAGGTAATCCTGCGGCACACGCTGCACACCGACTGCGGTGTTGATGATCATCGGCCAGATCGAGCAGATGAAGATCGTCCAGGTTGCGGCCGGATCCGCTTTTTTGAAAACCAGCAAACCAATCGGCAACCAGGCCAGGGGCGACACCGGGCGCAGAAGGCTGATGATCGGATTCAACATCTTCGAGAGGAATTCGAAGCGACCGATCATAAAGCCCATGGGAATACCTACAGCAGCCGCGAAGCCAAACCCGATCGCGACGCGCTGGAGAGAAGAGAGCACGTTCCAGCCAATACCTTGATCGTTCGGCCCGTTGCTATAGAAAGGATCGGCAAAAAGCGCCATGGCGGCATCCCAAACCACCGCTGGCGAGGGAATGCTGCCACCCTTGTGGGTAGCGACATGCCAGATGCCGATCAATACCAGCATACCGAGAAAAGGCGGCAGTGCGTCTCGTAGCAGGCCATTGATGCGTTCACCGATTGGCACGCCATCGGACTGCAGGGGGGCTGTATTACTCATTTTCGTTTCCTTGGCCGGTTCGGCTGCGGCGGCAGCGACCAGCTTGCTGTGGGTTACGCGGTCCACCGGCTTGTCGGCCGGAAATTCAGCGTTTATTGTCAATGCGCTCATGGCACGCTCCTGTCGCAGATCCCGCCCCGAAGGGCGGGCATTGATCGGGTTCAGACCTTGATCTTGAAACCATCGGCGTACTTCGCCGGGTTCGAACCATCCCAAACCACGCCGTCAATCAGCTTCGACGAGCGCATCGTGCTCTTCGGCACATTGATCTTGAGTTGAGATGCCGCTTGTGAGTAGAGATCGACTTGATTGATCTGTTTGGCAACCGCCAGATAATCCGGGTGCGACTTCAACAAACCCCAACGCTTATGCTGAGTCAGGAACCACATCCCGTCCGACAGGTACGGATAGTTCACCGCACCATCGTTGAAGAATTTCATGTGATTCGGATCATCCCAGGTCTTCCCAAGGCCGTTTTGATAGCGCCCCAGAATGCGTTGGTTAATGGCGTCGACGCTGGTATTCACATAGGCCTTCTGTGAAATCACCTCCGCCATTTTCATCTTGTTGCTGATGCTGGCATCGATCCAGCGACTGGCCTCCAAAACGGCCATGATGACTGCGCGGCAAGTGTTCGGGTTCTGTTTGGCAAAATCGGCGGTACATCCGAGAATTTTTTCCGGGTGATCCTTCCAGACATCCTGGGTCGTTGCCGCCGTAATGCCGATGCCGTCCATAATGGCGCGGTGATTCCAAGGTTCGCCAACACAGAAGCCATCCATGTTGCCCACCCGCATGTTGGCCACCATTTGCGGCGGCGGCACAACGATGGCCTTGGCATCTTTCAAGGGATTGATACCGCCAGAGGCCAGCCAGTAATACAGCCACATGGCATGAGTCCCCGTCGGGAAAGTCTGGGCAAAGGTGTATTCACGCGGCTCCTTCTTCATCACCCCCGCGAGACTGTTGACGTCGGTTGCGCCCTTGTCGGCCAAGGCCTTCGAGAGCGTGATCGCCTGACCGTTATTGTTCAGCGTCATCAGGTTGGCAGATCGGAAGAGCGTCGTGTAGGGAAAGAGTGTCTTCGCCTGTGTAGAT
>CALAGF010000016.1 GCA_937892345.1 uncultured Rhodocyclaceae bacterium | reverse complement strand
TACGAGATACCACTGTGTGACTGGAGTTCAGACGTGTGCTCTTCCGATCTTGCTTTGGGTGTGCAAGGGCTTTGAGGCCGGTAGCGGTAAGTTGCCGCATCAGGTTGTGCGCGAGGTGTTGGGCGAAAGTCTTGTTTGTGGCGCTTTGTCCGGTCCGAGCTTTGCTGAAGAGGTGGCCTCGGGGCAGCCGACGGCAGTTGCTCTTGCGGCTAATGATCCGGATTTTGCGCGCGAAGTTTCGAGGCAACTCCATGCGGGGCGCTTCCGCGTTTATGCAAACGACGACTTGGTAGGCGTTGAAGTGGGTGGTGCGGTGAAAAATGTGATGGCCATCGCCACCGGAATTTGTGATGGTCTGGGCCTTGGTCTGAACTCAAGGGCGGCCTTGATGACGCGCGGGCTGGCCGAAATTGCGCGCCTTGGCGTTGCGCTCGGCGCTCAGCGCGAAAGCTTCTTGGGTCTTGCCGGCATGGGGGACTTGATTCTTACGTGCACGGGTGATTTGTCGCGAAATCGCAAAGTGGGGCTGGCGCTGGCCGCAGGCAAGGGGCTGCCGCAGATACTTGCAGAACTGGGTCATGTAGCGGAAGGTGTGTACACCGCTCGAGAGACGGATCGGCTAGCCCGGTCGCTGGATGTAGAGATGCCGATCAGTTCGGCTGTAGCGGCAATTCTCGATGGCAGGCTGTCTGCGACTGAGGCGCTGGATCAACTGATGGCACGCGATCCCAAGGAAGAGCTGGCCTGATCAGCTGCCGCCAGCAAAATCGACTTGGCGCCACGCTTCGAATACGGCAACTGCCGCTGCGTTCGAGAGATTCAAACTCCGTTGTCCTGTCTGCATCGGCAGGCGAAGACGTTGAGTTGGTGCAAACTCGTCAACAATAGCCGCGGGTAAACCTGCCGTTTCGCAGCCAAACACGAAAACATCACCGGCAGCCAGTGACTGCTTGAACAGGCTGTGACTGCCTTTGGTTGTCATCGCGAACATGCGTCTACCCGCTAGCGCCTGCTTGCAACTTGCCCAGTTTGCGTGGCGCAGGACGCGGGTGTATTCGTGATAGTCGAGTCCGGCGCGACGCAAATGCTTGTCACTGAGGTCAAATCCCAAGGGCTCTACCAGATGGAGTTCGGTCCCGGTGTTGGCGCAGAGGCGAATGATGTTGCCGGTATTGGGCGGTATTTCGGGTTGATAAAGGACGACGGCAAACACGGCTGGGATGGTCTTGTTTTGGGGAAAGCGGTGATTAAACCATGTCTCGCGGTTTGAGGGCACGTGCGACGACTGCGACATGGACTTCATCTGCGCCGTGCAGTTGCAGTATGCGGGCGCATTCGTCGACTGTCGCGCCGCTGGTCATTACGTCGTCAATCAGCAGGATTGTCTTTCCGCTCAGGTCGCGAGTGCACTCGAATGCGCCGCGCAGATTGGCATGGCGAGCCTTGAGAGGCAGCCCGGCTTGTACCTGGGTTGTTCGGGTGCGCAGGATGAATTGCTCGCTCAGACGGATTTTTCTGGCTGTAGCCACCGGGCGTGCAATTTCCAGTGCTTGATTAAAGCCGCGTTCGCGCAGTCGGCTCTCGTGCAGGGGCATTGCGACGATGCCGTCGAAAGATAGGCTGGATACCGCCTCCGCAAGCTGTGCCCCTAGCCAGGGGGCGAGGGCGAGTTGATGAGCATATTTCAATGAATGAATCATGCGGTCGACAGGAAATTCGTAGCGAAATACGGCTGTTGTTGAGGCAAAGTGCGGCGGTTTGTGCAAGCACGCGCCGCAGTGTTCGCCGTGGGTGGTCGCTTCACCACACCTGGGGCAGCCGGGCTTGGACAATCGCGGGAGCTCCGCGTCGCATGCTGGGCAGAGCAGGCTGTTTTCGCTGCTTGCGCTGCACAGAATGCAACTGCTGCCGAGGATTGTGGTCCACAGGCGCGTGAACTGTCGGCAGCCAGCTGAGCCGTGGGGTAAAATTGACATCCGCTTCAGCGTCTTTGATAATTCATAATTACGGTCAACTGCCGTTTTCCTGTTTATTTCAGCAAGGTCTTTCATGCAACAAGCCAGCTCGCTCAACGTTGTCTCTTCTGCTCCGCAAACTGCTCGTCGCTGGACGCTCGACGAAGTGCTCGCCTTGTACGAAATGCCCTTGATGGATCTCCTGTGGCAGGCGCAGCAGGTGCATCGCGAGAATTTTGATGCCAACGCCATTCAACGCTCGACGCTGCTATCCGTCAAGACCGGCGGCTGCTCGGAAGACTGCAGCTATTGCTCACAGTCTGCGCGTTACGATACTGACCTCGAGCGTGAACGCCTGATGCCGCTGGACGAAGTGGTTGCTGCGGCGAAACTCGCCAAGGAAAAAGGGGCGTCACGCTTCTGCATGGGTGCTGCCTGGCGTGGTCCGAAAGACAATGATCTGGACAAAGTGCTGTCGATGGTGCGTGAGGTCAAGGCCTTGGGTATGCAAACCTGCGTTACCTTGGGCATGCTCAAGCAGGGTCAGGCAGAAAAGCTGAAGGAAGCCGGGCTGGATTACTACAACCATAATCTGGATACCGACAAGGATTTCTATGGACAGGTCATCAAGTCGCACACGCACGATGACCGTCTGGATACGCTGGATCAGGTACGTGACGCAGGCATCAATGTGTGTTCCGGAGGCATTATTGGTATGGGCGAGTCCCGCAAGAATCGGGCTGCCTTGATCGTTCAGCTTGCGAACTTGCCTCAGCCGCCGGAGTCGGTGCCAATCAATAATCTGGTGCCGATCCCGGGCACCCCGCTGGCAGCGAAAAGTGCGCTGGACCCCTTTGAGTTTGTGCGTACCATCGCCGCTGCCCGGATCACGATGCCGCGTTCCTGGGTTCGCCTGTCGGCGGGTCGCCAGGAAATGAATGATGAGTTGCAGGCCTTGTGCTTTATCGCCGGGGCAAATTCCATGTTCTACGGCGATCATCTGCTGACGACCGGTAATCCCGATGTTGATCGTGATGATCAGTTGTTTGCGCGTTTGGGCCTGAAGGCCATTTGACTCGGCAAAATTCCCCCGTGAGCTTCGTCGACCGCAAGCAGGTTGCGCGGCGGTTTTCACGGGTAGCGCAAAGCTATGCCGGCGCTGACTTTTTTGCGCGGGAAGTCGACCGTCGTATGCAGGAAAGATTGGATTACGTCCGCCTTGTGCCTGCCCGGATTCTGGATATGGGCTGTAGTTGCGGTGGCAGTTCGGATGCTTTGGCCGCCCGTTATCCGGATGCGCTGCAGTTTGGCGTGGATACTTCGGAAGCTATGCTTCGGGCGGGAAGGCCTGAGCGTGGTGTGTGGTCGCGGTGGTTCGGTCGCCAGCAGGGTATGCAGCGCATCGCAGCAGATGCCAGTGCCTTGCCCTTGCAATCGCGCAGCATGGGGCTTGTCTGGTCCAATTTGATGCTGCATTGGCTCGACTCTCCTTTGCCTGCCTTGGCGGAGGCGCATCGGGTGCTTGAGGTTGGTGGTCTGCTGATGTTTTCGACACTCGGCCCGGATACCTTGCGCGAACTCAATCAGGCATTCGGCGATGGTTATGCGCATACTCAGCGTTTTACCGACATGCACGATCTGGGCGATATGTTGGTGGAGAGTGGATTTTCTGATCCTGTGGTCGATATGGAAATGATCACCTTGACCTACGACGATCTGGATTCGCTATTCGGAGAGTTGCGTGCCGCGGGGTCTTCTTGCGCAATGCAGGCCCGGCGCCATACGCTGACCGGTGCAAAACGGTTTGCGGCCGCGAGGCTTGCCTACGAGGCAATGCGCAGTCATGGCAAGCTGCCAGCAAGCTTTGAGCTTATTTACGGCCACGCCTGGAAGGTCGCACCGAAACAACTGGCGGACGGTCGGTCTGTTGTGCAATTTGACCTGCGGCCAAAGCGCTAGATCTTTACTCTGGCCGTTGCTTGTAAAAATTCAACGGTTTAACGGCACTTGTTTTATTCACAGGGATGGCTTTGCGTCGGCGTTCCTTGATGCGCCAGCCAAGTAGCAGTGCAAAAACCAGTGAGTAGCCGATGGGCCAGGCCCATTGGGTCATTTTGCTCAGCCAGAAATAATGGACGCAGCCGAGGATCGCGATCAGATAAATGCTGCGATGCAACTCCTGCCACTTTCTCCCGCCAAGCTTGCGAATTGCCAAGGTGTTCGAGGTTAGCGCCAAGGCGAGCAGGAGTACAAAGGCAGCAAAGCCAACGGTCACGAACGGGCGTTTAAAAATATCGCGAGCAATGGCGTCGACCGCAAATTCGTGGTCAAACCAGATGAAACTCAGAAAGTGGAGCAGGGCATAGAAAAAGCAGAACAGTCCAAGCATGCGCCGCAGGCGGAGCAAGCCGTGTTGTCCACTCATCACTCGCAGTGGCGTGATACACAATGTGAGCACCAGAAAGTTGATTGTCCAGATTCCTGTCCAACGCTGCAGCGTTTCCACCGGGTTCGCACCGAGGTCGCCATAGGCTGCTTGCCAGACTTGCCAGGCGAACGGCAGCAGGGAAAAGAGGAATACCGCTACCTTCAAAGAAGCGATAGGCATCGAGCGAGATTGCATGTTCAGAAATTCCTTTGCAGGTCCATGCCTGTATAAAGTTGGGCGACCTGTTCTGCATAGCCGTTGAAGGGGAGCGTGGGCCGTTTGAAGAAATCTCCCAAACGTCGCTCGTGGCTTTGCGACCAGCGGGGATGGGATACCAAGGGGTTAACGTTGGCGTAGAAACCATATTCCCGGGGAGAGGCGCGAATCCATGAGGTCAGTGGTTGCTGTTCAACAAAGCGGATACGGACGATAGACTTTGCGCCCTTGAAGCCATATTTCCAGGGAACGACAAGCCGCAGCGGTGCCCCGTTCTGTTTCGGCAGTAGCTGGCCGTACATGCCGACCGCCAGCAAGGTCAGTGGGTGGGCGGCTTCATCCATCCGCAATGCCTCACGATAAGGCCAGTCGAGCAGGGGGATGCGTGTGTAAGGCATTTGCTCGGGGTCTGCGAGGCTTTCGAATTCGACAAAGCGGGCACTGCTGCGTGGCGCGACGCGTTTGATCAATTCTGCCAAGGGCAAGCCTATCCAGGGGATGACTGCACTCCAGCCTTCAACACAGCGCATGCGGTAGATGCGTTCCTCAAGCTTGCCCCAGGCAAGTATCTCGTCTATGCCAAATACGCCCGGCTTGTCGACTTCTCCCTCGATGCTTAGCGTCCAGGGGCGAACCTTCAATCGCTGGGCATTGCGCAGCGGGCTGTCTTTATCCGGGCCGAATTCGTAGAAGTTGTTGTAGGAAGTCACTTTGCTGGCTGGGGTGGACTTTTCCCCGGCAGGATCCCAGCGCGGATTGGGGGTATAGGGTGGGGCGGGCTCGACGCTGAGGCTGTCGGCTGCAAAACTCGGGGTTGCCATGCTAAATAGAGATCCAAGCAGCAGTTCGCGCCTACGCAGAAAAATTGTTTCTGAGGTGATTTCGCTGGCTGTGAGTCGGGGTTCGGATTTCATGGCAATTCCTGAAGTCTGACGAGTTGACCGTAGGAACCCGGAAATACCCCAAGGTTCAGTTGCAGATGCCAAGAGCCGAGCGGAGCTCGTCGATATCCGGTGCTGCTTGAACAAGCCATTCCTGGTGACTGGCGGCTTGCGATGCCATTGCTTCGAGGTCGCCTGTACTCAGGTCGCATGGCCGCCATTCCGTGTCGCTACCGGCAAGCAGGTTGGCGAGATAGAGTGTGCCACCAAGGTCAGGAATCGGTCCGAGGGTGCGTAGGTGGTCATGGTCATGGACCGCGTCTGCGATATTGGTGGGTACGCCCAGTGCGTGCAACATGGTTTCCCCAATGCCTTCGTGCCATCCTGCCAATAACTCAATCATCGCCTCGCGGTTGTCGCGATAGGCTGGATAGGCGGCGGCACGATACAGTAGATAAAAGACGCCGATGTCGTGCACCAGCCCGGTCATCATCGCATCTTCCGGCCGAACCGTTCCCTGATGCCGGGCCAAGGTCCGCGCAATTGCAGCAACCTCTACTGAATGGGCCCAAACTTTATGTGCGATGTCATCGTAGGCTGCCAGATGCTTTGCTCGGAGCATCTGATCCATGGCGACAGCCAAAGACAGCGTTCTGACGTTTTCGAAGCCGAGGCGTGCAACTGCAATCCCGACATCGGAAATGCTTTTTCCGGAAGGGTTGTAGTGCGCAGAATTGGCAAGGCGCAGCAGTTTGCTGGAGATCAGCGGTTCTGCGCCAACAACTGCGCACACACGCGAAAGATCGGCGAAAGGATCACTCAGGGTATCCCTGATCAGTAGCGCCGCATCCATGCAGGTCGGGAAGTTGACATCGCCAGACAGCTCGCGGGCAATGTCTTCGAGTACTCGAAAATGTCCCTCGGTGAACGCAGATGTCATCCTAGCCGGCGATGTATTTTTCCAGCTCTGCAATCATGAACTGCTGCGCGCTGATTGTTTCCTTGACCAGATCACCGATGGAAATAATCCCTGCGACCGAGCCGTCCTGGTTCAGGACAGGCAGATGGCGGAAGTGCTTTTCCGTCATCAGGGCCATACACTGTTCAAGAGGGGTTTCCGGAGAAACATAGGCAACACGGTCGCTCATGATTTCGCGAACAAGGGTTTCGCGCGAGGTTTTTCCTTGCAGAATGATTTTTCTGGCGTAGTCGCGCTCGGAAAAAATACCGACCAACTGTTCTCCGTCCAGAACCATCACAGCGCCAACGTTGTGCTGCGCCATGACGGTCAGTGCGTGATATACCGTGTCACCAGGGGCAACGACGACCATGGGCTGGGTTTTGTGCGACAGCAGTTGCTTTAGTGTTTTCATGGTGTCTCCATTATCGAAATGTTGTCTGCCGAGTCTAGCTGGCGGATGCTGCTGCTACAAGCCGCAAAAACAAAAAGGCAGCCGAGGCTGCCTTTTTCAGAGTCATGCGAACTTAGCGCAGTCCGGCTGCGTAATCCGCGACAGCCTTGATTTCGACGTCGGAAAGTTTCGCAGCGATCATGCGCATCATCTTTTCCGGATCGTTTGCTCGCTCTTCCGCGCGGAATGCTTTCAGCTGGGCTTCCGTGTACTCGGCAAACTGACCCGCAAGACGGGGGAACTGGGCTGGCAGGCCTGCACCAGCAGGGCCATGGCAACCGGCGCACGCCGGGATGCCCTTCTTGAAATCACCCTGACGCCAGAGGCTCTTGCCCAAGGCGATCTTGGATTCATCCTTGGCAGACTCGGGCTTCAGTTTCTGGCTGGAGAACCAGGCTGCAACGTTGCGCATGTCATCTTCGGAAAGTGCTGCGGCCATACCGGCCATGATTGCATTGTTACGCGCAGCAGGTTTGCCATCGACTGACTTGAAGTTGGAAAGCTGTTTGAAAATATATTGCTCAACCTGTCCAGCCAGATGCGGATTGGCGGAGCTCATGCTGTTGCCATCAGCGCCATGGCAGGCGACGCAAATTGTCTCGGCGACAACTTTCCCCTTGGCAGGGTCAGCCTTGGCGTGGGCTTCTTCGGAAGCATGGGTGGCGAAACTGGTGGCAAGAAGAATTGCCATTGCCGCGGAACGGATCATTTTTCGAACTCCTAATGCGCGTTTATGGGCGCTTTGGCCGGAACGGAAGTTACAAACCTGTTATTCTATATCAGTTCCCCTTCAACAAGGCGGGTCTTCCGCGTTTTTTATGCCTCTGTTCCAGAAGGCGGTCTTTCATACGACCGTCGCCAATCTGCGGGATCTGCCGCAGGATGCACTATGTGAAGTTGCGTTTGCCGGGCGCTCGAACGCCGGCAAATCTTCCGCGATCAACACGCTCGCAGGACGAGTTCGCCTGGCATTTGTCAGCAAGACACCCGGTCGCACGCAGCATCTCAATTATTTCACGCTGGCCGACGGGAAGTATTTCGTCGATTTGCCAGGTTATGGCTATGCCAAGGCACCCGAGGAAATTCGCTCGCAATGGGAAGGGCTGATCGGCCCTTACCTGAGCAAGAGAGAGCAGTTGTCGGGGCTGGTGGTCATCATGGATTCCCGGCGACCGTTTACCGATCTTGATATTCGTTTGATCGATTGGTTTCGCCCAACCCGCAGGCCGATACATATCCTGCTCTCGAAGGCAGACAAGTTAAGCCGCCAGGAGCAAACGAAAACACTGCATTCTGTCAAGGCGGAGATAGCGACTTGGGGCGATGCCGAGCTGTATTCAGTGCAACTGTTCTCAAGCCTCAAAAAAACCGGTGTTGAGGAAGCTGAAGCGGTGTTGGCCGGATGGCTTGGAATGGACTATGTGGTTAAGGAAAACAAAGGGCCCCCGGAAAAGGGGTATCCGGGGGCCAAAATGCCTCAACGCAGTCAAGGCACCCGCTCAGGGAGGTGAAGCGGGAGACAGCGCGTGCTATCTGTGGGCTGAGACCGGTGGGTTTTGAATTGGTTCCTTGTGATGCTGGAAAAATTTGTTTTTTTTGAGGTGATGGGATGGTGAATACAGCTGCGTTTCCGAGTGGTCGCATGCGTCGTATGCGACGAGACGACTTTTCACGCCGCTTAATGCGAGAGTCGACGTTGACGGTCAACGATTTCATTTACCCGGTTTTTGTGCTTGAAGGTTTGGGGCGGGTTGAGAAGGTCGGGTCAATGCCTGGCGTTGAGCGCCAGTCGCTTGATGTCTTGTTGAAGACTGCCGAGCGGGCCGCTGATTTTGGGATTCCTGCGCTGGCTCTTTTTCCGGTGGTTGACGCTTCGCGCAAATCCCTGGGCGCCGAGGAAGCGTACAACCCTGATGGCTTGGTACCTACTGTCGTTCAGGCGCTGAAACGTGAGTTTCCACAACTGGGTGTGATTACCGATGTTGCGCTTGATCCTTATACCATTCACGGTCAGGATGGCTTGATTGATGAAGCCGGTTATGTGCTGAACGATGAAACGCTCGATGTGCTGGTAAAACAGGCGTTATGTCATGCTGGAGCCGGTGCTGATGTCGTCGCGCCATCCGACATGATGGACGGGCGCATAGGACGTATTCGTAGCGCACTCGAAGCCGAGCAATACATCTATACGCGCATCCTCGCGTATTCCGCAAAGTATGCTTCGAGTTTCTATGGTCCCTTCAGGGATGCGGTTGGTTCTGCTGGCAATCTGGGTAAGGGCAACAAGTACACCTACCAGATGGACCCGGCCAATACCGACGAGGCCTTGCGTGAAGTGGCATTGGATCTGGAAGAGGGCGCTGACATGGTTATGGTCAAGCCGGGCTTGCCCTATCTGGACATTGTTCGACGCGTGAAAGACGAGTTCAAGGTGCCGACATATGCCTATCAGGTCAGTGGCGAATATGCGATGTTGAAAGCAGCTGCGCAGAATGGCTGGCTCGACGAACGGGCTTGTGTTTTGGAGAGCTTGCTGGCCTTCAAGCGCGCTGGAGCGGATGGGATATTGACCTATTTCGCGCTGGATGCTGCTGGCTATCTCAAGGATTAAAAAAGGGCAGCGCTCTGCTGCCCTTTTTTCGTCTTAAGCCTCGTTCGCCTGGGACAGACAGGCGAAGTAGAGCATTGGCCATTGTTGTGGCCACTGAGCCAATGGCTCGCGAGTGAAGCCTGAGCGGGCGTATAGCTCCCAGCGACCCATGACGTAGCAGCGCAACAGGTTGGCGAGGGCGCCGAAGTCTGCATCCTGCCTCAGGTTTTCCTGTGTCGCCGCGATGCGCAGAGATTGTTTCAGGGCGGCTTCCATCTTGTCCAGCAAGGCGTTGATTCGTGTCTGCAAGCGTTCGTTCTCGTTGACGAGAGCATCACCGATGAGCACGCGGGTCATTCCCCGATTGCGTTGGGCAAAGTTGAGCAGGAGTCCGACAACGAGTTCCAGTTGGCGAAAGCCGCGCTCCTCTTCTGCCGTTATCTGGTTGATCACACCGAAGAGGCTTTGCTCGATGAACTCGATGAGCCCTTCGAACATCTGGGCCTTGCTGGCAAAGTGACGATACAAGGCGGCTTCTGAGCATTCGAGCCGCGCAGCCAGGGCGGCGGTGGTGATTTTCTCGCCCTTCGGCGCTTCCAGCATTTCGGCCAGGGTTTGCAGGATTTGCAGGCGACGTTCGCCGGGTTTGCTTGCCATAGCGGTTTCCGTGAGTGATTTTTGTGCCGGAATTATAGTCGACCGCAACGATTTGGTAGCTGAACGACAGAGCTGATCTTGACGTCTACAAAGGGCGATTGTCGAGAGCTAGTGCTTACCCACACTGTTTTCATCCCCAGTTTTTTTGCCGAAACCAGATTGGGTAAGCTGTCTTCCACCATGATGCAGCGACGTGGGTCGAGGCGCTCCTGTCTAAGTAGGCTGCGAAATCCGGCAATCATGGGTTTGGGCTTGAAATTGATGCGTTCTACGGTGTAGACCGTATCGAACAAGCGCTCCATGCCCGTCATCGTGAGCACCGCTTCAGCGTAGTGGCGCGGGGCGTTGGAGAAAATGATTTTTCGCCCGGGCAGGCGTTTTAGTGCGTGAAGCAGGGGCTTCTCGAAGACCAGCATTTGTTGCAATGCCGGGAAAATGTGTGTTTGCTGCAGGAAGTGGTTGGGATCGACCTGATGGTGTTTGATCAAGCCAAGCAGTGTGGCACCGTAGCGAATCCAGTAGTGCTGCCGAAGTTTTGTCGCTTCCGCTGGATTAAGACCGAGGTGCCGTTCGATGTAGGCATTCATCGAACGATTGATATGCGGAAATATGTGGGGCGATGCGTTGTGGAGGGTGTTGTCGAGATCAAAAAGCCAGACCCGATTGTTGAGGTCAAGTCTGGCCATGTGTATTGCCCTCTTCGCCTAATGCGACTTGATCATGGTGCCGACGCCATGGTCGGTCAGGATTTCAAGCAGTAGCGCATGTTCTACTCGGCCATCGATGATGTGGACACCTTTGCTGCCCAGGGTCTGGCCGAACTCGGTTTCGAGGATGTGAGCGACGCTGTGTATGATGAAGTCCACCACTTCCACCGGGGTGTAGACGATGCCCAGCTTGTCACGCAGTTTTGGAAAAGCACTGGCAAAAAACTTGTCGTACAG
>CALAGF010000015.1 GCA_937892345.1 uncultured Rhodocyclaceae bacterium | reverse complement strand
GGGCCACGCGGACTTTGGTGGTGAGGTCGAGCGCGTACTGGGCATGGTGGATGGTGTGGTGCTGCTGGTCGATGCAGCCGAAGGCCCGATGCCGCAAACCCGTTTCGTGACCAAGAAGGCATTGGCTCTCGGCCTGCGCCCGATCGTGCTGGTCAACAAGGTTGACCGTGATGGCGCCGATCCTGATCAGGCCGTCAATCTGACGTTCGACCTGTTCGACAAGCTCGGTGCCAGCGACGAGCAACTGGACTTCCCGATTGTTTATGCATCCGGCCTGAACGGCTGGGCTGCAATGGAACTGGATCAGCCGCGCGAAAACATGAAGCCGCTGTTCGACACCATCCTGCGCCATGTGCCTGCTCCGGATACCGATATCGAAGCCCCGCTGCAGTTGCAGATTACCGCGCTGGATTATTCCTCCTACGTTGGTCGCATTGGCGTGGGCAAGATCAATCGTGGCAAGGTCAAGACGGGGCAGAACGTGGTGGTCATGTTCGGTACCGAAGAAGAAGCCGCAGAACACGAGCGCACCCCGATCAAGGCCAAGATTGGCCAGGTATTCGGCTACAAGGGTTTGAACAAGGTTGAGCTTGAAGAAGGCCACGCTGGCGATATCGTCCAGATCACCGGTATTGAAGATCTGGTGCTGGGCTGTACCGTGACCGATCCGGAACAGCCGGAATCCCTGCCGCTGCTCAAGATCGACGAACCGACGCTGTCCATGCAGTTCATGGTCAATACCAGTCCGCTGGCCGGTACGGAAGGCAAGTTCGTGACCAGCCGCCAGATCCGTGACCGTCTGCACAAGGAACTGCTGACCAATATGGCGCTGCGCGTTCATGACACCCCGAACGGTGACGTCTTCGACGTGGCCGGTCGTGGCGAACTGCATCTGGGCATCCTGCTGGAAAACATGCGTCGTGAAGGCTACGAGCTGGCTGTTGGCCGTCCGCGTGTCGTCAAGAAGATGATCAATGGCGTTGAGTGTGAGCCGTACGAAATGCTGACGGTCGACGTTGAAGAAGATACCCAGGGCGGCGTGATGGAAAGCCTGGGCATGCGCAAGGGCGATCTGCAGGACATGGTGCCGGACGGTCGCGGTCGCGTTCGTATCGAATACCGTATTCCTGCGCGTGGCCTGATCGGCTTCCAGGGCGAGTTCATGAACTTGACGCGCGGTAACGGCCTGATGAGCCACGTGTTCGACGAATACGCACCAGTCAAGGATGGCAGCGTTGCCGAGCGTCGCAATGGCGTGCTGATCTCCCAGGACAACGGCGAAGCTGTTGCCTACGCCCTGTGGAAGCTGCAGGATCGCGGCCGCATGTTCGTGGTGCCGGGCGACAAGCTGTACGAAGGCATGATCATCGGTATCCACAGCCGCGAAAACGACCTCGTCGTGAACCCGATCAAGGGCAAGCAGCTGACCAACGTGCGCGCCTCGGGTACCGACGAAGCCGTTCGTCTGGTGCCGCCGGTCCAGTTGAGCCTTGAGTCTGCCGTCGAGTTCATCGACGAGGATGAACTGGTTGAACTGACGCCGAAGTCGATTCGTCTGCGCAAGCGTTACCTGACCGAAATCGAGCGCAAGCGCGCAGTTCGCGGTCTGTAAGCGCATCACGATGTCGATCTGCCAACCCTGCAAAGTGTTGGTGGCGCGTCACCCGAAGGCGGCCCGTTGGGTCGCCTTTTTCGTGGGTATGTCGATTTTCTTTACCCTGTTGGGTTTGGTATCTGAGCCGGTGGTCGGCATCGGCTTCTGCAAGATTTATCCCTGATTGCTGCGGTCGACCGCAGCAATCAGCAAAAAATCAGCCGCCGGTCATCGACATGAAACGCACCACTTGCGGCGCGTCCATCTGCTGTGTGAAGTCATGGCCGAAAGGCTTGATGCCCATGCTGTCGATGATCGCCTGGCGCAGTGCCGATTCGTCGGCACCTTCGCGCATCAAGGGCAGCAAGTGGAGGGCATCGTTTTGCCCAAGACAAGGGTAAAGCTCACCCTTCGCTGTGACTCGCACACGGTTGCAGGTATCGCAAAAGTTGTGGCTATGCGGTGAAATAAAGCCGATTCGCGATTCACTGCCCGGTGTGCGCCAGTATTTTGCCGGCCCGCCGCTGGACTCATCCGAGGGCTGCAACTCAAAATGTGCCGCCAGCAGACTGCGAGTTTCTTCTGACGAGATGTAGGTGTTGCTTCGCCCGTGGATTTCACCCAAGGGCATTTCCTCAATAAAGGAAATATCGAGTTCTCGCTCGATTGCGAAACGCACCAGATCGACAAATTCGTCATCGTTGATGCCGCGCATCATCACGGCATTCAGCTTTGTGCGGCGAAAACCCGCCTCGCGCGCAGCTTCAATACCGCGAATTACCTTGTCAAGCTCACCAATCCGCGTAATCGCAGTGAAACGCTCCGGCTTGAGCGTATCCAGGCTGATGTTGATCCGCTTGACTCCAGCTGATTTCAGCGGTTTGGCAAAGCGATCGAGTTGCGAGCCGTTGGTGGTCAGGACCAGATTTTCCAGGCCGGGCAGCACGCCCAGTTTTTCAATCAGCCACATCACATTCTTGCGCACCAGCGGCTCGCCGCCGGTAATCCGCAACTTGCTGACACCCAGTCCGACAAACGCCGAGGCCACGCGCAGCGATTCTTCCAGACTCATCACTGCGTCACGTGGCAGAAAAACCATTTCCTCTGCCATGCAATAGGTGCAACGAAAGTCGCAGCGATCAGTGATCGATACACGCAAGTAATCGATACGCCGACCAAAACGGTCTTGCAGGAGCAACATTGCCCCGTCTGAAGACGGGGCAATGCTC
>CALAGF010000014.1 GCA_937892345.1 uncultured Rhodocyclaceae bacterium | reverse complement strand
CTTCGCCTTTACGGTGCAGCTGGCGGAGGAAACCCGCGTGACCAAGACTTGATCGAAAGTGGAGAGAGAGCATGGCAATGAGATTTGAGCGTCGGCAGGACGAAGACG
This sequence comes from uncultured Rhodocyclaceae bacterium, assembly GCA_937892345.1. Taxonomy (GTDB): domain Bacteria; phylum Pseudomonadota; class Gammaproteobacteria; order Burkholderiales; family Rhodocyclaceae; genus Azonexus. The sequence continues at coordinate 3,939 of CALAGF010000014.1, read as the reverse complement.
TAGGTTGTCACGTGAACTTCGGTACTGGTTTCAGTACCAGCACTGGCCAGATTGTTGCTGCTGAAGTCCTTATTCTGGGTCGACACCAAGGCATCCAGCCCGGTCTTGATCGTGCCATCGTCGCCGAAGTTGAGGAAGGTCTGCCCGTTGAATGCTTCGAGCACGCCCATCATCCGGCCCATCTCGGCGACCTGGGACTTGACGATGTTGTAGCGCTCTTCGGTCACGCCCAGTGTCATCAACATCATGGTCTTGTCGAAGCCGGGCTGGCCGATGACCTGGACGGCCTGCAGTTCGGCGTCGGTGGCGCCAGGCACCTTGAACATCAGCGTGAAGCCCTTTTCTGCAGCGCGCTGTTGCGAGGTCTTGAAATTGGCGGTGCCGGCCCAGTCTTGCAGCAGTTGGTCGAGATGGCCGAGCATCTCGGTGCGAGAACCTTGAAGGGCGGCTACGTCCTGGATCAGCTTGGCGTCGAGGCTGGCAGCTTCTTGGAGGTCGCGGACCATGCCGGCACCTTGCAGCCCTGGGAGCCTGGCGGCATCTGCGGTCAACGCGATTTTTGTGTCGAATTCGCGGTAGAAGGCGTTGGCGGCAAGGTCCAGGTTGGCCGCGGTGCCGTCGGTGCCGTCGGTGCGGGTGTAGGTGGCGGTGGCGCTTTGGGTGTTGCCGTTGCCGAAGTCGGTGCTGCTGGCGGTGCTGGTCAGGTTGATGCTGGCGATCCCGGCCTGGGCCAGGGTTTGCAGTTCGCCGGCGTCGGAGATGCCGTCCTGGTCGAGATCGCGCCAGACCTGGACGTTGGCGTATTGGGCATCGGCGCTGCTGAAAACGCCGTCGTGGTTGCTGTCGAGATCAGCCAGTGCGGCCAGGCCGCTGGTGGCTTTCTGGCCGTTGGCCAACACGGTATCGATGCCGAACAGTTCGTTGCCGTTGTCGATAGTGCCGTTGGCGTTCTTGTCGAGGACGAGCAGCGCGTCATCGCCCTTGACCCAGCCGGTGCCGGTTTTGATGCCGTCGCCGTTGTGGTCGAAGAGAACTTGGTTGGTGGCGGTGATGCCGACGGTTTCGAGGCCGTCGCCGTCGAGGTCGAGGGCGAACGGGTCGACGGGGCGCCAGGTTTTAGCGCGGCCGAAGAGGTCGGCGACAAGATCCCCTATTCGACTCCAACCATCAAATACCACCGGCCCAAGCCATTTATCAGCGGCGAAGGCTGCAATTCCGGCAACGCCAAAAACCGCCGCAGCCGCCGCTCCTCCGGTTATTCCAATAGCAGCCATAAGAGCAGCTGCAAGAGCTCCTGCTTCGGCACCAGCAACTGCTGCCGCTCCTACCCCGGCAGCAGTTTCCCCAAATGAGCGCCAGTCTCCGCTATTGATAGCCTCGGATAATTTAGCACCCAGATTCGCAATATCAATGGCAGCGCCTCCCGCTTCAGCAACCCCAGCTCTTCGAGCTTCAGAAGCAGCTTCAGCAATTTGCTCCCCGTATCTGGCATATGCTTCTGCCCCCCCGAGTTCGACAGTTTGAGCCCAAAAAAGGCCATTTTCGAGAAGTTGCCCACGTAGCCATGCGGGTTTCAAGCCGATTTTTCAAAAAGTCGTGTAGTGGCACGTGTTGTTGTTTTGAGCCTATATTTGACAAGCTGCGGTGCGCTGGTAAAGTCTTGGCATGTTCCTCAAGATCACCCGTTCCGGTCCGCGCCAATATCTCCAACTCGTCGAAGCCTTCCGTGACGACAGCGGCAAGGCCAAGCATCGCACGCTGGTCACCCTCGGGCGCCTGGATCAACTGACCGAAAGCCTCGATTCCGTCATCTCCGGCCTGCTCAAGGTCACCGGACGACCGGACTTTCTGAATGCGCCATTGCCTGCGGTCGAGTTCGAATCGGCGCGTGCGCTCGGCAACGTCTGGGCGCTCAACGAACTGTGGGAATCGCTGGGTTTTGGCGAACTGCGTCGCGTGTTCCGCAAGACCCGGCACAGCATCGATGTCGAAGCCTTGATCCGGGTGATGGTGTTCAATCGCCTGTGCGATCCCGAATCGAAGCTGGGTGTCTTGCGCTGGCTGGACACGGTGGCGATGCCGGGCGTTGAGGTGGAATCGATCACCCACCAACATCTGCTGCGCAGCATGGATGCGCTGGTCGATCATCAAACCGAGGTCGATGCAGTGGTCGCCAATTTGATGCGTCCCTTGATTGATCAGGAATTGTCGGTGGTGTTTTACGACATGACCACGATCCGCACGGAAGGCAGCACGATCCAGGACGGCGATGTCCGCCAGTTTGGCATGGCCAAGGAAGGCCTTATCGCTCGTCAGGTGATGCTTGGTGTGGTGCAAACGGGCGATGGTCTGCCGATCTATCACGAGGTTTTTGCCGGCAATACGGCGGAAGCGCCCACCTTGTTGCCGACCTTGAAGACGGTGCTCGAACGCTTTCCCTCGATTCGCCGGGTGGTGCTGGTGGCTGATCGGGGCTTGCTGTCGCTGGATAATCTGGAAGCGCTGTCCGAGATCCGTTTGCAAAGCGGTGAGCCTCTGGAATTCGTGCTGGCTGTTCCCGGCCGGCGTTACAGCGAGTTTGCCGAGTTGCTCGATGGGTTTCAGGCGCAGTGTGCCGAGGTCGAGCAAGAAGTCGTCGGTGAATTGCCGTGGCGAAATTTGCGTCTGGTTGTTGCGCACAATCCGGAGGTGGCACGCGAAGCCCAAGCCTTGCGCCGGGAGCGTATTGAAATGCTGGAAGCGCAGGCGAGCGCCTGGGTTGGCAAACTCGATGCGCAGGACGCCGGTGTCAAAGCCCGTGGCAAAAAGCTTTCCGATAGCGGTGCCAAGGCGCGGCTGTATCACGCAGTCAAGGACGCCCACTTGGCGAACATCATCCGTGTTGATTTGAAGAACGAACTCTTCGCCTATGAGATCGACCACGACGCCTTGGCGCTGGCTGAACTGATGGATGGCAAATTGCTGCTGGTGACCAACACACCAGATTTGTCGCCGCAAGGCGTGGTTGACCGTTACAAGTCGCTCGCCGATATCGAGCGCGGCTTCCGGGTGTTGAAGTCGGAGATCGAAATCGGGCCGGTGTTCCATCGACTGCCAGCGCGAATCAAGGCGCACGCCGCCATCTGCTTCATTGCCTTAATCCTCTATCGCGTCATGCGACAGCGACTGAGCAGCGCTGATGCGCATCTGTCGCCGGAGCGGGCGCTGGAGGAGTTGCAGAAGCTTCAGCATCATCAGATTCGGATCAATCAGGCCGATCGTCCCGTGACAGGCATCTCTCGTTTCTCTGAAACACAGGATCGCGTATTTGCCGCATTAAGGTTGAAAAAACCGACGCAACCACAGCAACTTTCCCTTTTGTAGTACACGTTTTTGAACTCCGGTTGATACAAAACAATCACTTACGCGTTTAACTGTCGAACTCGGGTGCCCCGGATTGCCTCATGTTTTCGATACCGTCAAGAATTTGCTGCCCCATTTCTTGGAGTATCTGTTTCTCGGCCGGAGTGCCAAAACCATCGGTGATGGCCATAACACCGCGAGCGTAGTCAGCGGCCATATCCGCCATTTGGGCGCCAAATCGTTCTGAATCGGCAGCTGAACTAAACTTTCCATCCGAAATAAATTCGGAGGACTGCGAAATGGCGTTAGATAGCCCTGTCCAAACAGTCGTTAAATTATCACCGATTCCACTAAGGAAACTCTGCACAAGTAACCGTCATGCAGGCTAATTTGAGAGAATAGCGCCATTGTCATGGTGCCGACTGAACAGATGAAACGGATGAAGCAACTGAGCCTCGCGGAAACGGGATTTCTGCCCAAAGCAGGGAAGCAAACCCGAAAGGCGGTTTTTCTGGCGGAGATGGAAACGGTCGTTCCGTGGTCGCGCCTGGAAGCGCTGATCGAGCCGCATTACCCGAAGAAGGGAAATGGTCGGCC
>CALAGF010000013.1 GCA_937892345.1 uncultured Rhodocyclaceae bacterium | reverse complement strand
GCCGGCGTCGAATCGGTCCTTGAAAACGGTAACGACGCCATTTTCGGCACCCTGTTCTGGTTTGCGCTCTTGGGCGGTCCGGGCGCCCTGCTCTTCCGTCTGGCCAATACGCTGGATGCGATGTGGGGCTACCGTACCGAGCGCTACAACCTGTTCGGACGCTTTGCCGCCCGCCTCGACGATGCCATGAACTGGTTGCCGGCTCGCCTCACTGCGTTGAGCTATGCCTTGCTCGGCAACACCCGCAATGCGCTGGCCTGCTGGCGCACCCAGGCGCCCGATTGGGACAGCCCGAATGCCGGTCCGGTGATGGCGGCGGGTGCCGGTAGGCTGGGCGTGCAGTGCGGAGGCGCAGCGATTTATCACGGGCAGGAGGAAATCCGCCCGCCGCTGGGCAATGGCCCGGCGCCGGTGGCTGCCGACCTTGAGCGGGCGATTACGCTGATTCGCCGCAGCTTGTACCTGTGGCTTGCCGCACTTTTCGTCATCTTTGCCTTGATTGGATGGATTCATGCTTGACCACGGAGGCCGCCTGCGCGAGGCCGCAGCGCGCTACGACATCCCGCTGAACGACTGGCTGGACCTGTCGACCGGCATCAACCCGCACGGCTGGCCTGTGCCTCCCCTGCCCCCCGCAGTCTGGCAACGGCTACCTGAAGCCGGCGACGGTCTGGAGGCGGCTGCCGAAGCCTATTACGGCAACGCCAACAGCTTGCCGGTTGCCGGTTCGCAAGCCGCCATTCAATGGCTTCCCGCATTGCTGCCACGCGCAGCCGTTGCCTGCATCGCCCCGATCTACAGCGAGCATCCGCACGCCTGGCAGCGCGCCGGCCACAAGGTCCGTTTCCTGCAAAACGCGACCTTGCCGCGCGCCCTGACAGCCGCCACGCCCTATGTACTGCTGTGCAATCCGAATAATCCAACGGCTGACGGCCATCCGCGCGATCTCGCGGTCGACGCTGCCGACAAGCTGAAAAAGCGCGGCGGCTGGCTGATCGTCGACGAAGCCTTCATGGATGTCACGCCGGAACAGAGCCTGACGCCGCTTGCCGGCACCAGTGACGCCCCGAACCTGATCGTCTTCCGTTCGCTGGGCAAATTCTTCGGGCTGGCCGGGATCCGCGTCGGCTTCCTGTTTGCCGCGGCCGACATCCGGGAGCGCATGGCCGATGCGATGGGGCCGTGGACACTGTCCGGCCCGGCCCGCGCTGCCGCCACGCTGGCACTCTCCGACCGGCACTGGCAAGACGCCATGCGGCAGCGCTTGCTGGCCGAAAGCCAACGCCTGCACGCACTGCTCGAACCGCTGGGCAACGTCAAATCGACCGGCTTGTTTGCCACCCTGCACAGTGCACACAGCGATGCCCTGCACGAACACCTGGCGCAAAGCGCAATCCTGACGCGCCGTTTCGATCAACAACCCCTGCTGCGCTTCGGGCTGCCCGCTGACGAAAGCGGCTGGCAGCGCCTGAGCGCAGCGCTCGCAAAGTGGCATCCCGAATGAAAAACACGCTCTGGATCGCGTTGACCGCAGCACTGATCGCTGCCCCCACCGCACGCGCCGAAATCCTGCTCAAAGACGATACCGGCGCGACGGTCCGTCTTGCCGCACCGGCCCGGCGCATCGTCGCCCTCGCCCCGCATATCGCTGAAAGTCTGTATGCGGCGGGTGCCGGCAGCAAGCTGGTGGGCACCGTGGATTACAGCGACTACCCGCCGGAAGCAAAGCAAGTGCCGCGTGTTGGCGGCTATTCAAGGGTGGATCTGGAGGCCGTTGCCGCGCTCAAGCCCGATCTGGTGCTGGCTTGGCAAAGCGGCAACAACATGCCGCAGATCGATAAACTGAAGGCACTCGGGCTGACGGTCTTTGTCTCGCAGCCCAACACCATGGCCCACGTTGCCCAGCAACTCGAACAACTGGGACGCATGGCAGGCAGCGAGCAGATCGCCAAACCTGCTGCCGAGCGCTTCCGCCAGCGACTGGCCGCACTGCAAACCGCCAACGCCGGCAAAGCGCGCATTCGTACTTTCTACCAGATCTGGAAAACCCCGCTGATGACGGTCGGCGGACCGCAGATCATCAGTGACGCGATCAAGCTCTGCGGTGGCGAAAACGTCTTTGGGCAGTTGCCGCAGATGGCGCCGAATGTCACGGTTGAAGCGGTGCTGGCCGCCGACCCGGAAGTGATTGTCGCCACCGGGATGGGCGACGCGAAACCGGAATGGCTGCACGACTGGGACAAATGGACGCGCATGACCGCCGTCAAGCGCGACAACCTCTTTCACATCAACCCCGACATCATGCAGCGCCATACGCCGCGCATCCTCGACGGCGCCGAAAAGCTGTGCGCCCATCTCGATGTGGCGCGCAGCCGTCGGCCGCAAAAGTGAGCATCATGGCCCGTCTACCGCAACGCATCGTCTGCCTGACCACCGAAACCGTTGAAGTGCTCTACGCACTGGGCGAACAGGACCGCATCGTCGGCATTTCCGGCTATACCGTGCGCCCGCCCGAGGCGCGCAAGGAAAAGCCCAAGGTGTTTGCCTTTACCAGCGGCGACATCGAAAAAATTCTGGCGGTGACGCCGGATCTGGTGCTGACTTTCTCTGATCTGCAGAGTGAGATTTCCCGCGACCTGATCAAGGCCGGCATTCCGGTGTACGCCTTCAATACCCGCAGCGTCGAGGACATTCTCGGCATGATCGAGACCGTCGGCCGGCTGGTGGGCGCGGAAGCACGGGCACTGGAGATCGTTGCCGGGCTGGAAAAGCAAATTGCTGACGCTCGCGCGATCGCCGCCAAACGCTTCGCGCTCACTGGCAAGAAACCGCGCGTCTATTTCGAGGAATGGGACGAACCGCTGATCAGCGGCATCCGCTGGGCGTCGGAGCTGATTGAAATCGCCGGTGGCGAAGATGTCTTTGCCGAACAGGCGCGCTCACCGCTGGCCAAGGATAGACGACCAACGCCGGAAGCGGTGATCGCTGCGGCGCCCGACATCATCATCGGCTCGTGGTGCGGCAAGCACTTCCGCCCGGAGCGCGTCGCGGCCCGCCCCGGCTGGCAAGCCATTCCTGCGGTCAACACCCATGCCATGCATGAAATCAAGTCCGCCATCATCCTGACACCGGGGCCGGTGGCGATCAGTGAAGGCCTGCCCGCATTGCTGAAAATTTTCGCCGATGCCAGCGGCAATTCGCCGCATGACGGGTAATAGCCATTGCCCGCACCAGCAGGCTACGGCAAACTGCCCGCCATGCCCCGATTGCTGCGTTCCTTCCTGATTTTCATGCTGCTTGGCTGGACCGGCAATCTGCTGGCCGGCAGCGTCCTGCTGATCGAGAGTCAGCCGGGCGGACCCTACGCCGATTTCGCACGTGCACTGGAGACTGCGCTGGACAACAGCAGTTGGCGCATCAGCGAACGCGGCACACCGGAAAATCCGACGCCCTCGCGATCGGTGGACCTGATCATCACCACCGGCAGCGAAGCTTTCCGTCAGGCACTGAAACAAAACACCAACCTGCCGATCCTGGCCACCTTGCTGCCGCGCCAGAGCTTTGAACGCACCCTCGCGGAATCCGGGCACAGCCGTGGTCGGGTCAGCGCGATCTATCTGGACCAGCCCGCAAGCCGTCAGGCCAGCTTCATTCGCCACCTGCTCCCCCGGGAAACGCAAATCGCCATGATCTACAGCGGCGATAGCCGCTCCCTGCACGCCACCGCACGTACCGTTTTTGCCGCCGCCGGCCTGCAACTCAACGGGCTTGACGTGAGCGAACGCGAACTGCTTCCGGAACTGGCAAGTTTGCTGGCGCGTAATGGGGCGCTGCTGGCAGTCCCCGACAGCAACATTTTCCGCCGCGACCAGATCAAGGGCATCCTGATGACCAGTTACCGCATGAAGAAACCGGTCGTTGCCTTTTCCCAATCGCTGGTTCAAGCCGGCGCACTTGCCGGCATTTATTCCGATCCCGCACAAATCGCCCGTCAGGCGGCCGACCTGCTGCTGGTCAGCGGTGCCAATCTGCCACCCGCGATGTCACCCACCCAGTTCGCGATCAGCATCAATCCTCACGTTGCTGACGCGCTGGGCATCCGCCTGCCGGACGAAACCGAATTGCGTCGCGCCATGCTGGCCGAAAAGGAGCCGCGATGAACCGCCTGACCCTGCGCCATCGATTGCTCTTGCTGACCTTGTTGCCGAGTGCCCTGATCGCCATTGTGCTGGTGGCCTATTTCACGGTCACCGCAGTACGAACGCTGGAAGGCGATCTGCACCTCAAGGGACTGTCCATGGTCCGCAAGCTTTCACCAATCAGCGAATTCGGGATCATTTCCGGGCAGACCGAAAGCTTGCAGGCTTTGGCTCAGGCCAGTGTGCAGGAGCCTGGCGTCAAGGCCGTGATCATTATCAACCGCAAAGGGCGTGTCCTCGCAGCCAGCGGCCGGGTATCGCTGACGCCGGAACGCCTGCGCGAGCCACTGATTCATGCGGGCGAAATCATTGAAACCGCTGACTGGATCGCATTCGGTGCCCCGGTCCTGCGCTCGCAGAATGAAGCCGACTCCTTGTTCGAGCCCATGCTCGAGAGCACAGAACCGGAAATCAACGGCATTGGCCAGGTTTTTGTCGAACTGGACAAGGTCGAACTCGGCAAACGCCAGCACGACCTTGTTCAGCGAGGCGCCTTGATTGTTGCCTTCGGGCTGATCATGCTGGCCCCGCTGGCCCTGGCCATGGCCGGCACGCTGGCCAGCCCGGTGATGCGTCTGGTCGAAGCTGTCCGCCGAATGCGCCAGGGCCAGCTGGATGTTCGCGTACCCAATCTGTCGTCGGGTGAGCTCGGCATTCTCGAACACGGTTTCAACGAGATGGCCACTCACCTTGAGGAAGTTCACCAGTCCATGCAGGCGCGCATCGAAGAAGCGACCGCGCAGCTCGCCTTCCAGGCCCGCCACGATGCCTTGACCGGACTGCTCAACCGGCGTGAATTCGATCTGCAACTGGAACGTGCTGTGACTGCCGTGCAAGCGGGTGGCGAGGAGTTCAGCCTGCTCTTTATCGACCTTGACCGCTTCAAGCAGGTTAACGACCAGTGCGGCCATCTGGCCGGCGATGAGCTCTTGCGCCAGGTTGCCAAGCTGTTCGGCGGTCGTCTGCGCGAGAACGATGTACTCGCCCGCCTGGGCGGTGACGAATTTGGCGTCATCCTGACCGGCTGCACCGGCAACCTGGCGCTTCAGGTGGCCAACGATCTGTGCGCCCTGACCGCAGCCTATCGTTTCATTTGCCAGGACAAGATTTTCTCCATTGGCGCCAGTATCGGCATGAGCACCGCCAATCGTCAGATCCGGAACTTGACCGAACTGGTGGCGGTTGCCGATGCCGGCTGTCAGCGCGCCAAGGAAAGCGGTCGCAATCAGGTGTGCGTGCAGGCTGTCACTCAGGTACCCGAACGGCGACAAGAGGCGAGCAACTGGGCCGGACGCATTCGCAGCGCCCTGAATGAAGATCGCTTGCGCATTCAGGCACTACCGCTGCATCGCCTGCAAAGCGCGGGGATTTTTGGCCAAGTGATCGAGTTGACCGCAGAACTGATCGAGGCCGACCACCCGCCGATTGTGCTCTCGGCCCTGATCGAGGCTGCCCAGCGTTACGACTTTGCGACCCTGATCGACCAGCGACTGGTCGATGCCGCCATCGACACACTCAGTCAGTCGGCACAACGCCAGCGTCCCTTGCACTGCATCGTTCCGATTTCAAGCGCCACCATCGCGAACTCAGGCTTCATCGCTCGCCTGGCAGATCGGCTGGCGCTACTCGGGATGACTGCCCGAGGCTTGCTGTTGATGGTGCCGGAAGAGATCCTCAGCCGCCAGATGCAGGCCGTGGTCGAATTCTCGGATCGCCTGCATCAACTGGGCGGACGCATGGTTTTTGACGATGTCGGCGGGGGCTTCGCCTCCTTCAGTCATTTGCGCAATCTCTCCCCCTGGGGGATCAAGCTGAGCATCAGCCTGACGGTCGATCTGGGCGGCAATCGGGCGGCCACTGCCCTGCTGCGGGCGGTACAGGAAGTGACCGCCGACATGGGTATCCTCTCCATCGCCAGCAACATCGAAACACCGGAAGATTTGGAGAGCCTGAAGGCATTGGGCGTGGACTACGCCGAGGGCCGTCTGGTCATGCCGCCAATCGCTCTCGAGCAGTGGCGTCAAAGCTTCCTCGAAAACCCTTCGGCCAGTTGAACCGGAAAATCAGAAATCGAGTCGCAGGGTAATCCACTGGCGGCGATCAACGATCCGTGCCGCCAAATCACCGTAAGCCTTGTATTCCGGGTGTCCGCCATTCAATGATTGGCCAACATAGGCGACCTCGCCTTTCCGCCCGCCCAGATTGAAGGGGTAGGCCAGCTTGGCGTCAAAGCGGAAATATTTTTCCGCCCAGGTGTTGACCGACCACTTCGACGTGTCCTGCCAGTAGCCTGCCAACGTCAAATCCATCGACCACGGCAGTTTCTGGATCAGCAGCAGGGAAGTCGCATGACGCGGCGCACCGCGCTCAGCCAGTTCCTCGATGGCTTCGCGTTTGCTCGGGTCCCAGAGTGACAGGGTGTTCCAGGCATTGGCCAGCGCCTCTTCGGTAAAGCTGGCATCGGCTCGAATGAAGGACTGGTTCAGGAGCAGCCGGGTCGCGTCGAAAACCTGCCACTTGAACTGAAACTCCAGTCCGCGCATCCGGATATCCTGAATTGCCGCCATCGAGTCGGGAATCAGCGAAGAACGGATGTCCTGATCGATCACCAGCAGGCGGTTGAACACTTTTTCCTGGAACAGGCGCACATCGAGACTCATGCGCAGATCGCGCCAATCACCGAGATAGCCGACTTCCAGCGTATCCATCCGCTCCGATGGCATGTTCGGATCGCCGCCAAACTGAAATTGCGTCGGGCCGCGCCACCAGTTGCCGCGATAATCCACCACACTCCCGGTACGGTAAGCCCTGGAAG
>CALAGF010000012.1 GCA_937892345.1 uncultured Rhodocyclaceae bacterium | reverse complement strand
GATCTACACAGGCGAAGACACTCTTTCCCTACACGACGCTCTTCCGATCTCCCGCGTCCGTCGTATTCCTTCGGCCGTTGCCATTGGCGGGAACAAGCCGGAAGGCGTAATGACCTCCTCTTCCACGGGTTCGCCCGCCGGTAATAGTGCGACAGCCTTGATGCCGTCCAGTGTCGAGTTGAAGACGATGTATCGCCAGTTGGTCAATGCCATCGTTCAGGGGAGTGAGGATGTGGGTTCCGCCTTTGCGGAAGAAGCTCGCCGCATTCATTACAACGAGGCGCCAGAGCGTGCCATTCGAGGCCAGGCGACAGCAGACGAATGCGAGGCCTTGCGCGACGAAGGGATTGAAGTCTTGCATTTGCCGGTGACCAAGGACGAAGGAATCAACTGATTCCGGCGAGGGCTGGCAGAACACGCTGGAAGCATAGTGGACTTGGCGGTTTGACGCTGATCACGAAAGTACGGATACTTTCGCGTTCGTCCAGTGCCGCCATGGCACATTTCGTAATTGTCGTTCAGGGATACTCATGTCGAATTCGCTGGTCGGGGCCGCTTCGCTGCTGAACGTTATCAAATGTTTTTTCGGCTCAGCCAAATCGGCTGCAGTTGCGTCGACCTTGATGGGCATTACCGAATTTCGTGCCTTCCTTGAGCGTGAGCGCTTCAAGTCGGATCGGGGAGGGGCGCAGTTCTCTTTGGTAGTCATTCCGGCACGCAAGGCTGACAAGGTGCTTGAGGGTGACATTGCCGCATTTTTTGCCCGCCATTTGCGAATTACCGACCTGATCGGCTGGATGGATAACTCGCGTGTCGGTATTTATCTTTTCGATGCCGGTAAACAAGGGGCGCAGGCTTTTATCGAGCGTCTTTCCGCCGCACCGGACGTACCACTCGCACTGGATGTTGCCAAGGTTTATAGCTATCCAGATGAGGCGTCCGAGATTTTTTCTGCCTCCAAGAGCAAGCGTTCCGAAGAGCGACTCGATATCGAAATCAGCGCTTTCATTACCTATCGGAGTCCGGAAGGAAATGCCTCATCGATAGCGCTATCGACCAAAAACCTCTCCGCCGGTGGTGCATTTTTTGTGGCTGACGAAGCGCTTGATCTGGGGCAGATCGTTGATATTGATCTGGTGCTGCCACTCGAACATCTGCGTAACCTCGGTGGCAAGAGCGTATTGATCAAGGCGTCCGGCAAAGTGGTTCGCAAGGACCCTGAAGGTATTGCTGTCGCCTTCGCCGACAACCGGATGGTGACTTCTTCCGCTGAACTGACGGGGGCCGACGAAGCCTCCGGTGCAGTCAGCTGAACGCCGCATGTATTTGCAGACTCCGGCCAACCCACGCTGAGCTTATGGCTTCTTCAGACGATCTTTTTCTTCATGCCTTGCTCGTCAAGCCGATTCCCTGGTGGAAGCGCTGGATGGATGTTTCGCTCTCGCTGTGTGCTTTGCTCGCACTTTTGCCCCTGATGGTGGGCATCGCACTTGCCGTAAAGCTGACATCCTCCGGCCCTGTGTTTTTCCGGCAAATTCGTGGCGGTTTGGGTGGAAAACCCTTCTACATGATGAAGTTTCGTTCGATGGAGGTTGGCGCCGAGGCCAAGCGCGATGCGCTCCTTGCTTTCAACGAGCGGGCTGGTCCGGCGTTCAAGATGACCAATGATCCCCGCGTCACCCCGCTGGGTGCCTTTCTGCGCAAATGGAGTCTTGACGAGTTGCCGCAACTCATCAATGTGCTGAAAGGTGACATGAGCCTGGTGGGGCCGCGTCCGCTCTATATCTCGGAAGAAAAGGCGATGGACCAGTGGCATACCATGCGCCGCTCGGTGAAGCCCGGCATTACGTGTTTGTGGCAGATCACCAGCCGGGATGAGGCAGATTTCGACAACTGGATGCGTCTTGATGCGCAATATATTCGCAACGTGTCCTTTTGGCTGGATCTCAAGATTCTGTTGATGACGCTGCCCGCCGTGATGTCCCGCAAGGGCGCCAAATAGGCATTCAGTGTTTTGCCGCCGGGGTCAAGCCGATCTCCCGGGCGGTCGCTGGTCCAATCAGTGTTTGGTGCAGCCCCAGCGGAATCTCGGAACGGTCCGCTGCCAGTGGCCGCCGCCCGCCCATGATTTCACTCCATGCTTGTGGATAACGCGGCTGGCGGCCGGGTTCGGCAAAACCCTCGGGATAAATCGGCTGCAGGCTGCTCATGTCGTATTTGTCGCTTGCGCCGAACACATGCAGCATTTCATGCGCAATGATCACTGCGTTTTGACGATCCTGAATCCGGCTGGCAAATACGTGCAGGAGGCCGATGCCGCCCTCTTTCAGCCCGGTCGAGTGGGGAAGTACGGGATGTGTTTCTGGATCGTGATAGAGGACAAACAGCCTGATTCTGGCAGACGGGCCATCGCCATCATTGCGCCAAGCCCACCAGCGAAAGCGCAGGCTCCAGAGGATGCTGTCGAAAATGCCGGGACGATGGGGTGGCATGGGAGGCAGGGCTGACAAAGGGGGCATCAGACGGATAGCCACCGGTTTGAGCAGGGTTTTTCCGTAGCGTCGGGTTTCTTCCTGTACCCACGATTCGATTCCCGAAAAGTTGTCATGCGTCAGGCCTGCCACATAGCGATTAGCCACTGAGCTTTGATCGCCGGAAATTGGGTAAATCGCCACGTTGACCGTATGTTCCCATTCAGTCAGGTGTTGCCGGGCGCGCCAACTGCCCAAGGCAACGGTGGCCAATATCAGGAGCAAAATGAAAATGCGAATTTTTTTAAACATCGACGTCGACGATTGAATCAGCGGGAAAAGCGAACCGGGATACGTTTCGGTCCGAATGCTTTGCCGTCTCCACCCAGTTGCCCGGCATATCTTCCGGACAAAGGGGTGTGGCAGTTGGGGCACTGACCGAAAGGATCGACACTGTAATACCGAATGTCATACCAGTCACGAACGATCAAAGGCGTATGGCACTGCATACAGTAGGTGCTCCCACCTTCTGCATCGTGTACGTTGCCCAGATACACATGCTGCAAGCCTGCATCCTGGGCAATCTGCCGTGAACGGCGCAATGTGTCATGAGGTGTCGCCGGTATCTCCTGCATTTTCCAGTCAGGGTGAAAGGCGGAAAAATGCAAGGGCACATCGCTCCCAAGTTCTGTCGCAACCCAGCGGGCGAGTTGGCCAATTTCCGTGGGGCTGTCGTTGCACCCCGGAATCAGCAAGGTGGTGATTTCCAGCCAGCAATTTGTTTCATGGCGGATATAGGCCAGCATGTCGAGCACCGGGCCGAGATGGCCGCCACAGAGGCGATGATAGAAGCTGTCGGTGAATGCTTTGAGATCGACATTGGCCGCGTCCATCAATGGAAAAAACTCGCGCGCGGGTTCTGGATGAATATACGCGGCAGTGACCGCCACATTTTTGATGCCAGCTTCCCGGCAGGCGATGGCCGTATCGATCGCATATTCAGCGAAGATGACGGGATCGTTGTAGGTGTAGGCAACACTTGCCGCCTTGCATTGTTGCGCGGCGAGGGCAATGTCGCTCGGGCCCACAGGCTCCATCAGGCGATCCATGCTGCGCGCCCGGGAAATATCCCAGTTCTGGCAAAACTTGCAGGCCAGATTGCATCCGGCCGTACCAAAGGAGAGCACCGACGAGCCGGGGAAAAAATGGTTGAGTGGCTTCTTTTCGATGGGGTCAAGGCAAAATCCCGATGAACGACCATAGGTCGTCAGCACCATTCTGCCGCCGGCATGGGCACGCACAAAACAGGCGCCGCGCTGCCCTTCGTGCAACTGGCAATTACGTGGACACAAGTCACATTGCAAGCGGCCGTCACTCAGGGTGTGCCACCAGCGGGCGGGGAAATCGCTCTCGCCCACGGTCGGTAAAACGGAATCAGACAATCAGCAACCCCGCGCCCAGACCACAGCCGATAGCCAGCAGCCCCGGCAAGGCATGGCGAGCCAGTTGTCGTCCGCCAATGGCCAGCACCAGTCCAATCTTGAATAACAGATTGGCGACCAGTGCCAAGGTCAGCGCGTTGACTGCGTGAGATTCGACCAGTTTTGCCTGATTGAACAAGCGTAAGGAGGTGAGGGCGCTGGCATCGGCATCGCTCAGGCCGGAGACGAAAGCGACAATATACAGTCCGCTGTTGCCAGCCAATTCCTGTAACCAGCCGGATGCCAGCAGCACTAGGGCGTAGATCACGCCGAAAGACAGCGCGGTACGCAACTCGGTCGGGTTTTTCACTTCCGGCATGGGCAGTTCGCCCGTGCCGCTCAAACTCTTCCAGCCGTATAGTGTGACAGCGAGACCGGGCAGGATCCCGCAGCTGAACACGATCACGACCGGTTGAATCAAGCTGGGCGAGACCACGCCGGCGATAATGCCCAGACGAATCATCACCATCACATTGGCGATCAGGATCACGATGGCTGACATTCTGACCAGATGGGAGTTTTCTGCCGCATGTCGGGAAAACATCATGGTGGTTGCGGTCGACGACGCCAAACCGCCAAAAATGCCGAGTAGTGCTGCGCCATGTTGTGCCCCGAAAAGGCGCAGCGCAAGGTAGCCGGACAAGGCCAGTCCGGAAATCAACACCACCATCCACCAGATCTGGCGTGGATTGATCGCATCATAAGGACCAAAATCCTGGCTCGGCAGAATGGGCAGGATAACTAGCGAAACCACGGCAAACTGCAGGATGGAATTAATGTCCCTGGGGGTCATCCGTTCGCTGAATTGCCTGAACTCCGTCTTGAAGTAGAGCAACACCGTGGTGGCGATGGCGAGCATTACCGCCAGCGTTGAAAAACCATACCAGACAGCTGCACCCAGACAGTAGGTGACCAGTGCTGCCGCTTCGGAGGTAAAACCACGATAGGATTTTTTCTGCACTGCAGAAAAATTCGAACTGATCATGGCCGCCGTTACCGCCAGCAGGCCGGCAGCAAATAACCAATGCGTTTCCAGATGTTCGCCGAGCATGGCAAACAGGCAGCCGAGCAAGGCAACCAAGGCAAAGGTACGCAGCCCGGCAGCAGGCTCGGGGCGACGCTCGCGCTCCATGCCGATCAGCAGGCCGATGCTCAGCGCCGTGGCGAAAGATTCGACCGGGCCGGCCAGTTCGGGAACCAGGAAATTCATGCAGTCCTCTTGTTTGCGTGTTCTTCGCTAAAATTACGGTATGGCACGCCATTACGCAATCGTACCCGCTGCAGGCAGCGGTTCCCGCTTCGGCGCGGAAAAACCCAAACAGTATCTCGATCTGCTCGGTCGACCGCTGATTTTTCACACATTGGCGGCGTTGACCGCATGCCCGGAAATCGAACGGGTGTGGGTTGTGCTCGCACCGGACGATCCCTGGTGGCCGCGTTATGACTGGTCGGCACTCGGACCGAAGCTGGAAACCGTGCGTTGCGGTGGCGCAACCCGCGCCGAATCAGTCAACAATGGCCTGCGCGCTGCCGCCATGGTGGCAGCGGACGATGACTGGATTTTGGTGCACGACGCGGCACGCCCCTGTCTGAGTGCGCCGATGCTGTCAGCCTTGACCGACGAACTCGCCAGCGATCCGGTGGGCGGTCTTCTTGCCGTGCCGGTGGCCGACACGCTCAAACGGGCCGACGCCACGCAGCGCGTGGCAGCAACTGAGCCGCGTGATGGCCTGTGGCAGGCGCAAACGCCGCAGATGTTTCGCTACGGTCGACTGAAGCAGGCGCTCGAAAACTGTCGCGATGTCACCGACGAGGCCGGTGCAATCGAAGCGCTGGGCTTGAAGCCGAAACTGGTGCGTGGCGATGCCACCAATCTTAAAGTCACTTTCCCGGCCGACCTGCCGCTGGCCGCCATGATCCTCAGGGCACGCAAATGAATATTCGCATCGGACAAGGTTACGACGTCCATCAACTGGTTGCCGGACGCAAGCTGATTCTCGGCGGCGTCGACATCCCGCACCCAACCGGTCTGCTCGGCCATTCCGATGCCGACGCGCTGTTGCATGCCATCACCGACGCATTGCTCGGTGCCGTTGCGCTGGGCGACATCGGCCGGCATTTTCCGGATACGGATCCCCGTTACGCGGGGGCCGACAGCCGGGTATTGCTGCGTGCTGCGGTTGCCTTGCTGGCCGAGAAAGGCTGGCGGCCGATCAATGTCGATACGACGCTGATTGCCCAAAAGCCCCGGCTGGCATCCTATGCGCCGGCGATGATTGCCAATATTGCCGCCGATCTGGGCATCGCCGCCGACTGCGTCAATATCAAGGGCAAGACCAACGAAAAACTCGGTTATCTGGGACGCGAAGAAGCGATCGAAGCGCAGGCTATCGTTCTGGTTGCACGCATCGGGGAATGAATTCGCGCTGCAGCGGTCGACACCCGGCTGATTGCATTTTCAACCGCTACTGAAATACAAGGAAAACCCATGTCCACTCTGTTTTCGCCGCTCAAACTCGGTGCCATTACCGTGCCTAATCGTGTTTTCATGGCGCCGTTAACGCGTTGCCGCGCCGAGCCAGGACACATTCCCGGGCCGCTAATGGCCGAGCACTACGCTCAACGCGCCAGTGCCGGCCTGCTGATTGCCGAGGCCACCATGGCCATCGAAGGAAATTCCGCTTTCTGGCATGAGCCCGGTATTTACAACGCAGCCCAGGTGGCGGGATGGCGTGCGGTCACTGATGCGGTCCACGCTGCCGGCGGGCGAATTTTCCTGCAAATCTGGCATGGCGGTCGCGCCTGTCATCCCTTGCTCAACGACGGCGCTCAGCCGGTTGCTCCCAGCCCCGTGGCCATCACCAACGACGAGGTGCATACGCCAGAGGGCAAAAAACCGTATGTGCTTCCCCGTGAACTGCGTGATGACGAGTTGCCGGCTATCGTCGCGGGATTTCGCACCGCCGCGGAAAATGCACTGCAAGCCGGGTTTGACGGCGTTGAGGTACATGGCGCCAACGGCTATCTGCTCGACGAATTTCTGCGTGATGGTGCCAACCAGCGCAGTGGCCCTTATGGCGGCGCGCTGGAAAACCGTGCCCGCCTGTTGCTGGAAGTCATCGAGGCGACATGCGCCGTCTGGGGCGGCGAGCGGGTAGGGCTGCGGATTTCACCGCTCAACAGTTTCAACAGCATGGCCGATAGTGATCCCGTAGGCCTGGTGACCTGGTTGGCCGGGCGTCTTAATGATTTCAATCTGGCCTACCTGCATGTGATGCGTGCAGATTTCTTCCAGCAACAGCATGGCGATGTGATGACGCCGGCGCGCGCTGCGTTTCGCGGTGTGCTGATCGGCAACATGGCTTATACGGCGGCGGAGGCGGATGCAGCCATTGCGGCAGGGCAGCTGGATGCGGTGGCGTTTGGTGTGCCTTTCCTGGCCAATCCGGATCTGCCAGCCCGTTTCCAGGCCGGTGCTGCACTCAATGCGGCCGATCCGGCCACCTTCTATTCGCCCGGTCCGGCCGGCTATACCGACTACCCGACGCTCGACTGAATTCAAGCAAGCGCCTCAGGCGGTTTTCAGGATCAATCGTGCGCTCAGGCCACCGCCTGGATTGGCTAGCAGTTCCAGGCGGCCCCCGTGCAAACGTGCAATGCGTTCGACGATGGCCAGTCCCAGTCCGGTCCCGGTGGCATTGCTGCGTGCAGTGTCCAGGCGGGTAAAGGGGCGCTTCAAACGCTCGGTTTCCTCGTCCGGGATACCGGGGCCGCGGTCGGCAATTTCAATGCAGATTGCCTCGTCGACCGTGGTAGCGCGAATCGCCACAGCGCCGCCACCGTATTTGGCGGCATTGTCGAGCAGGTTGGTCACCGCGCGGGTAACGGCCTTGGGACGAATGTTGGCGGTCGACACGCCGGCGATATCGATTTCCGGCCGTTGGCCACGAGCCAGTTCGCGTCCGGCCAATCCCTCGAGTAGCGCATGCAGGTCGGTGGCGATGGGCGTTTCGCCGGACTCGGAACGTGCGTAATCCATGAACTGTGAAATGACCGCTTCCATTTGTTCGATATCGGCCACCATGCCATTCCGCGCTTGCAGGTCGGCAATGCTCATTTCGGCTTCCAGACGCAACCGGGTCAGTGGTGTGCGCAAGTCGTGAGAGATGCCAGCCAGCACTTCCGAACGGTCTTTTTCGTGGCGGGCGAGATCGTCGGCCATGGTGTTGAAGGCGCGCGCCAGCGCAGCCATTTCCTCGGCGCCATCATTTTCCGGGAGCGGTGCCGGTGTTTCACCACGGCCCAGCACGCCGGCTGCGCCGGCCATGGCTTTGAGCGGGCGACTGATGCGTGAAGCAATCAGCCAGGCAATGATGAGCGATAGTGCCATCGCCAGTGCGCCCCAACTCATCCAGCGCGCAGCAAAACTGCGGGTCATCCGCTCTCTGGGCAGCACCAGCCAGTATTCGTCGTCGTCACGGTCATTGAGGCGGAAACTAACCCAGAATCCCGGCTCGCCATTGACTTCGGCAGCCAGCCGGGTATTCGGCCCGAGCCGGGCAGTGACTTGTTCGCGCACAAGTTCATGAAAGCGCGAGTCGGGCAGGGGACGGGTGATATCGTCGGCCTCTGCCGGCAGCAGCCGTATGCCTTCCCGTGACGAAAACTCGGCGAACAATCCGGGACGCTTGCGCGGCGAAGCAGCGAAAATCGAGGCGCGGATCAGGTTGACCGCAGAAGTAGCCATTTGCGCCGATTCACGGGCTCGTGGTTCAACATCGATATGGCTGAACAGTGCCAACCATCCCGCAGTGGTCAGCAATACCAGCAGGGTGAGCAGCAGGAAGGTGCGCGCCAGCAGAGAGCGCGGCATCAGCTATCCCGCGCGGTGCCGTCCGGGACAAAGACGTAGCCAAAGCCCCAGACAGTCTGCAGGTAGCGAGGCTGCGAGGGATCAGGTTCTATCAGTTTGCGCAGGCGGGAAACCTGGACATCGATGGCGCGATCAAACGGCCCCTGTTCACGGCCGCGGGCCAAGGTCATCAGCTTGTCGCGGGAAAGGGGTTGCCGGGGGTGCTGCAACAATATTTTCAGCACGGCGAATTCGCCGGTGGTCAGCGGCAGGGTTTCATCGCCACGCTTGAGTGTGCGCGCCGCGAAATCCACCTGGATGCCACCGAAACTGGTGCTTTCCAGAACTTCCTCCGGTGTCCCCGGTGGGACGCTGACCTGACGACGCAATACGGCGTGGACACGCGCCAGCAGTTCGCGTGGATTGAAGGGCTTGGGCAGATAATCGTCGGCACCCATTTCCAGACCCACGATGCGATCGACTTCTTCGCCTTTGGCCGTCAGCATGATGATCGGTGTCCGGTCGCCCTGTCCGCGCAGGCGACGGCAAATTGATAGACCGTCTTCGCCAGGCAACATCAGGTCGAGGACGATCAGGTGGAAATGTTCGCGATTGCGGGTTTTGTCCATCTGAATGGCGTCGGCAACGGCCTTGACCGTAAATCCGTTCTCTCCGAGATAGCGGGTGAGCAGCTCACGCAGGCGGGCGTCGTCATCAACGACTAGGAGGTGTGGTGTCGGTTCGTTCATGCGGCAAGGATAGCGGCTGAAACATCAAATGGTGTGCTCAATGGTAACAAAGCTTCTCGTTGTCGCCAGCACGAAACATCCCTTTACAACTTGAAGTCGTATATTGGCTACCGAGGAAGCAGAATGCATTGGTACCGAAAGAGATAAAATTCAACCCGCCATGAAACCCCGCCTGACTGTCTTTCTGCTCCTCTCCGGCCTGCTGCTGTCTGCAGTCGGCGTGCAGGCGCGCGACGACTGGCGGGATATTCCGCCAGATGAACGCCAGGAACTCCGCCAGCAAATGCGGGAACAATGGCAGCGCCAGTCCTTTCAGCCGCCGCGCCAGCAACCCGAAGCGCTGGTGCCGGCCTGGCGCGAATTTCCCGCCGAGGAACGCCAGCGTCTGCGCGACGAGCTGCGCGAGCAGCACGACCGCCGCGGTCATCGGGGACGTCGCGGTCGCAGCGAAGATTGATCCGACTGCGGCAGGTGCCGGGCTCCGGTAGAATGTCGGCCCATGTACATTCTTGCACTTGAAACCTCGACCGAAACCGGGAGTTGCGCGCTCTGGCACGATGGCGCAGTCAGCGAACGCGTTTGTCCCGCTGGCCGGCCTCACTCGGAAACCCTCTTGCCGCTGATCCGCGAACTGCTGGCGGAAAACGGTATCGCAATGGTGGGGCTTGATGCCATTGCCTTTGGTGTCGGGCCAGGGGCATTTACCGGCTTGCGCGTTGCCTGTGGCGCAGCACAAGGCCTGGCGGTGGCGGCCAATTTGCCGCTGGTACCGGTGACCAGTCTTGAGACCATGGCCGAGGCAATCGGTGGCGAGCAGGTGATGGCCTTGCTCGACGCGCGCATGGGTGAAATTTACGCAGCCAGCTATCAACGTAGCGAGGCGGGCTGGAATTTGTGCGGCGAGATTGGCGTGATGTCCCCCGATCACTTGTTGCTGCCGGAAAATCCGGCGGGCTGGCGTGCGGGTGGCAATGCGCTGCGCGCGTATCCGGTACTGTCCGATCGCTTGGCCGCCGCTGGCCTTGCCTGCTACCCGGATGTGTTACCGATGGCTGGTGTCATGGCCGGATTGGCTGCCGTAAGGGTACTTCGTGGTGAAACGATTGACCCGGAGTACGCCGTACCTCTCTACATCCGCGACAAGGTTGCCAAAACCGTTGCAGAGCGACTGCTCGCAGGGGGGCGTGCATGAATGCGCTCACTGTGCCTGCGGAGTTTTTTCCGATGAATGCGAATGACCTTGACGAGGTGGCACGCGTCGAGGCCGGTTTGCAGTCCTTTCCCTGGACCCGTGGCAACTTCGCTGACTCGCTGGCGGCGGGTTACAGCGTCTGGGTGTTGCGGGTTGGAGGGCAATTGCTGGGTTTTTCCATTGTCATGCTGGTACTCGATGAGGCGCATCTGCTCAATATCGGCGTGGCTGCTAGCCATCAGGGCAAGGGGTATGGTGCCCGCCTGCTGCGTAATGCGATGGCGATTGCAAAATGCGCCGGGGCCAAGACCCTGTTTCTCGAAGTCCGTCCGAGCAATACGAAAGCAATCGACCTTTACCGCCATTTCGGCTTTCGCGAGATCGGCCGGCGCAAAGCCTACTACCCGGCACTCGAAGGACGTGAGGACGCCCTGATTTTTGACAAGGAACTGGCATGAGCTTGACCCGGGAGCAGATGCTGACTGAAATGGGCATCAGCCCGATCTGGGTCTTGCGCGATGCTTCGCCAATGCAAGCGTCTGAGCCCACGGTCGGTGCCGGTGCAGAAACGGAGCGTCGCGAATCGCTGGCGGTGGTGGCTGACGTTCTGCCGGCGAAAATTGCACCCGCCGCACCGTCGACCGCAAGCCCCGCTGTTGTGCCGCCCAAAACCCATCTGCCCGCCGGTGATTGGCCTGCGCTGCTGCAAGAAATTGCGGCGTGCCGTGCTTGTTCCTTGTGCGAACAACGCAAGCAGGCCGTACCCGGCATCGGTGATCTTCAACCGGATTGGCTGTTCATTGGCGAGGGACCTGGCGCAGAAGAGGATGTACGGGGTGAGCCTTTTGTCGGCCAGGCCGGGAAACTGCTCGATGCCATGCTGGATGCACTGGATATTGCCCGTGGCAACAAAGTTTATATTGCCAATGCGGTGAAATGCAGGCCGCCTGGCAATCGCACGCCTGAAACCGCCGAAATGGCTGCCTGCAAACCGTATCTGGAACGTCAGATTGCACTGCTCAAGCCGAAAATCATTGTCCTGCTTGGCAAAGCGGCAGTGCATGCCCTGCTGGGCGACGACAAATCATTGGCCAGCCTGCGCGGTCGGCAATTCGAGTACGCCGGCATCCCAGTGGTCGTGACTTACCACCCCGCCTATCTGTTGCGCAATCTGCCAGACAAGCTCAAGGCTTGGGAAGACCTGCTGTTTGCCCGTCGGACACTGCGTTCTGCCGTTGCGCCAGCGCTGCCCTTCTGAACCCGGTTCAGTGGGCTGAGTCGTCCAGATGAGCAACATCGTCGCGGTCGCGCTGATTGGCCAAATGGCGCTGACGAATCAGGTACATCAGCGAGCTGACAAATAGCCCGAAGAGCGTGACGACCCAGTAGATCGACATGTTGGCTTTGATCATGAGGTAGTAGAGGCCGGTCATGATCAGGATGGAAAGATTTTCGTTGAAATTTTGCACCGCGATCGAGTGACCCGCGCCCATGAGAATGTGGCCGCGATGCTGCAGCAGCGCATTCATCGGAACCACGAAGAAGCCGGAGAGTCCGCCGATCAGGATCAGCAGCGGCACCGCAAGCCAGATCGAATGCACAAAATTCATCACCAGTACGATCAGGCCCATGGCAATACCCAGCGGTATCACGCGCACGGATTTTCGTAGCGTAATGAAGCGGGCCGCGATAATCGCGCCGGCGGCGACGCCCACCGCAACCACGCCCTGCAGCATGGACGATTTGGCCAGATCAAGTCCGAGCGCTACTTCAGCCCATTTGATGACAATGAACTGCAAGGTGGCGCCTGCGCCCCAGAACAGGGTGGTGACCGCCAGTGAAATCTGCCCCAGTCGATCGCGCCAGAGCAGCACCAGGCAGTGCTTGAATTCATGCATCAGATACAGGGGATTGCGGTGCAGCGGTTTGTGGTCGACGCCGGTATCCGGAATGTAGAGATTGAATGCCGCACCGCACAGATAGAGCAGGGCAATGATACCGACGGCCATTTCGTTGGCGGTATCGATCCCGGTATCGATCAGCGGGAAATCAAAGGCCAGCAGGTTGTAAGCGACGGCGGGCTGGATCAGCAGGCCGCCGATCATCACCCCCATGATGATTGCGCCGACCGTGAGTCCCTCGATCCAGCCATTGGCAACCACCAGTTGTCGATGCGGCAGGTACTCGGTCAGGATGCCGTACTTGGCCGGTGAATAAGCCGCCGCACCAAAACCAACCACCGCATAGGCGAGCAGCGGATCAAGGCTGAAAAACATCAGGCTGCAACCAAAAATCTTGATCGTGTTGCTGATCAGCATCACTCGCCCCTTGGGCATCGAGTCGGCAAAGGCGCCAACAAAAGCGGCCAGCAATACGTAGGAAACGGTGAAAAAGGTTTTCAGCAGCGGCTCGTATTCGGCAGGCGCCTGCATTTCACGCAAGGCAGCGATGGCCGCAATCAGGAGCGCATTGTCGGCCAGCGCGGAAAAAAACTGCGCGGCCATGATGATGTAGAAGCCGAACGGCACGGAGCGTTGTCTCTTGTAGTGATTGCTTTGGGCGGGGGTTATACCACGGTTTGTCGTGCAGTATGCGTTCAGCCGCATCGTGACAGCTTTCGATGACGCGCCGATGACGACGGTCAACCGGCCGCCAGGACCAAATATTCCCGGCATTCGGCAGCGGGCAGGGGGTGGAATATGGTTGAATATCGGCCGCAACACATCCCGACGAAAATGGAGAGTTCCCATGGCTGACCGGCGCCTTCAAGTCTTTCATGCCGTAGCCAAGCACCTGAGTTTTACCCGTGCCGCAGACGCCTTGTTCATGACGCAACCGGCGGTGACTTTCCAGATCAAGCATTTGGAAGAACAGTACGGAACCCGCATGTTCGAGCGACGTTCGACGGGTATTACCCTGACGCCGGCCGGCGAGATCGTGCTGTCTTTCGCTGAGCGGATTCTCGCCTTGTCCGATGAAATGGACACGCGGCTTTCCGAAATGACGAGCGAAATGCGCGGCCCTTTGCTGGTGGGTGCCAGTACGACCATCGCCGAATTCATGTTGCCCCGCATTTTGGGCGAGTTCAATTCGCTCTACCCGCAAGTTCGCGCACGCCTGATCGTTGCCAATTCGGAAAGCATCGAAAGCCGGGTGGCCGAACTGACGCTGGATGTGGGCCTGATCGAAACGCCGGCCAAACTCCCGAGCCTGAGCAGCCATCTGTGTTGTGAAGACGAGTTGCAGGTGATCTGTGCACCGGATTACCCCCTGGCTGACGCCCAACGCATCAAACCGCGTGAGCTGGTCGATTACGAATTCATCTCGCGCGAACCGGGATCCGGTACGCGCGAGATCAGCGATGCGTATTTTCAGCAGCACGGTATCGCCCCGTCCAGCCTGAAAACCCAGATGGAACTGGGCAGCCCGGAAGCCTTGAAAGGGGTGGTTGCAACCGGGCTGGGCTTTGCCATTGCTTCGCGTGCCGTTGCAGAAAAAGAGGTGATGCTGGGTGAGTTACGCTCCATCGCGCTCGATCCGCCCCTGCGCCGCGGTCTGTATCTGGTGCATCCGAAAGATCGCTTCCAGTCGCTGTTGACCGCAACATTCATTCAATTTGCCCGGAGCAAGATGCAGGAGATGAGTTCTTGATCACCGCTCGCCCGATTCGCGCCCGCATTGTCTTATCTGCGATCCGCAACAACTATCGCCTGGTCCGCAAACTGGCGCCAAATTCGCGGGCCTGGGCCGTGATCAAGGCCAATGCCTATGGTCATGGTCAGTCGGCCGCATTGAGCGCCCTGGGCGACGAAGCCGATGGCTTTGCCTTGCTCGAATGCGAGAACGCGCTGGCTTTGCGTGAACGCGGGATTCGGCAGCCCGTTCTTCTGCTCGAGGGGATTTTTTCCAGTGCCGATGCCCGACAGGTGGTGGCGCACGGGATCAACAGCGTGGTGCATTGCCGCGATCAACTTGAGATGTTGTTGGCTGAAGCAGGTGACATGCCGCTGTCGATTCATCTGAAACTGAATACCGGGATGAACCGGCTGGGCTTCGATATGGCCGGCCTGCAGGCAGCGCAGGCCCGCCTTGCCGCGCATCCTGCGGTCAACATCACCTTGATGACCCATTTTGCCGAGGCTGACGGCGAGCGCGGCGTTGATTGGCAGGTGGCGCGTTTCAAGGCCATGGCCGGCGACTGGCGGGGGCCGGTCAGCATGGCCAATTCGGCGGCCATCCTGCGGCATCCGCACACGCACGCCGACTGGGTGCGTCCGGGGATCATGCTTTATGGCGCCAGTCCCTTTGCCGAAACGAGCGCGCAGGTACTGGCTCTGCAGCCGGCAATGAGCCTTACCAGTGAAATTATTGGCGTACAGCAACTTCAGGCCGGTGAGCGAGTCGGTTACGGCGGCAGCTTCACGGCCGAGCGGCCGATGCGGATCGGGATCGTTGCCTGTGGTTATGCCGATGGCTATCCGCGACATGCACCAAGCGGCACGCCGATTGCAGTCGCCGGCCAGCGCACGCGGACGCTGGGGCGGGTGTCGATGGATATGCTGGCCTGTGATATCAGCGACCTCCCTGCAGCCGGGATTGGCGCGCCGGTAACGCTCTGGGGAGAAGGCGCGGGCGGTGAGGTCGCGGCGGACGATGTGGCGGCAGCGGCCGGCACCATCGCCTATGAATTATTTTGTGCATTGGCCCCGCGGGTGCCGGTTACGGTCAACGAGTCCTGAATGGCAAAAACCAAGACGATTTACAGTTGTACGGAGTGCGGTGCGAGCAGTCCGAAATGGCAGGGGCAATGTCCCGGCTGCGGCGTCTGGAACACGCTGGTCGAATCGGTGGCGGAAAAATCGGGCAATCCGCGTTTCGAGTCACTGGCGCCGGTTGCCCGTTTGCAGAAACTGTCGGAAATCGAAGCCCGCGAAACCGATCGCTTCAGTACCGGCATCGGCGAATTTGACCGGGCCTTGGGTGGCGGTCTGGTACCCGGTGGCGTGGTTCTGATCGGTGGCGATCCCGGTATCGGCAAGAGCACTTTGCTCTTGCAGGCACTGGCGCAGCTTTCGGTCGAATACAAGGCAATTTATGTCAGCGGCGAGGAATCCGGAGAACAGGTCGCCTTGCGCGCTCGCCGTCTCAATCTTGATGCCCGGCAATTGCAGTTGATGGCCGAGATCAATCTGGAACGCATTCTGGCCAGTCTACAGTCCGAGCGGCCTCACGTCGCGGTGATCGACTCCATCCAGACGCTGTGGTCGGATCAACTCTCAAGTGCGCCCGGATCGGTGTCGCAGGTACGTGAATGTGCGGCGCAGCTTACCCGCCTGGCCAAGCAACTCGGGATTACCGTGATTCTGGTTGGGCACGTGACCAAAGAGGGCGCGCTGGCCGGGCCGCGTGTGCTCGAGCACATCGTCGATACCGTGCTTTACTTTGAGGGCGATACACATTCGAGCTTCCGGCTGGTGCGTGCCTTCAAGAACCGTTTCGGCGCTGTGAACGAATTGGGCGTGTTTGCGATGACAGAAACCGGGCTGAAAGGCGTCAGTAATCCTTCGGCCCTGTTTTTGTCGCAGCACGGGCAGGAAGTGGCGGGT
>CALAGF010000011.1 GCA_937892345.1 uncultured Rhodocyclaceae bacterium | reverse complement strand
TTCAGTCGATTTTCGTGGGAAAAACTGCCGTAAACCGTCAGTCGACCCTACGTAAATTGTCCACCGGGACTGTGAGAGCGCAAAGCTGAATTGGCTCAGCGGTCGAGCTGTTGCGGATCAAGAAATGCTTCGCCATAGCGGCGATACACCTTGTGCTGGACGAACACCTCGTAGAGATCGGCATCGATGTGGCCGTTGTTGCGGAATTTATCCATGATTTCAAGTGCCTGCGAGAGCGGCATGGCCGGCTTGTAGGGCCTGTCCTTGGCCGTAAGCGCTTCAAAGATGTCGGCAATGCCCATCATGCGTGCCTGCCAACTCATTTGTTCGCGTTTCAGGCCCCGCGGATAGCCCTTGCCATCCATTCGCTCGTGGTGCCCACCGGCATATTCGGGCACGTTGCGCAAATGCCGGGGCCAAGGGAGTTGCTCCAGCATTTTGATGGTTGCCACGATGTGGTAATTGATGATTTCCCGCTCGTCGGCATTCAAGGTCCCTGCGGGAATCATCAGATTGGCGCATTCTTCTTGGGAAAGCAGGGGCTGAATCTGGCCATTGCAGTCGGTGTACCGGTAGCGTGCGGCAATTTCCTGCACGCGCGCAATATCCGATGCCGCCATGCGCTCACTGCCAATATTGGCATGATGAAGGAATGCACGGTCGACGTTGCATTGACGGAAGAAATCATCGCGAGCCAGTTGTAGTGCGGCTACGGATTCCCCAGCCAATTGGCGCTGCAGCAACGCAAACTCCGCTTCACGCTTGAGTACGGCAAATCGGGTATCGACCAGTTCAATGCGGTCAAAGATGGTTTGCAGCTTGGTTGCCTTGTCGACCACATGCACGGGCGTGGTGACTTTGCCAAAATCGTGCATCAGTGCAGCAATACGCAACTCGTAGCGATCTTTTTCGGTCAGGCGAAACTCAGCCAGCGGCCCTTCATCCACGGCGTCCACCGCGTCGGCCAGCATCATGGTCAATTCCGGCACACGTTGGCAGTGGCCGCCTGTATGCGGCGATTTTTCGTCAATTGCCAGACTGATGACTTTGATGAAGGCTTCAAACAAATGTTCGTGTTCATCAATCAGCCGTCGGTTGGAGAGCGCGATTGCCGCTTGTGACGCCAAAGATTCCACCAGTCGCCTGTCGGCTTCCGAGAAGGCGCGAACCTGCCGGGTGTCCGGTGCGATGGCATTGATCAACTGCAAGACGCCAATGATTTCGCCCAGATGATTTTTCATGGGTACGGTCAGAAAGGATTGCGAGCGATAGCCTGTGCGCTGGTCAAATGCCCGCGTACCGTTGAAATCAAACCCCTCTGCCGCATAGGCGTCCGGAATACTGACGGTCGTTCCGGTCAATGCCGCATAGACCGCGACCATGCCGTCGTTGGCCACACCATCCGCCCGATACAAGGCCAGATCGGGAAAATGACCTAGTGCAGGCGGCGCTTCGCTGCCTCCGAAAGCAATGTTCAGAGAATCGTTGCGAACAATTTCGAAATGCAGACGCTGACCATCTTCCGACATCCGATAGAGGGTTCCACCGTCAGCATAGGTAATCCGGCGGGCCGCCTGCAGAATTTTTTCCAGCAATCGCGTGATATTTCGCTCGCTGGACAAGGAAATCCCCACATCATGCAGTTGCTCCAGCCTGGCCAGCAAATTGTCGTCGACCAAGCACGGAGACTGCATATCTCCACTCAGAACGTGGCCACTTCTGAGCGCTGACACCTTGAATCCCGGCAGCCCCTCATCAATCTGCGCCATCGTCAATGCCGCCTGTTCCGGCTTCAGATGCGTAATAAAAATGGGGCAAGGGCGCGCCAGTTGCTGCAAGCCTTCCGCCAGCGTCTGAGGACAAAAATGCCGTGACACATCCGCCAGCGCTCGCTGCTGGTCGGGGAATGCACATTCCACGATCAAGGCCCGCAGATCGTCGATGCCGTTCAAAGCAGTCCAGAAATCGGCACCCGGACCGGTATCGCCGGAATAGACCACACTGCCTTGATTTCCTTGCAAGCGCCAGGCGACAGCGGGTACCGAATGGGAAACAGGCAAGGCATAGAGTGTGCGCAAGCCCACCGAGAACGATTCGCCGACTTCGATTGCGTGGTACTGCAGCAAAGGGGTTTCCCGTGAGGGAATTTCGCTAAAGTCCGGCCAGATTGACCAGTTGAATACGTGCGTCCGGATTACCGCCAGTACGGCTGCGGGTGCATGGATGGTCAGGGGGCGACGCCGTCGATCTGCAACCGTATCAATCAGCATCGGCAAAGCCGCGAGGTGATCCAGATGGGCATGCGTTAGAAAGACATGCTCAATCTGCAGTAACTGATCGAGCGCCAAATCCCCAACACCAGTCCCGGCATCGAGCAAGATGTCTTGATCAACGAGAAAGGCGGAAGTCCGCAATTCCTTGCCTATCCCGCCGCTACAGCCTAAAACCTGAATCTTCATCACTATTTGCTCAGCAAGTCCGTCACACCGTCCCAGTCCTCACCGGGATCATTGACACGGAGTTGTTCAATCCGCAGTTGATACAAATTTCTCAGGGAGGCATTGACCAAGCTGTCAGGAAGCGCTCCCAGTTGTTCAAGGGCGGTATCCCAAACCCGTCCCCGGTAGTTCGTCAGGAATTCATGCCAGAGGTTCAATGCATCAAGCTGCTCAGTGCTTGCTTCGGTCGACACGCCCCACGGCTCAAAAATTGCGACAGCCTTGCGCTTGCCTTTGACCCGAACGCGGTCAAGCTCACGAAACAGGAAATCCGGCAATACCGCCCGCGTTTCCTCTCCCACGATGATGCCCACGCCATAGTGGCGCGTCAAAGCTTCCAGACGGGAAGCCAGATTTACCGGGTCGCCCATGACGGTGTAGGCCTTGCGCACGGAAGACCCCATGTCACCGACAGTCACCCGGCCTGTATTGATACCCACCCCGATCCGGATCGCCGACCAGCCGCGGGCCAGAAAATCGAGGTTGATGGCCTGCAGGCGTTTCTGCATGGCCATCGCCGCCAGGACAGCATGCCGGGCATGCTTGGGATCGGCAACCGGCGCCCCCCAGAAAGCCATGATTGCGTCGCCAATATACTTGTCGAGCGTTCCTCGATGAGCCTGAATTTCATGGGTCATCGCACCCAGATACTCATTCATCAAATGCGTCAGCTCATCTGGCGGCAAACCTTCAGAGAGCGAGGTGAAATCCCGGATATCCGAGAACAGGATGGTCAGGTCGTCGCTTCGTCCGTTCATGCTGTAGCTTTCCGGGGCGCGCGCCATTTCCTCAACCAGCTCCGGCGGAACATATTGTCCGAATAGTGCGGTGAACCGCCGCTTGCTGCGGCTTTCCACAAAAAACCCCCAGGCCATGCCCAAGCCGTAGAGCAAAAACAACAGCATCAGCGATCCAGCCAAGGGTACCACCAGGCGCGCATCCTGCCACAGCCATAAATTGAAGCCCACGGCAAGCACCAGCAGCGCCAGCATCAACGCACTGCTGCCGGCGGGTGACATCCGGTTGGCCACAAAGATCAACAAGCAGCCAATCGCAAGCAGCACACCGCCCTCAATGCCGGCAACGTAATACGGCTGGGACATAAAGGTTTGCGCCAACATGCCGGCAATCAGATTGGCGTGGATCTCGACCCCGGGATAGGTGCCGCCCATCGGGGTATTTCGCAGATCAAACAGGCCTGCCGCGCTGGTGCCTACTAAAACGATGCGTCCCTCCAGTTCAGCCTTGGGAATCCTTCCTTTCAGCACGTCGACCGCAGAAAGATAGGGAAAGCTTCGTTCCGGCCCGCGAAAAGGCACCATCGTCGCAAGCTGGGCATCCACGGGAAATCTGAGACGCTGGGTGTCGTTGCTGATCTCCAGCCATTCGATACCGGCATCCGGATCAGGCACACCCAGCTGCAGCACGCTGTTGGGAATCAGTTGCCTGACCATGGCGACCGAAAGCGCCTCATAGACCTGTCCGCCATAACTTACCAACAGGGGCACCCGGCGAATGCTACCGTCGACGTCGATCTGGGGCATAAAATGCCCGGCACCCGCCGCCGCTGCCTGCAGTAAGGGAAGATTCGTACCCAGCCCCCGGGTTACCTGAAATTGCCAGGCCAGCTCGGGAAAATCAGCAAGCGGGAAAAGTGAGCGCGGCAGCATTTCCGCCGCCAAGGGACGCGCATCATCGGCAAAGTAGTAACCGAGAATGGCGTTTCTGCCTTCAAGAGCGGCCGCAAACCGGCGGTCATAGTCCAGTTGGCCACGCACCTTTTCCAACGCTTGCCGGTAGTCGGCGTTTCCCTTCAATTCACCCGCAGCAAGCCGCTCCAGCACCGCCATGCCGGAACTGTCATCTGGCTCGGAAAAAACCATATCGAACCCGACAAGGCGAATCTTGTAGGTGGCGAAAAGCTGGTCCATCAGCACGGCCAGAACATCGCGAGACCAAGGCCAGCGCCCCAGTTCCCCAAGACTTTTTTCGTCAATATCGACGATGACGACCTGTTGTGTACTCCCACCTGGCGGCGAGAAGCGCACCCGAACATCGTAGAGATAGGTCTCCAGCGCAGAAACCGCAGGCAAACGCCAGTAACTGAAGGCATGCCCAAGAAACAACACAAGGCATGCGACGCCCAGCGCAGTGCGGACGACGCCGGCCCTCATGTCGCCCGACGCGAACTCATGGCTTGTGGAAAAACTCCATCTTGGTGCCGGCAATTTCGATCACGTCGTGATCATTCAGCGCACGCGCCTGAGCATCGATCGGTCGCCCATTCAGCGTCGGGAACTGATCACCCTCCACATGGGTAATGAAATAACCATGCGGCCGCTTGGCGATCACTGCGACTTGAACGCCCGGCTTGCCGAGCGTGGTCAGTGTCTTTTGCAAGTCCAGTTGCTTGCCGGCATTCGGCCCGCTGAGCAACTGAATGGCCGCCACCGGCAGGCCTTCGCTACGGGATGCTGCTGCGGTTGCAGTTGCAGCTGGCTTACGGGCATCCGGATCGACCTCCAGTTGCAATTCTGCGGCCTTCGTCGGTATGGCCGCCTTGACCTTGATGGCCGGTTCCGGATCGTTACCGGAGGCGGAGGGTCCATTCTCTACAAGGTACTTGAGCTTGTATTTGCCAAGTTCAACGATGTCATTGTTGCGCAAAAAGTGCCGCTTGATTGCCTGTCCGTTGACCTGGGTGCCATTGGTGCTATTCAGGTCCTCGAGGAAAGAGTCCGCCAGAATCGTGACGATAACGGCGTGCTCCCCGGAAATGGCCAAGTTATCGATCTGGATATCATTCTGGGGTTTGCGCCCTATGGTCAAACGCTCCTTGTCGAGCGGAATTTCCTTGAGCACCAGACCGTCCATGGACAGGATCAATTTTGCCATCGTGTCTTCCTCATCTCACTTCAAAATAGCCAGCAGCTTTTGCCACCAGTTGGCAGGCGCTGCGTAGTTGCCTGCCACTTTTACCAGAACGACCGAGGTATTGTCCCGGCCGCCGTTATCATTTGCGGTTTCCACGAGCAAGGTGGCCGCCAGCGAAGGATTGGCACCAAAACGGCGAATGATTTCTGCAATTTCTTCGTCGTCCACCATGTCGTTCAGGCCATCCGAACACAACAGAATGATGTCACCCGTCAGAACGTCGAAATCGTGCACCTCGACATCAACTTCCGGCTCGACGCCCAAAGCACGCGTGACCAGGTTCTTGTTATCGGAGAAGCGCGCTTCCTCAACAGAGATCATGCCACTATCGAGCTGCTCCTGTAACAGCGAATGATCTTTGGTCAATTGCTCGAACGCGTCACCCCGCAAGCGATACAGTCGGGAGTCGCCGACATGGGCAACGTAGAGTCGACGGTCAAAAAACCAGGCCATGACCAGGGTCGTACCCATACCGGCACATTGAGACTGACTTTGCGACATGTTGAAGATCGCCGCATTTGCTGCACTCACTTCATCGCTGAGAATCTGGCCAGCCCCACCCGCCGAGGCAAGCATCGCATCATCACATTGCGACAACAGGCGTGCAAAACTGGCTGCCAACTGAGTCGTAGCCATACTGCTGGCAACTTCGCCAGCATTGTAGCCACCCATACCGTCGGCCAGTATCGCGATACCAAGATCGGCATCAACAAACAGCGCATCTTCGTTGTGGGCGCGCACGATCCCCGTGTCGCTGCAACTCGCGACCGTCAGGACCTTACCCAGATTGGCAAACTTCATATGCGCACACGCCTTGTACTTATCGGATGTCGACCTCACTTGAGGCTCTGGAAATCGACGGGCCGGCTATTGTCTCGCGGTCTTGACATTTGGGTCAAACTGATCCGTTGATTTCCCGCCCCAAGCCTTGAGCTTTCGCGGCTTCCAGCACCAAGCGTGCAACCGAAAGATCCTGAATCGCCATGCCTTGCGACTCAAAAAGCGTGATTTCCTGATCACTCTGCCGCCCCGGATGCCGTCCAATCAACAGATCACCGAGCTCTATCAACTGCCGCGAGTGCAGGCGCCCCTTTTCGAGCAGCGGTTGCAAGTCACCTGACTCAGCCAGTGCCGTCGCTACCGAATCGACCACCACCAGGTCGCAGCGACGAATCGTTGCCTCCGACAATTCCTGACGCACCAGCGCATTGGATCCCGCTGCGTTGATATGCGTCCCGGGCGCCAGCCAGGCAGCCTCGAACAAAGGCAAGGCAGCGGTCGTGACGGTACCGATCAGGTCGCTATTTTCCACCGTCGCTTGTGCGCTTGCCGCCGGCTCCACGCTGACGCCAGTTTGCTCACTCAGACGCGAACAAAAGGCTTGTAGCTTGTCGACCGAACGAGCGAACACTTTGACTTGTTTAAGCGGCAATGCGGCGCACAAGGCGCGCACATGCCCTTCGGCCTGCCAGCCGCTGCCAAATACGCCCGCCACGCTGGCGCCGGAACGGGCCAGACATTTCGCAGCGACGCCGCTGGCAGCTCCGGTACGCATCATGCCTAAAAAATCCGCCTCGATCTGGGCCAGCGAGATGCCCGTTGCAGCATCAAACAAATGCACGACAAAGCGATTCCCGGAACGATTGCTGGTATAGGCCTTGTAGCCAATCACACCTTGAGCCGGCAATGCACCTTGCAGGATATGGAGCACCGTTTGCGGCAGGCGGCTGCGCGCACGCGGAATATCTACCGCCTGACCCAGCGCAAGATCACGATGCGCTGCGGCCACACCGGCCAGCGCCATCTCAGCGGTCAACACCGCCTTGACGTCGTTTTCGGAAAGAAAGAGGGCCATGGTTCAAACTCGATATCAAAAGACGAAAAAAAGGCGGACACGCAGCCCGCCTTCCTTGATGCTGAAGAAACAGCTTACAGCATGGCCTTGAGCAGCTTGGCCATTTCGGACGGATTGCGCGTCACGGTGAAACCACAGGCTTCCATGATTTCCAGCTTGGCATCGGCCGTATCGGCACCACCGGAAATCAGGGCGCCAGCGTGGCCCATGCGCTTGCCGGCCGGTGCGGTCACACCTGCGATGAAGCCAACGATCGGCTTCTTCATGTTTTCCTTGCACCACATGGCGGCTTCGGCTTCGTCCGGACCACCAATTTCGCCAATCATGATGACTGCATCCGTATCCGGATCGTCATTGAACATCTTCATGACGTCGATGTGCTTCAGACCATTGATCGGGTCACCACCGATACCGACAGCAGAAGACTGACCCAGACCGATTTCGGTCAGTTGGCCAACGGCTTCATACGTCAGGGTGCCGGAGCGGGAAACCACGCCGATGCGGCCCTTGCGGTGAATGTGACCCGGCATGATGCCGATCTTCACTTCGTCCGGGGTAATCAGGCCGGGGCAGTTCGGGCCGAGCAGCAGGGTCTTCTTGCCGCCCTTGGCTTCCTTTTCCTTCATCTTGTTGCGCAACATCAGCATGTCGCGAACAGGAATGCCTTCGGTGATACAGATGGCCAGATCGAGGTCAGCCTCAACGGCTTCCCAGATCGCGGCGGCTGCGCCCGGGGGCGGCACGTAGATGACGGAAACGGTCGCACCGGTTTCGGCAGCGGCTTCCTTGACGGAGGCATAGATAGGAATATTGAAGATGGACTCACCGGCCTTCTTCGGGTTCACGCCGGCAACGAAGCATTCCTTGCCGTTTGCGTATTCCTGGCACTTTTCCGTATGGAACTGGCCGGTCTTGCCGGTGATGCCCTGGGTGATGATCTTGGTGTTCTTGTTGATCAGAATTGACATTCGGTAGCTCCTTACTTGACCGCTTCGACGATCTTGGTGGCGGCTTCAGCCATGGAATTGGCAGAAATAATGGGCAGACCGGAGTCCTTCAAAATCTGCTTGCCCATGTCTTCGGAGCCCGAAGCACGGGTCACCATGATCGCCGCTGCTGTGGATAACAACAGTGATGGCAATTGCGCCACTAAACCGTCACCGATGGTCAGCAAGGCGTAGACCTTGCCCGCATCGCCGAAGGTCATGCCGTGCTGGAAGATACCGACCGCCATGCCGCCGATCAGGTTGATGAACAGAATCAGCAGGCCGGCGATGGCGTCACCGCGCACGAATTTGCTGGCACCGTCCATGGAACCGTAGA
The DNA here is from genome assembly GCA_937892345.1 of uncultured Rhodocyclaceae bacterium. GTDB lineage: Bacteria > Pseudomonadota > Gammaproteobacteria > Burkholderiales > Rhodocyclaceae > Azonexus. The sequence goes on along the minus strand of CALAGF010000011.1, from coordinate 627 downwards.
ACTCGGCCTCCTGGGCCACTTCCAGCGGAATGAAGGCCTCAAAACCCGCTTGCTCGCAGGCGGCCTGCCAGCCGACCAGGGCCGTGTCGAGTGCGGCGCACAAGGCCTGGTCCTCATCGCCCTGCGCGACAAAGAAATCATCGAGCAGTGCACGAAAGCGCTGCGCCCAGACCTGGGGAGAAGCCGCCTCGCCGGCGGTTTGCCACCATTGCAGCATGCGCCCCAGCAAGCTGGCCAGCGATCCGGCCAGCTCGGCCGTCAGGCCGCCCACTTCGTCATAGGGCTCCATGCCGGCAAACACCTGTGCCTCGTCGAAGGCGGCCTCCAGCGCCGGCCCGCTGGCATAGCCCAGCAGCATGCGGCGCAGGCCGAACCAGGCGCTGTTGGGATCGCCGCAGGCCGCCAGGCCCAGTTGGGCACGTTGTGCATGATTGAGTCCCCAGCGAATGCCGGCGCCGGCCATCCAGTGCGTGAGCTGGGGCAGATCGTCGGCCGCCAGACCCACGCGCGCCGCCACGGCGGGCACATCGAGCAGATCGCACAACTCGCTCAGGCGGCAGCGCTGCTGCGGCAGCTTGAGCAGCCATTGCAGCGCGGTCACCAGCGGGCTGCTGGCGCGCGCGCCCA
>CALAGF010000010.1 GCA_937892345.1 uncultured Rhodocyclaceae bacterium | reverse complement strand
CTGGAGTTCAGATGTGTGCTCTTCCGATCTCACCCGTAGGGCGCATGCCGGAAAGGACACGTTCTGCGTACATAGATTTTTAGTAGAGACCAAAAAGGGTTTCGATGGCACCAGCCGCCAAAGCGACCAGTGGATTCATGATGGCGCCGAGGATACCGGTGAACAGCAGGATCAACAAAATCGGGAAACCCCAGCGCTCAAGACGGGAGAAGGACACAGCCAGCCGATAGGGTAACAAGCTCACCGCAATCCGCCCGCCATCAAGCGGCGGCAGCGGGAGAAGATTCAGCACCATCAGCACGCAATTGATGACGATGCCGATCTTGCTCATCTCGGAGAGCGGCAGCGTGAATTGATTACCCGGCATCAACCAGGCCAGCTTGAGCAGGGCAGCCCAGACCAGCGCCATGAACAGATTGGACAACGGTCCTGCCGCAGCAACCCAGAGCATGTCTTTCTTGGGGTTGTGCAAACGACCAAAGTTAACAGGTACCGGCTTGGCATAGCCGAACAGAAAACTCCCCGCCGAAAACAACAGGATCGCCAGGGGAATCAGGATGGTGCCCACCAGATCGATATGGCGGAGCGGGTTCAAACTGACCCGCCCCTGCATCCAGGCTGTCTGATCACCAAAATAACGCGCCGCGTAACCATGTGCCGCCTCGTGCAGCGTGATCGCAAAAATCACCGGCAAGGCCGAAATCGCAATCGTCTGGATCAGCGCATTGAGATCAAGCATGTCAATCCAGCCCGAAGGGCGCCAAGGGGCCGCGACCTGCTCGCACCAGCTCCGGTGAGGCCCCCGTCAGGTCAATGATGGTGGTCGGCTCGACACCGCAATGTCCCGCGTCAAGTATCAGTTCCAGATGATCGTCCAGACGATCCTGGATTTCCCACCCTTCGGTCAGCGGACTCTCGTCACCGGGCAACTGCAATGTGGTGGTCAACAAGGGCTCGTTGAGTGTTTCCAGCAAACCAAGCGCAACCGGATGATCAGGAATGCGCAGGCCGATGGTCTTGCGTTTGGGATGCAAAACGCGCCGTGGCAATTCCTTGCTGCCTTCGAGAATAAAGGTGTAGCTACCTGGCGTTGTTGCCTTCAACAAACGATATTGTGCGTTATCGACCCGGGCGTAATTGGCAATTTCGGAGAGATCGCGAACCATCAAGGTCAGGTGATGGCGCTCATCCATCTGACGAATCTGTCGAATGCGATCCATCGCTTCCTTGTCGCCCAAATGGCAGACCAGGGCATAACAGGAGTCGGTGGGTAGCGCCACAATCGCCCCCTCCCGGATAAAGCTCACCGCCTGATCAAGCAAGCGTTGCTGGGGTGTATCAGGATGAATGTTAACGACGCGCGCCATGGTTCAGCAGACAAGACGCCAGACCGGTTTCAGGTCGGGCGGGAGTTGAGGAAGCCGACCAAGGTCGACATAGCTTTCTTCCGGGCCATGAAAATCAGAGCCGCGTGAAGCGTGAAATTGGTAGCGACGTGCCAGTCGCGCAAAATGCAGTACGTGGTCGGGCGAATGACTACCGCAAGTCACCTCGATCCCCTCACCGCCAATATCCTTGAACTGCTCAAGAAAGCGGCGCATTTCACCACCACTCATTTTGTAGCGACCAGGGTGCGCCACCACGGCCACCCCACCCGCAGCCTTGATCCAGTCCACCGCATCGTCCAGCCCCGCCCAGCGGTGGTCAACATAACCAGGCTTGCCCGGTGTCAGGTAATACTGGAATACGCCGGAAACATCTTTGGCGATACCAATGGAGACCAGATAACGAGCGAAATGAGCGCGTGAAATCAGATTGGGATTGGTGACATAAGCCAGGGCGCCTTCGTACACCCCATGAATACCGATTGCAGCCAGCGCGTCACCCATGCGCCGCGCGCGCTCAAGTCGCCCGGCACGCAAGCCCTCGAGACCATGAACCAGATCCGGATGGTGATAATCAACGCCCAGCCCGAGTATGTGGATGGGCGTCCCTTCCCACTCGATGGATATTTCCACGCCGGGCACAAAGCGCATCCCGGCCACGGCAGCCGCTTCAGCTGCAATTCCGAGTCCACCGAGATCGTCATGATCCGTCAACGCCCAGAGGTCCACGCCATTGGCCGCAGCACGCTGTGCGACAGCCTCCGGCGGCAAAAAACCGTCGGAAACCGAAGAATGGCTATGAAAATCGAAATTGACGGGATTCACGGACTGACACACAAAATAAAACGCGATTTTATCACGAAGGCACATCCCGCCCCGAACGCCTTGTGCAGTGCAGCAGGTTGATCAGATGTCCCCATCCCGTTATAGTGCGCCCCGTTCCGTGGGAGAGCGCAGCCGAAGAATTTTCCGGACTGCCGCCGAAGGCGCAAAACCACCCGAAAACGCTCAGGTAACAGGACCGCGGAACCCGGTGCTCGGCAAGATGAGCATCGTGAAACTCTGGAGAGCGATGTCGATGATTACGGTCGACATCCACCGATGGGGCAAATCTCTCAGGTATCGAGGACAGAGGGGTGAAACGCAAGACGCGAGTTTTTCGTTTCACCCCTTTTCCGTTTCTAGAACTGGCATTAGAAAATGCCTGTAAAGGATTGATATGCTGAAGAAAACTGTTTTAAATTCCGCGCATCGTGCGATCAACGCCCGCATGGTCGACTTTGGTGGCTGGGACATGCCGGTCAACTACGGCTCGCAGATCGAGGAGCACCACGCCGTGCGCAAGGACTGCGGCATGTTCGATGTCTCGCACATGTGCCCGGTTGATGTGGTCGGCCCGGATTGCCGCGCTTTCCTGTCCCGTCTGGTCGCCAACGACGTGGCCAAGCTGCAAGTTTCCGGCAAGGCGCTCTATGCCGCCATGCTCAATGAAGCCGGCGGCGTGATCGACGATTTGATCATCTATTTCCTGACCGAGAGCCGCTTCCGTATCGTGGTCAATGCCGGCACCGCCGAAAAAGACCTGGCCTGGATGCAAGCCAAGGTGGCCGAGTGGCAGCTGGACGTCAGCATCACCCAGCGCCGCGATGGCGATGACGCACTCGGCATCATTGCCGTGCAAGGCCCGAATGCGCGCAGCAAGGTCTGGCAAGTCCTGCCCCAAACCCAGGCAGCCACTGAAGGCCTCAAAGCCTTTTTTGCCGCCGAAGTCGATCAATATTTCATCGCCAGCACCGGCTACACCGGCGAAGATGGCTTCGAAATCATGCTGCCCGCCGCCGAAGCCGAAGGCTTGTGGAATGCGCTCAAGGATGCCGGTGTTGCACCCTGCGGTTTGGGTGCCCGCGACACCCTGCGCCTTGAAGCCGGTATGAATCTGTATGGCCAGGATATGGACGAAACCGTTTCGCCGCTAGACGCCGGGCTGAGCTGGACCGTGGCCATGAAGGACGAACGCAATTTCGTCGGCAAGGCCGCGTTGACCGCAAATGGCCAGAAACAGCAATTTCTCGGCCTTATCCTGCTCGACAAAGGCGTCCTGCGCGGACACCAACAAGTCATTACGAAACAAGGTAATGGCGAAATTACTTCAGGTAGTTTCTCACCCACACTGCAACAATCCATCGCCCTTGCCCGCCTGCCGCTTGGCGTCGCCGTTGGCGATGAAGTCGAAGTCGATATCCGTGGCAAACTGCTCAAGGCCAAGGTCACCAAACCCGTATTCGCCCGCAACGGCAAAGCTGTCATCTAATTCACCCCCATTCAGGAGAAAACCATGTCCAACGTCCCCTCCAATCTCAAGTACGCCGCCTCCCACGAGTGGGTTCTCAAGAACGCCGATGGTTCGGTCACGATCGGTATTACCGACCATGCGCAAGAAGCGCTGGGTGATCTTGTTTTTGTCGAATTGCCGGAAGTCGGCGCCCATTACGCTGCCGAAAAGGAAATTGCCGTCGTTGAATCGGTCAAGGCTGCTGCCGACGTCTACGCGCCGATCGCCGGTACGGTGACTGAAGTTAACCAAGCGGCTGCCGATGCACCGGAATCAGTCAACCAGGACGCCTACGCTGCCTGGCTGTTCAAGATGACGCCAGACAACATGGCGGATGTCGATGCCCTGCTCGACGCTGCCGCCTACCAGGCTGTCGCTGACGCCGCCTAAGCAAGGAACGCCCATGCCGCTCAATCAACCCCTCTCGGTGCTGGAACAGCACGATGAGTTCATCGACCGCCACATTGGCCCTTGTGCCACCGAAATGCAGGCCATGTTGGCGGAAATCGGCGCAGACAGTCTCGATCAACTGATCGATCAGACTGTTCCCGCCGCCATCCGTCTGCCGCAGGACCTGCCGCTGCCGGCCCCGCGCCGCGAACACGAAGCGCTGGCGGACCTGAAGGCCATCGCGGGCAAGAATGTTGTCGCCAAATCCTGTATCGGCATGGGCTATTACGATACGCTGACGCCCAAGGTGATCCTGCGTAACGTTATGGAAAACCCCGGTTGGTACACCGCCTACACGCCCTATCAGGCAGAAATTGCTCAGGGGCGACTGGAAGCGCTGATGAACTTCCAGCAGATGGTGGTTGACCTGACCGGCCTGGAAATCGCCAACGCCTCGCTGCTCGACGAAGCCACCGCCGCTGCCGAAGCGATGACCATGGCGCGCCGCGCCTCCAAATCCAAGTCCAACCGCTTCCTGGTCGATGCCAACTGTTTTCCGCAGACCATCGACGTGGTCAAGACCCGCGCCGCCTACTTCGGTTTTGAACTGGTGATTGCTGCGGTCGACGGCCAAAAAGACGAAGAATTCTTCGGTGCCCTCCTGCAATACCCCGGTGATAACGGCAACGTGCGCGACCTCACCGAGATCATCGGCAGCCTCAAGGCCAAGGGTGCCTGCATCGCCGTCGCCACCGACCTGATGGCACTCATGCTGCTCAAGTCGCCGGGTGCGATGGGGGCAGATATTGCACTCGGCTCCAGCCAGCGCTTCGGCATCCCGATGGGCTTTGGCGGCCCGCACGCGGCCTTCTTTGCCACTCGCGAAGCCAACGTGCGCGCCATGCCGGGCCGCATCATCGGGGTATCCAAGGACGCCCGTGGCAACACCGCCTACCGCATGACGCTGCAAACGCGCGAACAGCACATTCGCCGCGAGAAGGCCAACTCCAATATCTGTACCTCACAGGTACTGCTGGCCAACATGGCCGGCATGTACGCCGTTTATCACGGCGCACAAGGCCTGAAAACCATCGCGCTACGCATTCATCGCCTGACCGCAATTCTTGCTGAAGGCCTCAAACGTGCCTGGGTACCACTGCTGACTGGCGACTTTTTCGACACCCTGCACCTGGGTCTGGGCCCGCGCACCGAAACGGTTTATCGCGATGCCCTGGCCGCCGGTTACAACTTGCGCCGTGTCTCCACCGACGTATTGGGGATCACCTTCGACGAAACCACCACCCGCCAGGATGTCTCGACGCTGTTCAAGATCATTGCCCAGGTCACCTTGGACATGGCCGCGATCGATGCCCAGGTGGCTGCTGCCGACCCGGCCCTGCCAAGCAGCCTGTTGCGTACGGATGCGGTGCTGACCCACCCGGTGTTCAACACGCACCACACCGAACACGAAATGCTGCGCTACCTGGCCACGCGGGTGCAAGACACCGGTGTGCACCTGCACCTGAACCAGCGCGTGCAGGCCGCTGACCTGATGGATTACGACGAGGTGGTGATCGCGACCGGCGTGGAGCCGCGCGACCCCCAAATCCCCGGCCAGGACCACCCCAAGGTGCTGAGCTACATCGACGTGCTGCGCCACGGCAAGCCCGTGGGCCAGCGCGTGGCCGTTATTGGCGCGGGGGGCATCGGCTTTGATGTGGCCGAGTTTCTGGTGCACGGCAACCACCCTTCCACCACGCTCGACCTGCCGGCCTGGAAGGCCGAGTGGGGCATCACCGACCCGGCCGAGGCGCGCGGAGGTCTTGCCACCGCGGGCCCGCATGTCACGCCACCAGCGCGCCATGTGACACTGCTGCAGCGCAAAAAGGGCAAGCTGGGCGCCGGGCTGGGCAAGACCACGGGCTGGATTCACCGCACCACGCTCAAGATGAAAGCGGTGGAGATGGTGGGCGGCGTGAACTACGAGCGCATTGCCGACGAGGGTTTGCTCGTCTCGTACGGCGACAAGCGCGAGAACCCCACCTGGATCGCCTGCGACACCGTGGTGCTGTGCGCCGGGCAGGTGCCGCTGCGCGCTCTGGCGCAGGCGCTGGAGGGCCAGGGCATCAAGCCGCACCTGATTGGGGGCGCGCTGGAGGCGGGCGAGCTCGATGCCAAGCGCGCCATCGACCAGGCGGCGCGGCTGGCGGCGCGGCTGTAACGCAAAGCGGTGGTGCGGCACCTGCCGCAGTACCATGCGCTGCCAGTCTGGGTATCGGGTGCCGGGCTGGTGCTTTCCGCGCATTCACCCGCACTCCAGGCCCGTTCCATGCAATACCGCAACCTTGGCAAAAGCAATCTCCAGGTCTCCCGTCTTTGCCTGGGCACCATGATGTTTGGTGACCAGACCCCGCGCGAAGAGGCCGCCGCCATCGTGGCCGATGCCCATGCCCAAGGGGTGAACTACATCGACACGGCCGATGTGTACACCAAGGGCGCTTCTGAAACCATTCTGGGCGAACTGCTGCGCGGCCAGCGCCACCACTGGGTGCTGGCCACGAAGCTCGGCAACCCGATGTCGGACCGCGTGAACGAGGCGCACTATTCGCGCAGCTGGATGCTGCGCGAGGTCGAGGCGAGCCTCGGGCGGCTGCAGACCGACCATGTGGACATTCTTTATCTGCACCGCGACTACAACGGCATGAACCTGGAGGAGCCCCTGCGGGCGCTCGATGCCATGCTGCGCGCGGGCAAGATCCGCTACTGGGGCGTTTCCAATTTTCGGGGCTGGCGCATCACGGAGCTGGTGCACCTGGCCCGGCAGATGGGCATGCCGGGGCCGGTGGTGTGCCAGCCCTACTACAACCTGCTCAATCGCATGCCCGAGGTCGAGATATTGCCGGCCTGCGCCCACCATGGCGTGGGCGTCACCCCTTACAGCCCGGTGGCGCGCGGCGTGCTCACGGGCAAATACCTGCCCGGTCAGCCACCGGTGGCCGGCTCGCGGGCCGCCCGGGGTGACAAGCGCATCGCTCAGACCGAGTGGCGCGAAGAGTCGTTGCAGATCGCCCAGACACTGCAGCAGCATGTGCACGAGCGGGGAGTGACGCTGGCCCAATTTGCCACGGCCTGGGTGCTGGCCCACCCGGCCGTGAGCTCGGTGATCGCCGGGCCCCGAACGCTGGCACAGTGGCAAGACTATGCCCCCGCGCTTGGCTACGCCCTGACCGAAGAAGACGAAGCGCTGGTGAACTCGCTGGTGGCGCCGGGCCATCCGTCCACGCCCGGATACAACGATCCAGCCTATCCGCTGGATGGGCGGTAGGCCGCAGCGCTCCCACGGGCCCGTGGGTTGCGCTGCAAATGGCTTTCCTCCATTCCGTTCCCGGATTGCTTTTCCCGGATTGCGTTCCAATAGCGCCATGCAAGATTCCTCCCCCCTCGAACAGCGCCTGAACGATCTGGAGATCAAGGCCAGCTACACCGAAGACCTGCTCGATCAGCTCAATCTCACCGTTTATCGCCAGCAGCAGCAGATTGACGACCTCGCCCGTGAACTGCTGCGCTTGCGCCAGCAGGTGCCCGAGGGCGGCGGCGCGGCCCCGCGCAACCTGCGCGACGAGCTGCCGCCCCACTACTGATGGACTGGCCGGGCAGGCGGGGGGCGGCAAGGCGCCAAAACCCTGTGTGCGCGGCATCGCTTTGTCCAGGTTCGATAACTTCTTTGGCGATGCCGCTGCTGCAGGCGGTACTGGCGGGGTGTCAGCCCCTCCTGCTGCTTGAACAGGCTTCCAAATAGCCCTCCGCATTTTCTCGCCCACTCTCCGAAAAAAGTTGGAGAACTTTTTCTTTTTCGTTGAATTGCACAGGAACCTGCCTCCTTGTTTGGCAGTTACGTTGAATTTGTGAACGTTCTTTGAATTTTGATATTTTCCTTCGATTTATTATAACACAGCTCCCGGAAGAGTGGTATACTACAAGCCAGGAACAGTGCTGTTATGTTCGGAAAACAAAGATCGGTGAATGAGGTGTGTCTTATGAGTGTTTACGAAAAAATTTCCGGTTTTGCGGATGAGATCAGCCAGGACTTTGACCAGCAGCTCAAAACTGTGACGGATCTGGGGATGAAGTATATCTGCATCCGCAGCGCCGAGCACAAGGGCATTGCCGATTACACCCCCGAGGAAGTGCGCACCGTTCTTCTGCCGAAGCTGCGGGCCGCAGGTGTGGGCGTTTCCAGCCTGGGTACGGCCATCGGCAAGGTGGAGGTGGACGATGAAGAGGGCTTTGCCAAGCAGCTGGAGCAGCTGGAAACGCTCTGCGAAACGGCCAGGCTGCTGGACTGCTCCTTCATCCGGATGTTCAGCTTCCTCATCCCCAAGGATGCCGATGCAGACAGCTATACCGATGTGGTGCTGGATAAGCTGCGTCAGTTTATCCGGATCGCGGAAAAGCATGACATTGTCCTGCTCCATGAAAATGAGAAGGGCATCTACGGAGACACCAGTGCCCGCTGCAAATTGCTGTTCGACCGGCTGGCCTGCCCCCACTTCAAGGCGGCGTTTGATTTTGCCAACTTTGTTCAGTGTGAGCAGGACACTGCGGAGTGCTGGGAACTGCTCCATGACCAGATCGCTTATATCCACATCAAGGATGCTCTGCCCGGCTGCCTGCTGAATGTGCCCGCAGGCACCGGCCTTGGCAAGATCCCTGAGCTGCTTCGCCGTGCTTTCTGCGAGGAGGGCTACCACGGCTTCCTGACGCTGGAGCCCCACCTGGCAATGTTTGATTTCTTTGCACCAGGAGCCAAAGGCGGAAAGAGCCAGAAGCTCCAATTTGAGAATAACCCGATCGTCGAGAAGATGAAGTCCGAGATGGCCGAGCCGGGCCGCCCCAAGGACGGCGCAGAAGCTTACGCCACCCAGTATCATGCACTGGTCGGGATCCTGAATTCCATTCTCAATTGATATCCACTCTCCGTTTACCATAAGCTGCCACAACAGAAGCCCCCCGCCGGGAGAACCGGCGGGGGGCTTCTCTGTATGCGAATGAGGGGTTACTTCTTTGCCAGGTACTTACGGATATCGATGGCCACAGCCACGATGATGACAAGGCCCTGGACGATATAGGTG
>CALAGF010000009.1 GCA_937892345.1 uncultured Rhodocyclaceae bacterium | reverse complement strand
GTGCTCTTCCGATCTGAGCGTTTTATTGCAGAAGAAGGTCCTCTCTCCGATTTTATTGAAACGTTGGGAGACGATTAATTGTACGGAGTTATCGGGGAGGACCCATCCGACGTAGAGACTCTGCGGATACTAATTAAGCGCCTTGCTAATAACGACAAATTATCCGTGCTCGTAAAAGGGTATGGTGGATGTGGTGAGATGCTTCGTAAGGGAGCGTCCCAACTGAAGCTCTTTTCCGACAAGGGAGTTGCTCGATTTGTTGTCTGTTACGACGCGGATCGTAGCGACCCAGCGGCCCGAGAGGTCGAAGCACGACAAAAAATTTGGAACAAGGCCTTAGCTGATGGCATTCATGGCAGGTGCTGTATTGTGGTTCCGGTACAAGAGTTGGAGGCCTGGATACTTGCGGACTTATCGTCAGTATCAAAAATCATTACGTCTTGGACTCCCAAGGATGTTGCTTCCCCTGAGTTAATAAACGATCCGAAGGAACACCTCGAGCGCTTGAGTAGGCAACATCAAAAGCCAAAATACATACACGCCGTTCATAATCAGAAAATTGCACTCCACTTGGATCTTGCGAAAGTTGCCGCAAAATGCAGTTCGTTTGTTCCCCTTAAGGAATTCGTCACAAATTGACAACTGGCCTGCATTAAAGTGTTGCGCACCGACACTTTGGAAATAAATGAGGGCAGACCGCAATTTGGCCGGAAACTGGCCTTTAGTTCGTTATCCTCTTAGGCGGCTGGTAAGCGCCGCTTAGCCGCCAGCATTTGGCCCAAGGGCCAATGTCGGCTTTGGCCGAGCTGCGGACGAGATTTCTCCTCCGCAAGCCCCCGAACTTGCCTGATCGTTTGCCGTTAAAGCGCTAAGGGGACAAGGTTTGGCAAGCATCCAGATGCTTCAACAGCGCATCAAACAGGCGTACCGCAGCCGAGGCGGCCCTGTCTTCGAGAATATCTTCCTGCTCAACTGCCAATAGTTGGTGAAACGCAGCCCAGGTGACGGCGGGGTCGTTGCCATGATCCGAAAAGAAGTCCATCGGCAAGCCGGCAGCGGTTTTGCGCAAATTTTCGAGAATGAACTTGCCGCCCAGACGAGAACCTTCCAGCACATAAAGCACACCGATTGCCTCGTCGACTGAAGCCGGCAAGGCCTGCCGCAGATATCCCTGGTCCGGAAAAGGCGTATGTCCAAGCGCCTGCAAATCGGCATTCAGTAAAGCGCAGCGTGGATGAAACGGATAATGGCTACGTCCTGCAACAAGCCCCTCTGCCATACACGGTTCGAGTGTCGCGTAGAGCGCGTGCAGCGACGCCAGCGCCGTGGCGTATTCTGCGCGACTTAGGCCGGGCGCCATCAACGGGCGTAGAACCGAATGACGATCAACCGCTGCATGCGCAAGCCGGGTGCGGGACCGCAAATGATCGCCAATGGCCGAATGGATCTTGTTCATAGCCAGCGCAGCAAGGTGGTCAGCATTGTTTCAAACTCAACCGGCTTGGTGATGAAATCATTCATCCCGGCGGCAATGCATTGGTGGCGATTTTCGTCCAACACGCTGGCGGTCATGGCAAGAATCGGAACAGCCTCCAGGCCGGCCATCGTCCGTATGATGCGCGTTGCCTCTATGCCGCCCATCTCTGGCATCTGGATATCCATCAGCACCAGCGCATAGCGTCCGGGACTGATCCTTTCCAGCGCTTCGACGCCATTGGATACGACATCCACCTTTAGCCCGACAGATTCGAGTAGTAACTGCGCGACTTCCTGATTGATCGGCTCATCCTCGACCAGCAGCAGACTCTTCCCGGCATGCAGTCGCCGGAATTCAGTTTCGACAACCCCATCCGAGGTATTCCCGGCGCGTCCCGAATCTGGGCTTGCAAGGCCCAGACGCACGGTAAACCAGAAGGTGCTGCCCTGCCCAAGGACACTGTTGACGCCAATTTTTCCTTGCATCATCTCAACAAGACGCTTGGAAATCGCCAAACCCAATCCTGTGCCGCCGTGCCGCCGCGTCGTCGACGCATCCTCCTGTTCAAACGCGCTAAAAATCCGGCCGAAATTTTCTGGAGATACGCCGATCCCGGTGTCCTTGATATCAAAACGGAGGACGACGCTGTCCTGATCGATGGCAACTTGCTGAATGCTGCAAACGACTTCTCCACATGCGGTGAACTTGACGGCGTTACCCAGCAGGTTCAGCAAGACCTGCTCCAGCCGCACGGGATCGCCCCGAAAATAGCGCCCCTCCAATCCGGCTTGCCGGTGATAGGTCATCACCAACTGCTTTTCCATGGCCTTGGAAGTAATCAGGTTGTGCACATTGGAAATGATCTGATCAAGGCAAAAATCGACGACCTCCAGCTTCATCCGATTGGCTTCGATCTTCGAAATATCCAGGATGTCGTCAATGATCGCCAGCAGATTCACGGTCGATGTTTCCGCCTTTTTCAGGCGATCCAGGACTTTCGGGTCATTCACACCACGCATGGCAAGATTGATCATGCCCATGATGCCGTTCATTGGCGTGCGCAATTCATGACTCATATTAGCCAAGAAGGACGATTTGGCACGATTGGCGGATTCCGCAGCATCCTTGGCAATCGAAAGCTGGTTGGTCCGGATGCGAACCGTTTCTTCGAGCTGGTCACGATGCTGGCGCAGTTCTTCTTCGCTCTGTCGCTGGCGTGCCAGCGAGGCCTCCAGACGACGGGTTTGCGAAAGGCTCTCGGGAAGGGACAAGGCCAGCATGGAGGCGATGTTGATTTCAAGGGCATTCCACGGTTCAGAACGGCCCAGCCAAGCCTCTGACCACAGTGCGAAGGACTTGCGTGGCGTTAGACGATATTCGCCCGCCGCGTTTTGCACAAAGCCTTCGTCGTAGCGGCCAGCCCACTGAATTGTCCGGGGCTTTTCCTTCCGGAACCAGACAATGCGATTTTCGTACTCCGTCACATTCGGGGTGGCCAGGACGCCGGCCACCAAAGGCGACACCGGGACTTCTGAGGCCAAGTCCCGGCTGAAATAATTCGTACTGAAGACTTCACTCCCACCGCGCTGGTGCAAACACGCCAATATCGCGTCGAGTTCCTCCGCCGCGGGCAGCTCACCGTGGCAATAGCGGCCGCCATCCACAAGAATGACGATGCCGGTAGCGTTCATCATGGCTTGCAGGTCCGGCATCAGCGAATCAAGGATGGTATCGATGCTCACGGTAGGCAGCAGGCTGAGCAGCTTGGTGTTGATTTCAAATGCCTTGTCCGCAATATTGCGTTGTGCGAAGGCCTCCAGGGCGGTGAAGCGCGTCGAAATCAACCGACTGAGAAAAATTGCGGCCTCACGCATCGAAATGGAAACGCGCTTGGGCGTCAGGTGATGGCAGGCGATCAGCCCCCACAATTGGCCATTTTTCAGCAAGGAGATCGTCATCGACGCCTTTACGCCGATGTTTCGCAGATATTCGATGTGAATCGGCGACATGCTGCGCAATGCGGAAAGCGAGAGATCGAGCGGCTGTGCATTGCTTGGTGAATTTGTCGGCCAGATCGTCAAAGGCGGTGCATCCACATCAGCAATCAGGCGAACCAGATTGGTGGTGTAAAGCCGGCGCGCCTGCACCGGAATATCGCTGGCAGGAAAGTGCATGCCCAGATAGGACGGCGCGAAATCCGCCTTTTGTTGAGCAATGATTTCGCCATGCCAGTCAGCGTCGAAACGATAGACCATGACGCTATCAAACCCGGTCAGCTTGCGAACCAAAAGCGCGATCTGATCCAGGTAGACCGTAGTATCGGAAAAGGCATCCGAGGACAGCATTTCCTGTTGCGTTTCGAGCAGCAAGTCGGCGAATCGATGCTCGTCGTTTGCGCCCAGATCGGCTTCGACCTCCAGGACGACCAATTGGTTGGAAAAATAAAGGTGAACCAGCAGGTCGCAGGGCGTGCCGTGCTCGTGCTGACTCAAGCGGCCGCCCGCCGTCCCCTGACGGTTCGCCAATGCGATCAGTTGGCTGATTTTGAGGAGGCAATCGGCAGAACACTGATCCTCCAGCGTCTGTCCGATCAGCGACTGTGCTGTTTGCCCCTGCAACCACAAGCCCTCTGTCGCCTGAACGATGCGATGCGGCGGTAACGGAGAAACTGCGATTAATTGCCCGTGCGACTGTATCTGCCCAATCAAGTGAATCGGCTCACTGGCGCACACATTGAGCGCAGCCTCAAAATCAATTGAGTTTAGCGTCCCCATATCCCCAACCCTCCCAAGTTGTTCGCGAGACTACATGCCGTAGATCGCCCCCCTCAGGCCAATCCACGAATCAAACTGCATTTTAGACGATCACCCTCTTTGGCATTCAGGCGATTCGACAAAACAGGGCACAGCACGGGAAAGCATAGCTGTGTATCCTTGCCCCCCCTATCCAGCACATACCTTCCCCATGGCCCGAAGGCGACAGAAAAAACCGGTTCGCGTTATTCCGCTTTCTCACGGCCCGCTGCCACGGAAATTTGACGGCCAGTTCACCACCTGCCCGCTGGTTTTCAGCGATGCCAGCCGCCAGGAACGTGGCGGACTGGCTGCCGTCATTTACACCAATGCAGATCTCACTCCCCAGGTGCTGACCCGTACCGTGCCGGCCATCGGCAGCAACGAACTGGAATTACAAGCCGCCCTGATGGCACTGGATCACATGGCGCGTCACTTCCCCGGACGGGCTTTCGCGCTGTTTTCCGACAACCTTGATACGGTCAACCGGCTTTGCCGCCTCAAAATGCAAGGCCTGCCCGACGAGGCCATCACCGCACATCAGGCGGTGGATGCACTGCCACTGATGCTGGATCAGGCAACGATCACCTGGATTCCCGGCCATGCCGCCTGCCGCGGCAATGCCGTCGCCGACCAACACGCCCGTCTGGCAGCAAGCGCAGCCGGCCCATGCCACACGACGAACGATTAAACTCGACAGCTGTATTTTCCCCGGAGACGCTCTTGATCCCCTTGCATCCCTCCCGTTCCGAATTTCTCGACCTGCCGGATATTCGCCTGCATATCCGGCGCTGGGGCAACCCGGGCGCCCCCACGCTCTTTCTGCTGCATGGCTGGATGGATGTCTCCGCGTCGTGGCAATTTGTGGTCGACGCGCTGCAAGGCGAATGGAACATCATCGCCCCCGACTGGCGAGGATTCGGGCCATCGCAATGGCTGGAGCGCCCCTATTTCTTTGCCGAACACATCGGCGACATGGAGGCCATTCTCGACCACTACGCGCCCAACGGCAGCGTCCGCCTTGCCGGACATAGCATGGGCGGCATTCTGGCTTGCCTTTACGCCGGTCTACGACCGGAGCGGGTAGAAAAACTGATCAGCCTGGAAGGCTTCGGCATTGCGCCGACAACGCCGGAAATGGCGCCGGAACGCTACCGCCAGTGGCTGGGCGAACTGCGCCAGCCACCGCGCATGCATGTCTACCCCGACCGTTCGGCGTTTGCCCGCCGCCTGCTGAAAAGTGACCCTTTCCTGACGCCTGAGCGGGCCGAATTCCTGTCCCGCTACATGGCTCGGCTGGGCGATGGCAGCAGCAAGAACGGGGAAAGGCGCCACGGCATCATCTGGAATGGCGATCCCTGGCACAAAGCCATGTCGCCCTATCTGTTCCGGCTTGAGGAATCGATGGCAATCTGGCGCCAGATCACCTGCCCGGTGCTTTGGGTGGCGGCCCGGCAATCCTGGGTGGTGCGCGACTATGCCGCCCGTCCCGGCGACTGGGAGGCCCGCCGCGCCTGCTTTGCCCACATCGAGGAGCACTGGATCGATCAGGCCGACCACATGATGCATCACGACCAGCCCGAGCAGGTGGCTGCGCTGATTGGAGAGTGGTTCAGGACTTGAGCAGTTCTTCCCGCGAGCCCAGCCAGCGTTGCAGGTGCTTTTCCGCCAATGGCAGATGGTCTTTGAGCATGTCTTCGGCCACCTGCCGCGCCATGTCAACCAGATCGGCATCGAGTTCGAGATCTGCGTAACGCAAGAGCGGCACGCCGCTTTGCCGGCTGCCGACAAACTCACCCGGGCCGCGAATCTGCAAATCCTGACGGGCGATTTCAAAGCCGTCCGTGTGTTCGTAAATGATCTTCAAGCGCTGGCGGGCGATTTCGCCCAGCGGTCCGGCATAAATCAGGACGCAACTGGATTCGTATTGCCCGCGCCCGACCCGCCCCCGCAACTGATGGAGTTGCGAGAGGCCGAAACGCTCGGCATGCTCGATCACCATCAGGCTGGCATTGGGTACATCCACCCCCACCTCGATCACCGTGGTGGCTACCAGCACATCAATTTCACCCGCAGCAAACGCTGCCATGACGGCCTGCTTTTCGTCGGCCTTCAGACGGCCATGCACCAGTCCTACGGTCAACGCCGGCAAATCGAGCAAAAGCTGTTCGTAGGTTTCCTGAGCGGTTTGTAATTGCAGCGCCTCGGATTCTTCGATCAAGGGGCAAACCCAATAGGCCTGTCGGCCTTCGTCCACCTGCTTGCTGACGAAACCGACCACGTCGGCTCGTCGCGTGTCGGCGACCAGCCGCGTCTTGATCGGCGTTCTGCCCGGGGGCAATTCATCGAGTACCGTCACATCCAGGTCGGCGTAGTAGCTCATGGCCAGCGTGCGTGGAATAGGCGTGGCCGACATCATCAACTGATGCGGGTTGTTGCCCTTCTTGCGCAAAGCCAGGCGCTGTGCGACGCCGAAGCGATGCTGCTCGTCGACAATCGCCAGCCCCAGTTTTGCGAAATCGACGCCATCCTGAATCAGCGCGTGCGTGCCGATCACCAGTTGCGCATCGGCCGCCGCAGCCGCGAGCTGCTCCCGCTTGGCCTTCGCCTTGAGGCTGCCCGAAAGCCAGGCCACGCGCACGCCAAGCGGCGCCAGCCAGTCACGCAGCTTGAGATAGTGCTGCTCGGCAAGAATTTCAGTCGGCGCCATGAAAGCGGCCTGCCAGCCCGCCGAAATTGCCTGACAGGCAGCCAGTGCCGCAACGATGGTTTTGCCGGCACCTACGTCGCCCTGCAACAGACGCTGCATCGGGTAAGGCTGCGCCAGATCGCCGGCAATTTCCGCCATCGCCCTGAGTTGCGCACCAGTCAGGCCAAAGGGCAGGCTATCGAGCAAACGGGCGCCAAGATCATCCTGCGCCACCAGCACCGGCGCCCCCTGTTCGCGACGCGCCAGATAGGCACGCCGCAATGACAGTTGTTGCGCCAGCACTTCGTCAAATTTGACCCGGCGCCAAGCAGGATGATTTCGCGCATGCAGGGTATCCACGTCGGTACCGGGCGGCGGCCGGTGCAAAAAGTGCAGACTGCGCGCCAGCCCGGGCAACTTGAGACGCTGACGAATCTCCTCCGGCAGCGTATCGGCCAGATCGGCCACGGCCAAGGCTTTGCCCACCAGCTTTTGCAAGGCCGAGTTGGCAACACCAGCGGTCGACGGGTAAATAGGCGTCATTTCCGTGGGCAACGCATCGCCCTCGGTAATTTTACGAAAGCGGGGATGCACCATTTCGGCGCCGAAAAAACCGCCCCTGACCTCACCAAAAGCCCGAATCCGCGAGCCCTCAGACAAGGCCGCCTGCTGACTGGGATAAAAGCTGAAAAACCGCAGGGTCAGTTCACCACTCTCGTCCAGCGCCTTGACTACCATCTGGCGTCGCGGCCGGAACTGAACTTCACAAGACGACACCACTACTTCAACCTGCACCGACTCCCCCCAAGGCGCTGCTGCGACCGGCGTAATGCGGGTTTCGTCCTCGTAACGCAGCGGCAGATGCACCAGCAAATCGGCCTCACAATGGAGGCCGATCTTCGCCAGTTTTTTGCGCAGGGCGTCCGGTGCGCGAATCGGCACACCGGCGCTGACGGGCTGACCCGTTGTGGTCATCCGCCGATCGACATCACCGCGTCGGCCTCAACCAGCGCGCCGCGTGGCAATTCCTTGACACCAACCGCCGCACGCGCGGGGAAGGGTTCGCTGAAATATTGCGCCATGGTTTCGTTGACCTTGGCAAAATTGGCCAGGTCGGTCAAAAACACGTTCAACTTGACCACGTCGGCCAGCGAGCCACCCGCAGCCTCTGCCACGGCCTTGAGGTTTTCAAAAACGCGAACGATTTGCGCATCGATGCCGTCTACCATCAGCATGGTCGCCGGATCGAGCAGCAGGGCATCCTGCCGGGAATCGGGCGACTGGCCCTTGAGGGCTTTGATATACACTTCGGGCCCCCGGGAAGACAACTGCACCAGCACATCAAAAAGATCCGCCACATGAAGGAAAGAAAGAGGCAATCCGTCTTCCTTGGGCGGTTCGTGACGATGCGTGTGAACGGTGCACCAGATGCGCATGGCGTATTTTCCGGCCATTTCCTTTAATTCCACCAGCAGCCCCCGCCCGGATTCATCAAATTTCAGACCGTCCAGAATAACGGTGTGCGGCTTGAAAATATTCTGCTGCATCAGATCGGCCAGACGCTCCTCCAGCTTTGGAACGCTGAATCCTTCCACCCGGAACGTCATGATAAACCGGTAATGGAGCATGTTCTCCCAGTATTGCGTAATTTCCGCGGAATCATATTTTGAGGCCATGTCGTTGAACAATTCGCGGTACCACAGGTCCACCTTGCTGACCGCGTCGTTCAGGCTGACATGCAGCACGGGCTGTTCATGCATCATGGCATGCAGCGCCGTCTGCACAAGCAGCGCCGTTTTTCCGACGCCGGCGTGGGCCAGAACCGCGCCCAATCCGCCGTCGGACAGGATATATTCCCTGTCGAATCCCAGGTTCAACAGCGGATTGCGTTCTATGATTTCTTTCCTGATCATCATCCGTTCCTCATACGTTAAATGAACGACATTGTCTTTCCATCTGACCGCTCTTTCTACTGCCATCGCTCTTACTTCACAGCCTTTATTCGTCCTTCAGCCTTCGGTCTTCAGCCTTTTTATAGCCTTCAGCCTTCGGTCTTTTCTTCACGCCGCCGTTTTCTTGTTCCTGGCTGCTTCCAGGGCAATTTTCTCCGCAATCGACTGCGGCACCTGGCGATAAAGGGCAAACTCCATGGTAAACTGCGCCTTGCCCTGCGTCGCGGATCGAAGGACGGTTGAAAAACCGAACATTTCCCCCAGCGGTACCTGAGATTCAATGACGCACATGACGCCTTCGTCCTGCGAACCGATAATCA
>CALAGF010000008.1 GCA_937892345.1 uncultured Rhodocyclaceae bacterium | reverse complement strand
CATGCCTGAGCCCCTTTGCACTTCTCCTGATGGATCACCACCAGGCCGTCTTGCTCGCGCTTGTATATCGCTTCATTCGGGCAGGCTTCAAGACATGCCGGCTTGGCGCAGTGGTTGCACATCCGCGGCACATAGAAAAAGGAGTTGTTGGGATATTCGCCCGCTCCCTGATCCTCATCCCAATTGGGAGCAGACCGAGGCGTCGGACTCGGTCGCGCTCTTTCCTTTTTCCCTTCGAAAAGCCGACCGGCGTAGTCGAATTCGAAGGGAACGCCATAATCGATCATCGGCGGAATCTTCCCTTTCTGCAGGACTCCATCCTTGTATCCACCGCCCTTGCTCTGCCAGTTTCTTGGATACCCCAAACCTGGGGCGGTTTCGACATTCCGCCAATACATGTAGTCCTGTCCAGGTCCACTAGTCCAAAGAGTCTTGCATGCGACAGTGCATGTCTGGCAGCCAATGCACTTATTCAGGTCGGCAACATATGCCAATTGGCGTTTAGGCGACTTCGTCATATTTGACATGATTCGAATTCCTTATTCTGTTCGACGGCAACTGGGCTAGAGACTGATCGGAGTTGCGCCGATATAGCGTTTCACATCGACACGAACGTCTCGCTGGCTGCCGGCCGGTCCGTAGTAGTTCGGGCGAAACACCAAATGTCCGTAGTTGCCCACCAAGTGCGTTGGCGTGATGCGGACGGGGCATACGCTTTGCGTGCTGCCTTCGAGGAGATCCATGTACAGTTCCGGGGTGTGCCACATGGAGACGCGGCCACGTTGCTCACCGGCACGGATCTTGGCCCGGCAGATCACCTTGCCGTGGCTATTCCAGATTTCTACCCAGTCGTTGTCCTTGACTCCAATTGCCGTGGCATCGATCGGCGAGATTTCTACGCAGGGACCGCCGCGCTGAAGCCGTAGCATCAGCACACTATCCTTGAAGGTCGAGTGGATCGAATGACGACTGTGTGGCGAGTTGAAGCGGAAGGGGAATTTGTCCGCATCGACCGGAGCCTTGTAGGTCGGCAATTCGACACCCATTTCGAAGAACACTTCATGGTCCAGATAGAACTGCTGGCGCCCCGTGAGTGTCGGCCAAGGCTTCTTGTCGACAATGTAATTCTGGAACGGGGTATAGGGCACGCCTTCCTTCATCGGCGAAGTCCAATTCGCCTTGAAGCGCTGCGGTTTTTCCCTCAGCATCTGGAGCGTAATGCCTTTCGAATGGGGGGCAGTGTCCAGAATGTATTGGGCAGCAGCCTCATCCTCGGCCAACTTGCCGTCCATGGTCATCTGGTTCCACAGGTTCGTCAGGTCGCGTGCCCACTTGAATTGTTCGTCGTAAAACCTCTCAAAACTCTTGCGCTTGGCTGACATTTCAACGCGTTTGGCGAGTGCGAGGAAAATCTGCCAATCGGTCTTGGATTCCCACATCGGCTTGATTGCCGGTTCCGTCATGTTGATATAGGTGTGCTCGGCGGTGACGTTGAGGTCGAGCTTTTCGTACCAGTGAGCGGAAGGCAGCACAACATCCGAATACAGCGCCGTTGAGTCCATGCGGATATTGATGTCAACAATCAAATCCAGCTTGGGCCAGAGATTGCGCAAGACATATTTCTGTCCCTTGGCTTGGTTTAGCCAGTTGCCGCGATAGACGATAAATACTTTGGGATCTCTGCCGTCTCGAGGGTAATTCGGCATTTGGCGCGTATCGATCGCGTGCTTCAGATACTTGTCGGTATCGATCCCGACATTTGCCATCTCGTCGTTAACTTCGGCATGGATGTAAGTCCAGATCGTCGTCTGGCAGGACCGTTGCTTCGCAGGGCCTTCGGGGAAGGCGAGAGCAGCCACACCCGGCAGGAAGACAGGCTTCCACTGTCCGATGTAATGATTCATCCCGCCGCCATTCTTGCCTTCGCTGCCAACGAGTGCGGTTAGCAGATGCATCGCACGTAACAGCACGTCGCTGTAATACCAGTGCATAGTGCCGCCACCGCAAATGATCATCGCCGGCTGCGTTGTTGCATACTCTCTGGCCACTTCAATGATGGTCTTTGCCGGCACCCCGGTGATTTTCGCTGCCTTGGCGATATTGTTGTCGGCCTCGATGCGCGATTTCAGAATTTCGAATACTGGTCTGACTTCAACTGTATTTCCATCCTGCAACTTGACCTGAAATTTGCCTTCCAGGGCGGGGTCCAGATTCTCCAGGGCGATATAGCCCTTTGGGAATGTATGGGTGTTCCTTCCCATAAATGCGACAGGCGGAGCTTTTTGTTCTGGTTGGTCGCCCCAGGAACCTTTCGTGATTACCGGCTTGCCAGTCTTGCTGTCCCAAATATAGAACTTATCTTTGGATCCCCCGGCAACCACATCAGCTTCACGTAAGAACCGCTTGGTGTCCCTTCTGATCAAATACGGTAGATCAGTTTGTTCCTTGAGGTTGTGGGCGTCGTAGAGCTTTTCCTTGATGATCACATGCGCCATGGCCAGTGCGAGGGCGCCATCAGTACCGGGCAGAGGGTGAATCCAACGGTCCGCCTTGATGGTAGAAGAGTTGAAA
Source organism: uncultured Rhodocyclaceae bacterium (assembly GCA_937892345.1). Classification (GTDB taxonomy): domain Bacteria; phylum Pseudomonadota; class Gammaproteobacteria; order Burkholderiales; family Rhodocyclaceae; genus Azonexus. Next base: position 3,261 of record CALAGF010000008.1, on the reverse strand, counting down.
TCCGGGGAGATGCTGACTACCTTCGCGCCGTTCAACTGCGCCTCTGACAGGAAATGCGCATCTGGAATACGAGTCTGAGTGGGGTTTGCCCCCCAGAGGATTATGTATTTTGAGTTGAACCAGTCGGAGCACTCCGCTGAGTCGGCTTGGACACCGCACGTCTGTGTCTGACCAGTGGGATGGTCACTGTACCAGTCAAAGAAGGTATGTGTATGGGCGCCGATATAGTGCGCAAACCTGTTTCCAGCAGAGAACGATACTGGTGCTGTGGCCGGAAGAGGTGAGTAGACACTGATGCAATCGGGAGAGTGATTCTTGATCGTGTCGATTATCTTGTCTGAGATAAGGTCTAGTGCCTCCTCCCACGTGGCACGCCGCCACTTGCCCTCCCCGCGTTCGCCAACCCGGATCAAAGGATATTTCAGGCGATGCGGACCATACATGTAGTGGTGTGCGCACTCCCCCTTGTTGCACCCCCGGGGATTCAATTCCGGGATATTCGGCATCGGCGGAATGTCCTTGGACTGCTCCTCGCGAATGACCACACCATCTTTCGTATAAACGAAGTGCGGGCAAGCCCCAGTACAGTTGATCAGGTGCGCTCCGCGAGTTTTCTTGTCCCACGACCACTGGTTGCGATGAAAATTTTCCCAGCCCGAATATTCGAAGGCGCCGGATAAATCCATGGTGGCCGCTAATGTTTTGAAGGTAAGTGAATTACCCAGCAGAGTGGCGGCGGATGCCTTCAAAAAATCTCTGCGACTCAGTCGTGCCATTTGTATTCTCCTAGATCCACAACTTGCATTCTGCTGACTACCAAACGGTATTCGGCAGACAAGACATCCGTTCTTGCTGAAGACATTTCAAAGGAAATCGTGCCTTCATATGTGCCTACACCGTGCGCAGCGGTTGCGCACGGTGTGTCGGGCATTTAGCGTCCCATGGACAACGTATTCACGACGCTGTCGAACGACTGAATCGTGCCCAGTACGGTGGGACTGCCCCAGCGAACGTGGTATTTGTTCTCGGGGACCTTGGCAAGCGCCAGCATCAGATTGTTGAATGCACCGAGGTCGGCGGTTTCGAAGTAGGTGATGAAATCGGTATCGTCGAGGCCGGTCGAGTGATAAAGTTTCCGTTTTACATTGACCAGATTGGCCAGCGTCGGCAGGGTATGGGTCTCCATTTCCTTGAGACGTTGCTCGTCGGTCAGATTCCACCAGTCCGCATTTTTCTTCACGGGTATCACGAAGGCGTAACGGGGTGTTGCGTCGCTATAGGTGGCGCCAGTCAGACCGGCGTTGAGATTTGGCGATTTATCTTTTGTGATGTAGTTCAAGGCCTTCGTCATGCCGACCAGGTTCTCGGTCACCTCGGCATTCATACCAAAGCGTGTGGCACGGAAGTCAACCAAAAATGCCTGGGTGGCAGCCATGTCGTAAGAGTGGATTCGCAGGAAAAAGTCGCTCTGTGCCTCGAATCCCCGTGTCAGGTAGGCTTCAGCCTTGACCTTGTCCTTATATTTCTCAACAACTGCGACCACCTCGGCAGCCGCCCCCTTGCGTTCGGCCATGGACAGCTTGTAGTAGTCAGGACGCACCTTGTAGGTGGAGAAATTCCCGAAAACCCCGGGTGCGGTAAGAATTTTGGTCATGTCGGGCATGGCCATTGGCGGCTTCGCATCCATGTTGGCTTGTTGCGCCTGCGAACTGCCCACCGACAGTAGTGCCATGAACGTTAGCAGCAATCCTGTAGACTTGCGCATTGTGAACTCCCTTTCTGGTTGAAGATGGTTCGGGTCGAAATAACGTCGCAAACTGGGTGTAAGGATTGGAACAATGTTGGCGACTCAACAAGTAATTCGCACCTAATCCCATGCCGGTTACAGGGTCGTTAAAATTTATTTTCTAAAAAGTTCCCGGAAATTTCCGACTTTTTTGTTCGGCTATTTGTAACCAACATCCCATATGCAACGAACTATTACTCAGATGCGCTTGAACAAAACTGAGTCGCTCCTGCGCGAGCGCTTGGTTTCTGGCTTGGAGGGGGATGAAAAAGCTTACTTGATCTTCCTCAAGGACTTGAGTACGCATTTGCGGGCATTTTTCCGCAAGAGACTGACGCAATTACCAGACGAAGTAGAGGATTTGGTGCAAGAAACTCTGTTGGCAATCCATAACCAGCGACACACCTACGATGCTGGGCAGCCATTGACATCATGGATTCATGCGATCGCAAAATACAAATTCGTCGATTTCCTCCGCCGCCGAGCCGGTCGCGAGGCGCTCAACGATCCGCTCGACGACACGAGCGAGTTGTTCGCCGCATCGGATTCGGAGGCGGCCGATGCGCGCAGGGATGTGCTGAAGATGCTCGACTTGTTGCCAGAACGCCAGCGCCTGCCGATTCAGCACGTCAAGATCGAAGGGTTGTCCATTGTCGAAGCGGCAGACATTACCGGTATGTCGGAGTCGGCCATAAAGGTCGGGATACACCGTGGCCTCAAGGCACTCGCGGCAATAATTGGAGGGCTCAAATGAAAACCGACGATTTAGTCGTCATGCTTGCCACCGGGGCAGGAATTGCGCCAAAACATGTTGCCGCGCGTCGCTACACTATCGCGCTTGGATGGGGAATGCCGATCTCGTTTGCGTTGATGCTGACCACCATCGGTTTGCTGTCGGATATAAAGGGCGCTCTGGTACTTCCGGGATTCTGGATCAAGTTTGGCTTTGTGGTCAGCCTTGCCGCTGTTAGTCTGCTGTCCACTCTACGCCTCTCCCGTCCTGGCGCCGATCGGAAGTCCCTGCCGGTCTTGCTGTCCCTTCCTGTCGTCATTCTGTGGGGGCTCGCCGTTATCACTCTGGCGCAGACTGAGGCCGAACTCAGGATTCCGCTACTGATGGGACAAACCTGGGCTGAGTGTCCTGGACTTATCGCGATGCTGTCGTTGCCAATATTTGTTGCGACACTTTGGGCAATTCGGGGCCTTGCGCCGACAAATCTCCGACTTGCCGGCGGCAGTGCCGGGCTATTTGCCGGCGCTGCGGGCGCGTCCATCTACACCCTGCACTGCCCGGAGATGGACGCACCATTCATAGCCGTTTGGTATTTGTCAGGGATTCTTATTCCAGCAATTGTCGGATTGGTGCTTGGCTCTCGTTTGCTGCGCTGGGGTAATCCCCCCGGAAATTAGCGGCAGTTAAAAGTAGAATTTTCTCCAAAGCAGCCCGAGGAAGTTTTACATGAAGACATCACGCT
>CALAGF010000007.1 GCA_937892345.1 uncultured Rhodocyclaceae bacterium | reverse complement strand
CTCGGTGCCCAGGTCGAGGAAGGGCCCGACTTCATCCGCGTACACCCGCTGCCGCGCCCCGAACAGTGGCGCACGGCCAGCATCCACACCTACGACGACCACCGCATGGCCATGTGTTTTTCGCTGGCAGCTTTTGGCACCCCGCTGCGGATCAACGATCCCGCGTGCGTTGCCAAGACCTTTCCGGAGTACTTCGAGCGTTTTGCCGACGTGGCACGCGCTGCGCCAGTGATCGCCATTGACGGGCCATCGGCATCGGGCAAAGGCACCGTCGCTGCGCGCGTCGCTGCAACGCTGGGCTACGCCTACCTGGATTCTGGCGCCCTGTACCGGTTGACCGCGCTCGCTGCCCGCCGTGCGGCAGTGGCCTGGACGGACGAGGCAGCGGTTGCCGCGATTGCTGCAGCCCTGGATGTGGCCTTTACCGGCGAAGATATTCTCCTCAACGGTGCTGTCGTTGGCGATGCAATTCGGACCGAGGAAATTTCTTCCGGTGCCTCTCAGGTTGCAGCGCTACCTGCAGTTCGCGAGGCCTTGCTCTTCCGTCAGCGCGTTTTCAATCAGGCACCGGGACTGGTGGGCGATGGTCGGGATATGGGCTCGGTCATCTTTCCTCGGGCAACGCTCAAGGTCTTTCTGACGGCAAGCGCGGAAGCACGTGCCGAACGACGTTATAAGCAGTTGATCAGCAAAGGTTTCTCTGCTAATCTCCCGCACCTTCTGGCAGACCTCAGGCAACGTGACGAGCGCGATTCGCAGCGCAGCGTAGCCCCACTCCGTCAGGAAGCGGATGCCAGGCTGCTCGATACCACTTCGCTCACCATCGACGAAGCGGTGAATCAGGTCCTCGAATGGGCTGCTCAGGCATTGCAGTAAGGCGTTGCCGGTCGACGGGGCCGGCAGTGTGTTTTTCAACCTCAACCCGCTGCGTGCTCCGGTACGTGGCATGAAAGTCAGTCCGTAATGGAATCTTTTGCTCAACTTTTTGAAGAATCCCTGGCTCGCCAGGAAATGCGTCAAGGCGAAGTCATCACTGCAGAAGTGGTGCTCATCGATCACAATTTCGTCGTGGTCAATGCCGGCCTGAAATCCGAATCCTATGTTCCGCTCGAAGAGTTCCTGAACGATCAGGGCGAGCTGGAAGTCAAGGAAGGCGATTTTGTTCAAGTTGCCATCGAAATGCTGGAAGACGGCTACGGCGCAACGCGCCTGTCACGCGATCGCGCCAAGCGCATCGCTGCCTGGAACTTCCTGGAAGTTGCACTGAACGAAAACACCCTGGTCTCCGGCACCATCACCGGCAAGGTCAAGGGCGGCCTGACCGTCATGTCCAACGGCGTCCGCGCATTCCTGCCGGGTTCCCTGGTTGACATGCGTCCGGTCAAGGACACCACGCCGTACGAAGGCAAGACCATGGAGTTCAAGGTCATCAAGCTGGATCGCAAGCGCAACAACGTCGTGCTGTCCCGCCGTGCCGTTCTGGAAGCCACCGCTGACAAGGATCGCGAAAAGCTTCTCGAAAACCTCAAGGAAGGTACCGTCGTCAAGGGTATCGTCAAGAACATCACCGATTACGGTGCATTCGTCGATCTGGGCGGCATCGATGGTCTGCTGCACATCACCGATCTGGCCTGGCGCCGTGTCCGTCACCCGTCCGAAGTGCTGGCCGTGGGCGACGAAGTGACCGCCAAGATCCTGAAGTTCGATGCTGAAAAGAACCGCGTTTCCCTGGGTATGAAGCAACTGGGCGACGATCCGTGGGTCGGTATCGGCCGCCGCTACCCGGCTGGCACCCGCCTGTTCGGCAAGGTGACCAACCTGACCGATTACGGTGGCTTCGTTGAAATCGAACAGGGCATCGAAGGTCTGGTTCACGTTTCCGAAATGGATTGGACGAACAAGAACGTTCATCCGTCCAAGGTCGTTTCCCTGGGTGATGAAGTTGAAGTCATGATCCTGGAAATCGACGAAGAGCGTCGTCGTATCTCCCTCGGCATGAAGCAATGTGCGCCGAATCCGTGGGATGAGTTCGCGATGAACCAGAAGAAGGGTGACAAGGTCAAGGGCGCCATCAAGTCCATCACCGACTTCGGTATCTTCATCGGTCTGCCTGGCGGTATCGATGGCCTGGTTCACCTGTCCGACCTGTCCTGGTCGGCGACCGGCGAAGAAGCCATCCGCAACTTCAAGAAGGGTGATGAAGTTGAAGCCGTGGTCCTCGGTATCGATGTCGAGAAAGAGCGTATCTCCCTGGGTATCAAGCAGCTGGATGGTGATCCGTACGCCAACTTCATTGCGACCCACGAAAAGAACAGCATCGTTCGCGGCACCGTCAAGACGGTTGACGCACGCGGCGCCGTGTTGACGCTGGATGGCGAAAATGAAGCCTACCTGCGCGCTTCCGAGTTCTCCCGTGATCGTATCGACGACCTGTCCCTGCATCTGAAGGTGGGCGACGAAGTTGAAGCCATGATCATCAATGTGGATCGCAAGACCCGCGGCATCAGCCTGTCCATCAAGGCCAAGGATCAAGCCGAACAGCACGAAGCCATGCAGAAGTTTACTTCTGACTCTTCCGCTGCTTCCGGTACGACCAACCTGGGCGCACTGTTGAAGGCCAAGCTGAATCAGCAAGGCTGATAGGCACAAGCATGACCAAATCCGAGCTCATCGCCAAGCTTGCCGAGCGGTTTCCGCAGCTGGTGGCGAAGGATGCCGATTTCGCAGTCAAGATGATTCTCGATGCGATGTCCGAGGCCTTGGTGCGCGGAGATCGCATCGAAATCCGCGGATTTGGCAGCTTCGCGCTCAACTACCGGCCACCGCGCGTTGGACGTAACCCGAAGTCCGGGGACAAGGTCAGCGTGCCGGCGAAGTGGGTTCCCCACTTCAAGGCTGGCAAGGAGTTGCGTGAACGGGTCGATCAGTCGATCTGAAGTCGGGCTTGGCCCAATGTGGTAGATTCGGGGCAGTGACTCACTGCCCCGTTTTTATTGAATCTCATGACCCTGCTGACTTGGGCCGCAAGGCTTCTTATTTTTGGTTTTCTGGTGACCTTTTCACTCAGGAATACCGACCCCGTCACCCTGAATTTTGTACTTGATCAATATTGGCAGGCACCGCTGGTGGTCGTGCTGCTGGTGTTTTTTGCCGGGGGGGCCTTGATGGGTGTGCTTTCCGTATCGGGCCTGCTGTTTCGCCAGCGCAGGGAAATTGCCCGCTTGAAGCGCTTGCACGATGCCAGGGCCAAAGACGCCGTCGAACTGCCACCACCCGTCCTATGAATGAACTTCTCGATTACTGGCAGCTCCTCCTTATTCCGCTATTTTTCGGTTTGGGCTGGATGGCTGCACGGGTAGATATGCGGCAGGTAGTGCACGAATCCCGTGCCTTGCCACGTTCCTATTTTCAGGGTTTGAATTTTCTGCTCAACGAGCAACCTGACAAGGCGATTGACGCCTTTCTTGAGGTTGCCAAAGTCGACTCCCAGACGGTCGAGTTGTACTTTGCGTTGGGCAATCTGTTTCGTCGGCGTGGTGAAACAGAGCGTGCGATTCGCATGCACCAGAGTTTGCTTGACTTGCCGGAGATTGAGGAAAGCATCCGTCTTCATGCCTTGCTGGAACTCGGTCAGGATTTTCTGAAGGCAGGTTTGCTCGATCGTGCCGAGGAAATTTTCAACAAGCTCCTGGGTACCAGTTATGAACTTGAGGCCAAGCGCAACCTGCTGGAAATCTACCAGTTGGGCAAGGAATGGCAGAAGGCCGTCGATATCGCGCGCGAACTGCCGGAAATTGCCTCCCAGCGTGAAGTTGCTGAATACTACTGCGAGCTTGCCGCAGGTGAAATCATGCGTTCCTCGCCGGAAACAGCGCGTCGGTATCTCGATGTCGCAGTTCAGGAAAACCGCAAATGTGTCCGGGCCAGTATTTTGCAAGGCGATTTGCTGGTTCAGGAGGGCAAACATCAGGAGGCGATTGCGATCTGGCAGGGGATAGAGCAGCAGGATCCCACCTACCTTGCGCTGGTGGCGCAACGCCTGCTTGAAGCCTACCGCCGTCTCTCCCGTCTGCCGGAAGGGGTGGCTTTGCTGGGCGCTTATCTCGAACGCTATCCCTCGCTCGATCTGCTGGATGTGGTGTATCAGCTGGTGCTGGAAAGCGAGGGTAACGAAGCGGCCTATCGGATGGTGCGTACCGAGCTGCAACGCAATCCCACCCTGCTTGGGCTGGAAAAGCTGATGAGCGCTCGCCTGCCGCTTGCGTCCAACGAAGTGCGTGGCGATGTCGAGTTGGCCAAAACCATTGTGCAGGGCTACACCCGCCGCCTGTCACGTTACCGTTGTAACAGTTGCGGCTTCAAAGCGCGCCAGTTTTACTGGCGCTGTCCCGCTTGCGGTGGCTGGGAAACCAATTCGCCGCGGCGCAGCGAAGAATTCGATCAGAACTTGTAGAGTCAATATGTTGAATAAATTGTCGCAGGTGCGCCTGCTTGTCGTGGGCGATGTCATGCTGGACCGGTACTGGTTTGGCGAAGTGAGCCGAATTTCCCCAGAGGCACCGGTGCCGGTCGTCAAGGTCGAGCGCATGGAAGAGCGTCTGGGCGGTGCGGCCAATGTGGCCCGCAACGCGGCCTCGCTGGGGGCGCAGACCACCCTTTTGTCGGTGGTTGGTGACGATGAGGCTGGCAAGACACTCGGTCGACTGCTTGCCGAGGGTGAAATTGATGCTGATTTGCAGGTTGACCGTGAAATCGATACCACGGTGAAACTGCGAGTGATCGGACGCCAGCAACAGTTGTTGCGTATCGATTTCGAAACCACCCCCTCACACGAAATCCTGCAAGCCAAGCTTGCCGAATTCGAACGCCGTCTGAGCGATTGCGATGTGGTCATCCTGTCCGATTACGGCAAGGGTGGTTTGACGCATATTGCCGAAATGATCCGTCTGGCACGCGCGGCTGCCAAGCCGGTGCTGGTCGACCCCAAGGGCGATGCCTGGGGCAAGTACGCCGGGGCAACGGTCATTACGCCGAATCGTGCCGAGTTGAAGGAAGTGGTCGGTAGTTGGTCATCCGAGGCGGAGTTGGTCGCCAAGGCGCGCAAGTTGCGCGGTGAACTGGGGCTGGAAGCCTTGCTGGTGACGCGTAGTGAGGAAGGCATGACGCTCTTTGCGGATGATGCGGCCTACCATCAGGCGGCGCAGGCGCGGGAAGTTTTTGATGTTTCGGGTGCCGGCGACACCGTGATTGCCACGCTGGCGGTCATGCTGGCTGCGGGTGCAGATTGGGCGGAAGCGATCCGGGTTGCCAATATTGCGGCCGGCATCGTGGTTGGCAAACTGGGCACTGCTGTTGTTACCCGCGAAGAAATCGCGGGCGCACTCTGAGGAAATAGACCATGTACACAGTCGTTACCGGCGCAGCCGGCTTCATCGGTTCCAATATCGTCAAGGCGCTCAATCAGCGTGGCGTGACCAAAATCATCGCGGTCGACAATCTGACCAAGGCGGACAAGTTCAAAAATCTGATCGATTGCGACATTGCCGATTACGTCGACAAACAGGATTTCATCGATCGGATTCAGGCAGGTCATTACGATGGCGAGATCGAGGCAATCCTTCATGAAGGCGCCTGCTCAGACACCATGGAGACCGATGGCCGCTACATGATGGAGAACAACTACCGTTACTCCATGATCCTGCTCGATTGGTGTCAGGACCAGGACGTGCAATTCCTCTACGCATCCTCGGCGGCGACCTACGGCGCCTCCAGCGTGTTCAAGGAAGAGCGCCAGTATGAAGGTCCGCTCAACGTCTACGGTTATTCAAAGTTTCTCTTCGATCAGATTGTGCGTCAGCGTCTGGCCAAGGAGCCTTCGTCGCAGATCATCGGTTTTCGCTACTTCAACGTCTATGGCCCGCGTGAAATGCACAAGGGGCGCATGGCCTCGGTGGCTTTCCACAATTTCAACCAGTTCCGCGCCGATGGCAAGGTCAAGCTTTTCGAGGGCTCGCACGGCTATGAAAACGGCGGCCAGATGCGCGATTTCGTTTTCGTGGGTGATGTTGCCAAGGTCAATTTGTTCTTCCTTGATCATCCCGAAAAGTCCGGTATTTTCAATCTGGGTTCAGGCCGGGCGCAGAGCTTCAACGATGTCGCTGTCGCTGCGGTCAACGGCTGTCGCGGGGCAAAAAATGAGCCTGCGCTGTCACTTGATGAATTGCGGGCTCAAGGTTTGCTCGAATACGTAGCTTTCCCGGAGGCCTTGAAGGGTAAATATCAGGCGTTTACGCAGGCGGATCTGACGAAGCTGCGCGCTGCCGGCTACGATGCCCCGATGGCGACCGTAGAAGAAGGCGTCTCCCAATATATCGACTGGCTCCATCAGCATGTATAAAACCCTTCAGGATTTTGTCGGCAATACGCCGCTGGTTCGTTTGCAACGCATTCCCGGTACGGATAACGCGCGGCGCGGGAATGTCATCCTGGCCAAACTCGAAGGCAACAACCCGGCGGGCTCAGTCAAGGACAGGCCGGCGCTATCAATGATTCAGCATGCCGAGGCGCGGGGCGAAATCAAGCCAGGCGATACCTTGATCGAAGCGACTTCCGGCAATACCGGCATCGCGCTGGCAATGGCCGCAGCGATCAAGGGTTACCGGATGATTCTGGTGATGCCCGAGAATCAAAGTATCGAGCGTCGCCAGAGCATGCGTGCCTACGGCGCCGAACTGGTATTGACACCCAAAGATGGCGGCATGGAGCTGTGTCGCGATGTGGCTGAACGCATGCGTGATGAAGGCAAGGGCATCATCCTCGACCAGTTTGCCAATCCCGATAATCCGCGCGCCCACTTTGAAGGGACCGGACCGGAGATCTGGCGTGATACCTCGGGGCGGGTGACGCATTTTGTCTCCAGCATGGGAACGACCGGCACGATCATGGGCACCTCCGCATTTCTGAAGTTGCAAAACCCGGCAATCCAGATCATCGGTTGTCAGCCGATGGATGGCAGCCAGATTCCCGGTATCCGCAAATGGCCGGAAGCTTATTTGCCCAGGATTTACGATAAAACGCATGTTGACCGTATCGAGTACGTTTCGCAGGCTGATGCCGAGGCCATGACCCGCCGTCTGGCCACGGAAGAAGGTATTTTTTCTGGCATTTCATCCGGCGGTGCATTGGCCGTGGCCTTGCGCCTGTCGCAGGAACTGGAGAATGCAACCATCGTTTCCATCGTCTGCGACCGCGGTGATCGCTACCTGTCGACGGGTGTTTTTCCTGCATGAAGCCGGTTCTGGTTTTTGATATCGAGACGATTCCGGACGTGCCGGGATTTCGCAAGCTCAACGAACTGCCCGCTGAGTTGTCCGATGCCGAGGTGGCTGAGCTGGCTTTCCAGCAACGCCGCGCCAGAACTGGCAACGATTTCATTCAATTGCACCTGCAACGCGTCGTTGCCATCTCCTGCGTGTTGCGGACCATGGAGGGTTTCAAGGTCTGGTCGCTGGCCGAGCCGGAGCTGGGCGAGGCTGCCATCATTCAGCGTTTTTTCGACGGCATCGAAAAATTCACGCCGCAAATCGTGTCCTGGAACGGCAGTGGGTTCGATCTGCCGGTGCTGCACTATCGCGGCATGCTGCATGGTGTCTCGGCGCCGCGCTACTGGGACATGGGTGAAGGCGACTACGCCGATTCGCGCGATTTCAAATGGAATAACTACATCAGCCGCTACCATACGCGTCACCTCGACCTGATGGACCTGCTGGCCATGTACAACGGTCGCGCCAATGCGCCGCTCGACGAATTGGCCAAACTTTTTGGTTTTCCAGGCAAGCTCGGCATGGATGGCAGCAAGGTCTGGGAGGCCTGGCAAGCCGGGCAGGCAGCAGATATTCGCGATTATTGCGAAACCGATGTCGTCAATACCTATCTGGTCTACAACCGCTTTCGCCGCATGCGCGGTGAATTCAGCGCCGAGGAAGAGGCGGCCGAGGCCAACTTCGTCAAGGCCCAGCTGGCTAAAATCGATGCGCCCCACTGGCGCGAGTTTCTTGCAGCCTGGGACTGATTGATGGTGCTGATGGGCGCTATAATCCTTTTTTTCAAACACAACGCAGAGAGCTCACGATGTCCCTGAATAACGTTCCTTCCGGCAAGTCCCTGCCCGACGATTTCAACGTCATCATCGAAATCAGCGCCAATTCCGATCCCATCAAGTATGAAGTGGACAAGGATTCAGGCGCGGTTTTCGTTGATCGCTTCATGGGTACTGCCATGCACTATCCGTGCAACTACGGCTACATCAACAGCACCATCGCCGGTGACGGTGACCCGGTCGACGTACTGGTCGTGACCCCGTTCTCCCTGCCCCCGGGCGTGGTGATCCGCTGCCGTCCGCTGGGCATGCTGGCCATGGAAGACGAAGGCGGTCAGGACGCCAAGCTGCTGGCCGTGCCGGTCTCCAAGCTGACCCCGCTGTACAACAACGTCAAGACCTACGAAGACATGCCTGAGCTGCTGTGCAAGCAAATCGCCCATTTCTTCGAGCACTACAAGGATCTGGAACCCGGCAAGTGGGTCAAGGTCGTGGGTTGGCAAGGCATTGAAGCCGCTCAGAAGGAAGTCATGGAAGGCGTTGCCCGTTATCAGGCTGCTGCCAAGTAATCCATGTTGCGGATTGCCGTTGCCCAGTTCAATGCCGTTGTCGGAGACCTGACGGGCAACGTCGAACGTATCATCGCCTGCGCAACCGAGGCCAAGGCCCGCGGTGCGCAGGTACTCCTGACGCCGGAGCTGGCGATCAGTGGCTATCCCCCGGAAGATCTGTTGCTGCGCCCCGATTTTTACCGGGCCTGTCAGCGGGCTCTTGACGATCTGGCAGCCCGCGTTGACGGGATAGCCTTGGTCGTTGGCCATCCGGAAGCATTTCACGGCGCTTGCTACAACGCTGCCTCGGTCATTGAAAATGGCCGAAAAATCGCGGTTTACCGCAAGATTCGCCTGCCCAACTATGACGTTTTTGATGAAAAACGTTATTTTGAACCGGGGCAGGATGCCTGTGTCGTCACCTTGGGTGGCGTCCAGGTTGGTATCAACATTTGCGCCGACATCTGGGAAGAGGGCGCCTACGAACTGGCCTGTGGGGCTGGTGCCGAATTGGTGTTGGTGCTCAATGCCTCGCCCTGCCATCTGGAAAAGCACCATGAGCGCACCCGTGTGCTTGGCGAGCGGATCGAAGCCACCGGCATTCCCGCTATTTACTGCAATCTGGTTGGCGGCCAGGATGAGCTGGTCTTCGACGGCGGCTCCTTTGCCATCGACGAGCGTGAGCAGATCTGCATGCACCTGCCGCAGTTCGAGGAAGCGTTGGGCATCGTGGATTTCGATCGCGGCCGCCTGAGTTCCGACGACCATGCCGAGCCCATCTCGCTGGAGGCCGAAGCCTATCGTGCGCTGGTGCTGGGTGTGCGTGACTACATCGGCAAGACCGGATTCAAGGGCGCCATCATCGGCCTGTCTGGCGGTATCGATTCAGCGCTGACGCTGTGTGTTGCGGTCGACGCGCTGGGGGCGGACAAAGTGCACGCCGTGATGATGCCTTCGCCGTACACGGCGCAGATGAGTCTGGATGATTCGCGCGAAATGGTGCGTGTGCTCGGTGTGCGCTACAACGAGATCGCCATCGAGCCGGCAATGAACACCTACGCTGCCATGCTCGATCCCCTGTTTGCCGGCATGGCCGCAGACACCACTGAGGAAAACATTCAGGCGCGTATCCGCGGCAACATTCTGATGGCCCTGTCCAACAAGACCGGTGCGCTGGTGCTTACGACCGGCAATAAATCGGAAATGGCGGTCGGTTATTGCACGCTCTATGGCGACATGGCGGGTGGTTTTGCGGTGATCAAGGATGTCTACAAGACCCTGGTTTATCGGCTGTCGCGCTATCGCAATACGCTTTGCCAGGGCGACCCGGTAATCCCCGAGAACATCATCGTCCGGCCGCCTTCTGCCGAATTGAAGCCCGGTCAGGTTGATCAGGATTCACTGCCGCCCTATGAGGTTCTGGACGCAATTGTTCGGGCCTATATGGAAGAAGATCGCAGCCCGCGCGAAATCATTGCTGCGGGCTTGCCCGAAGATGCGGTGCGTCGTGTGGTACGACTGCTGCGTATCGCCGAGTACAAGCGCCGTCAGTCGCCGCTCGGCATTCGCATTACCCCGCGCGGCTTCGGCAAGGATTGGCGGCAACCGATTACCAATCGTTACCCCGACGAATTTTAATAGTCAGATTTGTAGAGAAGAGGAGTTCCAGACCATGAAGAAAATCGAAGCGATCATCAAGCCGTTCAAGCTCGACGAAGTTCGTGAAGCCCTGTCCGAAATCGGCATTGCCGGCCTCACGGTTACCGAGGTCAAGGGCTTTGGTCGTCAGAAAGGCCACACCGAGCTGTATCGCGGGGCTGAATATGTCGTCGATTTCCTGCCCAAGATCAAGATCGAGATTGTCGTGGCGTCTGATAGCGTCGATGCTGCCATTGAGGCCATCGTCAAGGCTGCACGGACCGGCAAGATTGGTGACGGCAAGATTTTTGTCATGCCGGTCGAACAGGTGGTTCGCATTCGTACGGGCGAAACCAACGAATCAGCGATCTGATTTTTGCGTTTTGCTACGGTCGACCGTAGCAAAACAGCCAAAACATCGAAACGGGGCGGCTCAGGCTGCCCCGTTTCTTTTGCCTGTGCGCAGCAGGACCAGTAGTGCGCCTTCGCCACCATCCTGCGGTTTGGCTTGGCAATAGGCCAGTACCTCCTGCCGTTGGGCAAGCCAGCCACGCACCAGTTGGCGCAGGATGGATTGCTTGTGTGGCGAGCCGTGGCCTTTGCCATGAACGATGCGTACGCAGCGTTTGCCTTGATGCAGGCCGGTTTGCAGAAAGCTGGCAACCAGATGACGCGCCTGCTCACGATTCAGCCCATGCAGATCGATTTCGTCCTGAATGATCCAGCGTCCGCGGCGCAGGTCGCGCAGTACGGTGAGCGCTAATCCTGGCCGCAAGTAGCTCGGTTCATCGCCGCCTTCCAGTCTGTCCTGCAAGGATATCGGAGCGTGCAGGCTTTCGTGCAGTACCGCATGCTGATCGGCAATTGACTGGGCTGGGCGGGGCGCTGGCGTGGGTTTGCCCAGTACGACGCGATTGGCTGCCGGGAGCGGGGAAACACCGGCCATGGCACGCAGGAAAGCCGCGTGCTCCGGGTCGTTCGGGCATACTCGTGCGCTTGCATCCTGCGTTTGCCAGTGCTCGGGCAGCCGTGTCTCCGGGTTACGCCGTTGTTTTCCGGTTTCCGGGGTATCGCGTTGCCGGGCAGGCAGAATGCGGCGGTTCGGCCTTTTGGGCAGGATCACCCGGTCGACCGCTGCAAGCGGTGCCAAATCGGCAACTGCCGCCTGGAATGCGGCAAGGTCGTCCGGGTCGATCATGCCGGCAATCGATGGCTCAGGCGAGGCCGAGATTGTCCAGGTAGCGCTCGGCATCGAGCGCCGCCATGCAGCCGCTGGCAGCCGAAGTGCAGGCCTGCTTGTAAATCTGGTCCTGCACGTCACCTGCCGCAAAAACACCGGGGATGCTGGTTTGCGTGGCATTGCCATTGCGCCCGGCTTGCGTGACCAGATAGCCGTGGTCCATTTCCAGTTGGCCGGTAAAGATGTCGGTATTCGGTTTGTGCCCGATGGCGATGAAGACGCCGTGTACATCGATATCCCGGGTACTGGCATCCCGGGTGCTCTTGATGCGCAGTCCGGTGACACCGGAGTCGTCGCCCAGAACTTCATCCAGTGTGCTGTTCCAAAGAATGGTGACCTTGCCGGCCTTTTCCTTTTCAAAGAGCTTGTCCTGCATGATTTTTTCCGCCTTGAATTTTTCGCGGCGATGAATCACGGTGACATGGCTGGCAATGTTGGCGAGATAGAGCGCTTCCTCGACCGCCGTATTGCCGCCACCGACCACCGCCACCGGCTTGTTGCGGTAGAAGAAACCGTCACAGGTGGCGCAGGCGGAAACGCCTTTGCCGGAAAAGGCTTCCTCGGAAGGCAGGCCGAGGTACATGGCCGAAGCCCCTGTTGCGATGATCAGGGCGTCGCAAGTGTAGGTGCCGGTATCGCCGATCAGGGTGAAGGGCTTTTCGCCCAGGCGCGTCGTATGAATCTGGTCGAAGATGATTTCAGTGTCGAAACGGGTGGCGTGCTTCTCGAAGCGAGCCATCAGTTCAGGGCCTTGGACGCCATCGGCATCGGCGGGCCAGTTGTCCACTTCAGTGGTGGTCATCAGCTGGCCGCCTTGGGCCATACCGGTAATCAGCACCGGCTTGAGGTTGGCGCGGGCCGCATAGACGGCGGCGGTGTAGCCGGCAGGGCCGGAACCGAGAATGATCAGCGGGATATGGCGGGCAGCTTGGGTCATGAGGGCACCTGTTGTTTGAATGGGGAAAATTATAGCTGCGTGGCAGGGATTCGTTTGCCCCGCGTGTGCTGCGAGCTTCCCAAAGCAGTTTATAATTCATCCCTAACTGTATGACTTGAAATGATTTACGCCCTTTCGGATGCAATCTCCGGAAGCGGAATATCGGGAAGAAAGCGAAGGAAGAACGCGGATGGCCAAACGAAACGATCCCAGCCCGATGCCGGAAAAAATCGGCAGCCTGCTGCAAGAATCACGCTGGCTGGGTGTCGGAGCGGTCGCCTTGTTCCTGATTACCGCACTCTGGGGATTTCATCATGGAGATCCGGGCTGGTCCCATGCGGCAGGAGGTGTTCACTTCCAGAATCCGGCCGGCAAGGCGGGGGCCTGGGTGGCTGACCTCTTGCTCTATTTGTTCGGAAGGTCAGCCTGGTGGTGGATTGTGCTGCTCGGGATGTTTGTCTGGTGGGGCGTGCGCCGGCTGAATGCAGATCACCGGGATCAGCTGCATTCCTTGGTCATTGCGTTGCCGGGCTTTGCGGGCCTGCTGGTCGCCAGTTGCGCTTTGGAAGCACTGCGTTTTCATCGCATTTCCCCGGATTTGCCCTTGGCAGCGGGTGGCATGCTTGGTCTGGAAACGGGGCGCTGGCTTGCCTTGCAACTGGGGAATACGGGGGCAACCCTGTTCCTGATGGCGGCGATTGCCGCGTGCTGGAGCGCTTTCTCCGGGATGTCCTGGTTGTGGGCCTTCGAGAAACTCGGTTTGATTCTGGAGAGCATCGGCCTGTTTTTGTACGGCAAGATTGACACCTGGCAGGATCGTCGAATCGGCAAGGAGGTCGCGCAACAGCGCGAAGTGGTGATCGAGGAAGAGAAGCGTCGTGTCGAGTTGCACCAGCCGATCATCATCGAAACGCCCGCACCGGAAATTCCTGTGTCAAAAAAGGCCGAGGCCCGGGTCGAGCGGGAAAAGCAGGCCATGCTGTTCCCCGAAGCGCTGGTCGGTGGCCAATTGCCCCCCTTGCATCTGCTTGATCCTGCGCCGCCGCCGACCGAAACTGTCGGTGCTGAAACGCTGGAATACACCTCGCGCCTGATCGAGCGCAAGCTGGCCGACTTTGGTGTGCAGGTAAAGGTGCTGGCGGCGATGCCGGGGCCGGTGATTACCCGCTATGAAATCGAGCCGGCTGTCGGCGTCAAGGGCGCGCAAATTGTCAATCTGGCGCGTGATCTGGCGCGAGCGCTGGCCATGGTGTCTATCCGCGTGGTCGAAACCGTGCCCGGAAAGTCCTGCATGGCGCTTGAGTTGCCCAATCCGAAGCGGCAGATGGTCAAGCTCTCCGAGATCATCTCCAGCAAGCCTTACAACGACATGACCAGTCCCCTGACTGTTTGCCTCGGCAAGGATATTGGTGGTCTGCCGGTTGTTGCCGATCTGGCCAAGACGCCGCATTTGCTGGTGGCCGGTACTACCGGTTCAGGCAAATCGGTGGGGGTCAATGCGATGATTTTGTCGATGTTGTACAAATCGGAGCCGGAAAATGTCCGTCTGATCATGGTCGACCCCAAGATGCTGGAGCTTTCGATCTATGAGGGTATTCCGCATCTACTGGCACCAGTCGTAACCGACATGAAACAAGCCGCCAACGCGCTGCACTGGTGCGTGACCGAAATGGAAAAGCGCTACAAGCTGATGTCAGCGATGGGTGTTCGTAACATTGCGGGCTTGAACGGCAAGATCAAGGATGCAGAAAAGCGTGGCGAGCACATCCCGAACCCGCTGACACTGACGCCGGAAACGCCCGAACCCTTGCTGCATATGCCGTATATCGTGGTAGTGATCGATGAGCTGGCCGATCTGATGATGGTGGTCGGCAAGAAGGTGGAAGAGCAGATTGCCCGGCTTGCCCAAAAGGCCCGTGCCGCCGGCATTCATCTGGTACTCGCCACGCAACGCCCGAGCGTGGATGTGATTACTGGTCTGATCAAGGCCAATATTCCCACGCGTTTGTCCTTCCAGGTATCGAGCAAGATCGATTCGCGCACCATTCTCGACCAGATGGGTGCAGAAGCCTTGCTGGGTCAGGGCGACATGCTCTATCTCGCACCGGGTACGGGCTACCCGACCCGCGTTCATGGTGCCTTTGTCTCCGATGATGAAGTTCACCGTGTCGTCGAACACCTCAAGGCAACCGGCGCGCCGGAGTACATCGAAGACATTCTCAGCGGTTCTGGTGGCGATGATGAGGGCGGAGCAGAAGGAGGTGAGGGCGGTGCCGGTGATGCGGAAAGCGACCCGCTCTACGATCAGGCCGTGGATATCGTTCTCAAGAATCAGCGCGCTTCGATTTCCCTTGTTCAGCGTCACTTGCGCATCGGTTACAACCGTTCTGCACGCCTGATCGAAGCCATGGAAAACGCCGGCCTGGTGTCATCAATGGATGGTCGGGGCGGGCGCGAAGTATTGATGAAGAAACCGGTGGAATGAGCGCCGAGCGGTTACACCCTGAAACAGCGCATGGCCGCTGCCCACGTTAAGCTAGGCGCATGAAAAAAGCCCTCAAAACCCTGTCGACCGCAGTTCTTGTGTTCTTGCCATTCAGCGCCATGGCCGGTTCGGTAGATCAACTGCATCAGTTTCTTACCGCGACGCGCACCTTCAAGGCCGATTTTGAACAGCTCGTTATTGGGCGCAGTGGCCGCAAGCCGCAGCAATCTTCCGGCACGGTCGCGATTTCGCGGCCGGGCAAACTGCGTTGGGAGATTCTTAAGCCCTATCCACAACTGGTGGTTGGCGACGGCGAAAAAGTCTGGATTTACGACTCCGATCTGCAGCAAGTCACGGTACGCAAAGCCGGGCAGGCCATTGGCAGCTCACCGGCCGCCCTGCTGGCAGGCAGCAACGAACTGGAGAAAAACTTTACTCTCAGCGAGGCCCCATCAGCCGATGGCCTGAACTGGGTCGAGGCGTTACCGAAACGGGCTGACAGCGGCTTTGAAAAACTGCGCGTCGGTTTGGCGGGCAGTGAGTTGCGGGCGATGGAGTTACTCGACAGCTTTGGACAGACTACGCAAATCCGCTTTCTTCATGGAGAGCGCAATCCAGCCATTGCACCGGGGCTCTTCCGGTTTACGCCGCCTGCAGGTGTCGATGTGGTTGGGGAATAAAGCGCAATGCGATTTCTTGGGCGCATCACAGCGTTTTTTTTGGCGGCATAGCCAGTTCATAACTGGTACTACGCCCCCCCGCCCCTGTCTTGCTCAATACGCCACGCGCCAGCAAATCGTTGATGTCGCGCAGCGCTGTATCTGGCGAACATTTGGCGATTGAAGCCCACTTGCTGTTGGTCAGTTTTCCCTCAAAGCCGTCCAGCAAGCGATTCAAGACCTTCACCTGCCGTTCGTTGAGCGGCAGGTGTGCCCAGCGTTGCCAGCAACGGGTTTTCAGGAAAACGGCATCGAGCGATTGCTGCGCCTGATCCGCGGCCCGTTGCAGGCTTTCGAGGAACCAGAGCAGCCAGGCCGTGACATCCATCGTCCCCTTCTGGGTCTGTTCCAGAATGTCGTAGTAGGTCTTGCGCTCTCGCTGAATCTGCGCAGACAGACTATAGAAACGCCGCGGACTGCCATCGGCGCGGGCAAGCAACAGGTCGCCGATGGCACGGGCGATCCGCCCGTTGCCATCATCAAAGGGATGCAAGGTGACCAGCCAGAGATGACCCAGGCCTGCCTTGATCAAGGCAGGCTCCCCCGAGTCAGCATTCAACCAGGCGAGAAACCGGTTGGCCTCGGCTGGCAAGCGATCTGCCGGTGGCGCCTCGAAATGCACCTTTTGCCTCCCCAGAGACCCGGACACAACTTGCATCGGCCCGTTGGCATCGTCCCGCCAGCCGGCCACCTGAATCCTGGACAATCCGGAGTAGCCGGTTGGAAACAACGCAGCATGCCAGCCAAACAAGCGTTCCGGCGTCACCGGAGCCCGGCAGTTCGCGGTCGCATCGAGCACCATCTCGACGACACCTTCGACGTGACGATCCACCGGCGCCAAGGCGCCGATATCCACGCCCAGACGGCGAGCAATGCTGGAGCGGACGGAGACGACGTTCAACTGCTCGCCTTCGATCTCGCTGGTTTTGACGACATCCTCGGTTAGCACAAGCAGGCTGGCTTGATCACGTAACGCCGCATCGACGTCCGCGAGGCGCCCGAGCAACCAGCCTTGCACCCGGCTTACCTCGGCCAAGGGGCCGGACAGGACAGCAAGGTCGTACTGCCAGCGAGGCCAGTCCGGCGCTTGCCAGATATACTCGTAATCACCGTAATTCATGCGGCGATTATGCGCGTATTTCGCCGCAAGAGGCAACCAATTCGCCGTACCAATTGCAGCGATTAACGACGAAGTTCGGTATTGATGGCGGAGATGGCCGTATAAACCATTGCCACAGAATAGAAGGTGCGTCGGCCGGCGCCACGGTAGCACTCGGCCTGAAATCACCCTAAAACGGGGTGTTGACCGCAGGATTTGCCGGATCAG
>CALAGF010000006.1 GCA_937892345.1 uncultured Rhodocyclaceae bacterium | reverse complement strand
CAGCTGCGCGCCATCCTGCGCGCCTCGAAGCACGGTCCGATCAAGCTCCTGATTCCGATGCTGGCGCACGCACACGAAATCGATCAGACGCTGGCCGCGCTGGAACAGGCCAAATCCAGTCTGCGCGGGGAGAAGGTCGCTTTCGACGAGAACATCCAGGTGGGCGGCATGATCGAGATTCCGGCCGCTGCGCTGGCTGTCGGCCTCTTCTTGCGCCGCCTCGACTTCCTGTCGATCGGCACCAACGATCTGATCCAGTACACGCTGGCCATCGACCGCTCCGACGAACAGGTCGCCAATCTCTACGACCCCCTGCATCCGGCGGTGCTGATGCTGATTGCCCACACCCTGTCCAGCGCCGAGAAAGCCAACATCCCGGTCTCGGTCTGCGGCGAAATGGCCGGCGATCCGGATTTGACGCGCCTGTTTCTCGGGATGGGCCTGCGCATTTTTTCAATGCACCCCTCCCAGATTCTCAAGGTCAAAAATCGCGTGCTCAAGGCAAATGCCGCCGAACTGGCGCCGAACGTCCGCAAATTATTGCGCCTTGACGAACCCGGCAAGCTGCGCGATGCGCTAGAGAAACTCAACACCTGAGCCCATTTAGGCGACTCGCGCACGGTCGACCGCTGTATTCAGCAAAAAATCCCCAACAGCAGCGGGTGCGACAATTGGTCGCATTCCCAGCACCGCCCCCGGGTTCGACAATACGCCCCTCTGTAAAACAACATGGGGCGTTTCATGGCTTACCGAATTCACCCGCTGGCCGCAGCGATCAGTCTGGCTTTCTCGTCCACCACCTTCTGCACCGCCGCCCTGGCGGCCGAACAAGGCACCCTGGATGAGGTGGTTGTGACCGCCAACAAGCCGGCCGACAGCAGCACCGCCATGAACACCCGCGACATCGCCCCGCAACGGGCCGCCACCAGCGACACCGCCAGCCTGCTCAAGGATGTGCCGGGTGTCAGCCTCTACGGTGCCGGCGGTGTCTCCAGCCTGCCCGTGATTCATGGTCTGGCCGATGATCGCCTCCGCATCAAGGTCGATGACATGGACCTGATTTCTGCCTGCGGTAATCACATGAACCCGCCGCTGTCCTACATCGACCCGGCCAGTGTCGAGCGGGTTCAAGTGTTCGCAGGTATCACGCCGGTCAGCGTGGGCGGCGACAGCATCGGGGGCACGATCAAGGTTGAATCGGCTGCCCCCGTCTTCGCTGGCGAAGGGCGGGGCGTGCTGACCCAAGGCGAGATTGGCGGTTTTTATCGCAGCAACGGCAACGCCAAAGGCGGCAACGTCTCCGCTACCGTAGCCACTGACACGCTGAGCATCAGCTATCGCGGCACCACGGTCGAATCCGACAACTACACCGCAGGCGGGGACTTCAAGGCGGCCGGTCCCAGCTATGCAACCAGCGCCACCGTCCCCACCCCTTCGACCAAATATCTGGCAGGTAACGAAGTCGGCTCGTCGATGTTCAAGTCCACCAATCACCAGTTGGGCATTGCCGGTCGTCTCGACAATCATTTGCTGGAATTCAAGCTGGGCATTCAGGACATTCCCTATCAGGGCTTCCCCAACCAGCGTATGGACATGACCCAGAACGAGAGCGAGCGGGCCAGCTTGCGCTACACCGGCCGGTATGACTG
Source organism: uncultured Rhodocyclaceae bacterium (assembly GCA_937892345.1). Lineage (GTDB taxonomy): Bacteria > Pseudomonadota > Gammaproteobacteria > Burkholderiales > Rhodocyclaceae > Azonexus. Next base: position 1,109 of record CALAGF010000006.1, on the reverse strand, counting down.
GGGCACCCTGCAGGCGCAGGCCTACCACGAGCACACCCGGCACAAGATGAATTTCCTTGAGGACAAGGCCTTCTACTATCGCAATGGCGCGCAAGGGATGCCGATGGATACCGAGGGCAAAAATACCGGCCTCGTGGTCAAGGCCGATATCGCCGTCAACGAGCGAGACCTGGTGCGTGTCGGTGCAGAATATCAGCGTTACCGCTTCAGCGACTGGTGGGATCCATCCGGCACCGGCGGCATGTCACCGAACACCTTCAACAGCATCAATAACGGCGAACGCGACCGCTATGCGCTGTTTGGCGAACTGGAATCGCGCTGGTCAGCGCAATGGATGAGCCTGCTCGGCGTGCGCAGTGAAACGGTGAAGATGGATACCGGCACCGTGCAAGGCTATAACGCTGGCTATACCGGCGATGCCACAGCCTTCAATACTCGCGACCGCAGCCGTACCGACAACAACTGGGACCTCACCGCACTGGCCCGTTACACGCCGGCCGCTACGCAAACCGTGGAATTCGGCTACGCCCGCAAAACCCGTTCGCCCAATCTTTACGAGCGTTATTTCTGGTCGACCGGTGGCATGGCCATGAACATGATCAACATGGCCGGCGATGGCAACGGTTATGTCGGCGACCCCGACCTGAAGCCTGAAGTGGCACACACCCTCAGCGCCACGCTGGATCTGCACGATGCCTCAAAGCAGGACTGGGGCTTCAAGGTCACACCCTATGTGACCTATGTGCAGGACTACATCAATGCCCGCCGGTGTAGCGCCACCGATACGGCCGTGGCCGGCAGCCCTTGTGCCGCAGCCACCAACCAGACACGCACCAACAACTTCGTCTTCCTGAAATACACCAATCAGGATGCCCGCCTCTACGGGGTGGATATTTCCGGCCACCTCCCGATTGCCAAGAACACTGGCGTCGGCGACTTCACGGCCAAGGGCCTGATCAATTACGTGCGCGGCAAGACCACCAGCGGCAAGGCAGACGATCTGTACAACATCATGCCGCTCAACGCGAAATTTACTGTGGCGCACGCGCTGGGCCAATGGACAAGCAGCGCCGAACTGGTAATGGTGGAAAGCAAGAAATACGTTTCCG
>CALAGF010000005.1 GCA_937892345.1 uncultured Rhodocyclaceae bacterium | reverse complement strand
ACACCTGTTGTGGGTTAGACCTTGATTATCTTGGAGCTTCCGCCTCTCCTTAGAAGGCCCAGTGGGAGCGAAGCTGAGATTTCACGACATATAAGATACTGCTAATGCAATCTGCCAATTATCTCCCCGTCTGGCCTCAGCATTCCTATAATTCGCCTTCCTTGATCCTTGCTAGGCCTTGCCGTGACCCATTCATGGAACGATCCCGAAACTCAGGACTTGTGGAGACTCTCCACCGACGAGTCCGCCTTGTTGCCAGGCATGACCGACAAAGGTCGGCTCGGTTTCGCAATCCAGCTCAAGTTCATGCAATTGCACGGGCGGTTTCCCGAGCGCCATGACGAAATCGATCCCAACGCAACGCAATGGCTGGCCGGGCAACTCGGCACAACGACCGAAGCGCTGTCTTCGTATGAACTAAACGGCCGTCAAGGACAGCGGCACCAGCGGACTATTCGAGTTTTTCTTGGCTACCGTCCGGCGACCGGGGATGACCTGAAACAGCTCAATCAGTGGCTATGCAAGGACGTACTCCCGTTCGATCCGCAAGCCCGCCACGGTCGGGACCTTGCGCTCGATTGGTGTCGCATGCATCGGTTGGAGCCACCCGCCAGTGACGAACTCAACCGAACCATCCGTTCAGCGGTGCGTAGCTATGAAACCCAGCAACAATCGATCATTCACTCGCGCTTGAGCGCAAACAGCAAAACCGCGATCAACCGGCTGTTAGGTGACGACGATACCGATACCGACGAAGCGGACAACGAGAACGCCTCGACCATCTCCTTTAGCAGCCTCAAGACCGATCCCGGCAAGGCCAGCCTAGACAGCTTGCTGGTCGCCATTGCCAAACTCAAGTGTATCGACGAGATTGGTCTGGCTCCCGAAGTGTTTAAAGAGGTTCCTGCCAAATTCATCGACCAGTTCCGGCAACGCTGCTCGACCGAATCCATCAGTGAACTCCGACGTCACCCCGCTGCGATCCGCTACAGCATGGTGGCCATGTTTTGTTGGCGACGCCAGCAACAGTTCACCGATTCGTTGATCGACTTGCTCTTGCAGGTGATCCATAACCTGGGTGCCCGTGCCGAGAAGAAGATCGACAAGAAACAGTTCGTCGCCTTCAAGAAGATTCGCGGCAAGACACGTCTTTTGTTCAAGCTGGCCGAGGCTACCGTCGATCAGCCGGAGGGAATCGTCAAAGAGGTCGTTTATCCGGTGGTGCCAAAGAAGACCCTGGAAGAACTGGTGGCCGAGTTCAAGACCATGGGCTTCGACTTCGAACGGGAAGTTCAAGAATCCATGCGTTCCTCCTACGGCCATCACTACCGGCGCATGCTGATGCCGGTGCTGGACGCGCTGATTTTCCAGTCCAACAACACCGTGCATCGCCCAGTCATTGAAGCCCTGGATGTCCTCAAAGCCAACCGGGATAGCCGCCAGCAGTATTACAACGCCGACGACGTGCCCCTCGAAGGCATCGTGTCGGCAAAATTACACGATGTCGTGATGGAACAGGACAAAGACGGCAATAACCGGGTCAATCGCATCAACTATGAAATCTGCGTCCTGCGCGCCTTGCGGAAACGCTTGCGCACCAAGGAAATTTGGGTCGAGGGTGCGGATCGCTATCGCAACCCCGAGCAGGATCTGCCTGCCGATTTTGACGACAAACGCGATAGCTATTATGCGATGCTGGACATGCCCAAGGACGTGGCGGTCTTCATTGAGCAGATCCAGTCCGCCCTGCGGCAAGGCCTGAAAACACTGAATATTGGCCTTCCGGACAACCCCAAGGTTCGCCTGCGGCAGCAGGGCAAGAACCTGATTCACCTCTCGCCGCTGGAGGCTCAGACGGAGCCTCCCAATACTGCGGCGCTCAAACGCGAGATCGGTCGGCGCTGGTCGGATGTGGAACTGATCGACATCGTCAAGGAAGTCGACCTGCGCGTCAATTTCACCTCTGCGTTCCGTACTACGGCCAGCCGCGAAGCGCTTGACCCCGCACTGCTACAGCGCCGCCTGTTGCTTTGCCTGTTTGGCATCGGCACCAATGTCGGCCTGAAACGCGTGGCCAGCCAGCAACCGAACGTCAGTTTCGAGGAATTACGCTACGTCAAACGCCGCTTCGTGCAAAAGGAGGCATTGCGCGCTGCCATCAGCGAAATCGTCAATGGCACCTTCCAAATTCGTCATCCGGCGATCTGGGGCAACGCCACCACCGCCTGTGCGGCCGATTCCAAGAAGTTCGGCGCTTACGATCAGAATCTGATGACCGAATGGCATGCCCGCTATGGCGGGCGCGGCGTCATGATCTACTGGCATGTCGATACCAATTCGACCTGCATTTACTCCCAGCTGCGTCGTTGCTCGTCGTCGGAAGTGGCCGCCATGATGGAAGGCGTGCTGCGCCATTGCACGGACATGGAGATTGAACGCCAGTACGTTGATAGCCACGGGCAGAGTGAGATCGCCTTTGCCTTCAGCTATGTCCTCGGCTTTGACCTGTTGCCTCGACTCAAGGCCATCGCCAAACAAAAACTCAGTCTGGTGGACAGTGCGGATGCTGCACAGTACCCGAACCTCGATCCGATCCTGACACGAGCCATCAACTGGGAGCTGATTCGGCAGCAGTACGACGAAATCATCAAGTACACGACCGCGCTAAAACTGGGCACGGCCGAACCGGAAGCCATCCTGCGCCGCTTTACCCGTGGGGGTGCGGCGCATCCGACCTACAAGGCACTGACGGAACTGGGCAAGGCGATCAAGACCATTTTCCTGTGCCGTTACTTGCACGAAGAGTCGCTGAGGCGCGAAATTCACGAGGGGCTCAATGTGGTCGAGAACTGGAACAGTGCCAATGACTTCATCTTCTACGGCGAGCGCGGCGAGTTCGCCACCAATCGTGTGGCCGATCAGGAGCTGGCGGTCTTGTCGCTCCATTTGCTGCAAGTCTGCCTGGTGTACGTCAATACCTTGTTCATTCAGGAAGTGCTGACGGAACCGGCGTGGCGTGATCGCATGACGGTTGATGATTGGCGCGGACTCACGCCGCTGATCTATCACCACGTGAATCCGTACGGCCGCATTGAATTAGACATGGGGCGTCGTCTTTTGCTTGCCGCCTGATAGCGACTCAGTGTCGTTTGGCGATAACCCGACGGTGAAGCTGATCGATGCGCTGAGCCATGGGTTCAAAAACAAGCATCAATATCCCGTAGGCTTCTTCGGGCATGTTGGTCGACCGGAAAGCATCGGACAAGCTGGCCCGTTGCGCCGTCCATTCCTGAAATTGATCTTCCAGGATATCAATTTCCACCCACATGTCGCACGGCTCGCGCGCGTCAAGAACCGTCTGAAACCCGCGCTCAAGCGCTGCGCCCTTTGTGAGCAGTTGGGCGACCGGGGTTTTGAGCGAAGCGGGCAGCTCGGGCACGTGACCATAGGCGGTCGCTGCCTTTTTGTTTTCGGCTTCGGCCGCTTCCTCCATCAGTATCCCGTAGCGGTACAAGCCAGGGTACTCGCGGCAGAGAAACGCGAGCGTCTCATCGGAGGTTGTGCTCCACAGCCGTTGCAAGTCCAAAATATGCCCGACCATGTGTTCCAGCAAGGCGGCGCCCCGCATGCCCTGCGCTTCCAGCTGGCGCACCCGCAGATCGATCGCGGCGGCGAGGCGGTGTTCTTCATTGACCGTTCGCCCGCCGGGAACCTGGATCTTCCCGGAGGCAATACCCGATGCGAGTGTCTCCAGGATTTTGGCGAACCGGTAGAAGCCCGTAAATTCCGCACATAAGGCGTCCATCTCCGCTCCTGGCACCGTCCTCACTAACCGGTGGAAATCGGGCATATCATCGGCCATGGCGGGAAGAATCTCGACTTCGATCAGGCCCCGTGCTTCAAGCTGCCTGATTTTGGCGTCGATGCGGCTGGCTACGCGGCGATGCGCTTCTGTTTCGGGAACCGAGAGACGCGCTCTGCGTCTTGCTTCTCCCATGTCACTCGCCTGCAATAGCCTCGGCCAGAGCCTTGCCTGGCTTGAATTTAACGACCTTCTTGGCGGCGATTTTAAGGGCCGCGCCAGTGGCTGGGTTTCGTCCTTCTCGGGCCGCACGTTCGGTGACTTCGAAGGCACCAAAGCCAATCAGTTGCACAGACTCGTTCTTGACCAGAGACTCCTTGACGGCCTCAATGAAGCCATCGAGCAGCGCCGCAGTAGCTGTTTTTGTTTGGCCTGTCTTGGCGGCCACAGCATCAACCAGTTCGGTTTTGTTCATGTCATTTCCTTTAGGTTTTAGTTGTTTCAACGCTGGCGTCGAAGGGTAATCGCATATTGTGCCTCAAGGAATCCTCCACCGTCACCTTGAGCCTTGGCTCAAGGACAATTTTTTCGTCACTCGAGCGCGCGCGGCCAAATCGCGTGGAGTTGGCCGCAATCGACCCAGAGCGGCCCGGTGACATCTGCATCGGTATTGACGGCTTTCTTATCATCAAGCAGCCAGCCGGAGAATGTAGCATCGGGCAGCAATAAGCGCTTTGATGTCGTTCGCCCTGCTTGGACATTGGGTCGCCAATTTCCCTGATACGGGATGATCGACAGGTGACCAGCTTGAGCGGTAACCGCGCCTGATCCAGCTGCCGGCGTGATAAAAATGCGAGGACTTTCGTTCACCATCAGGCGTGTCGTCTAGAATTCGGAAACGGGATTCTTAATTCTCAACCGTTCCACTCAACACATCTACCTCATTGGAGAAACCCATGAAAAACGAAAAAAGCATCGAGTTGCTCAACAAAGCCGTTGCCGATGAATTGTCGGCAGTGCATCAGTACATGTACTTCCATTTCCATTGCGACGACCAAGGCTATGATTTGCTGGCCAATCTGTTCAAGCGCACGGCGATTGAGGAGATGATGCACATTGAAAAGCTGTCGGAACGAATCCTATTCCTGAAAGGCGATGTCGAGTTAAAGGCATCCGAACCGGTCAAGAAGATTCATAACGTCAAGGAAATGCTCGAAACGGCGACGAAGATGGAGACGGCGAGCGCTCGCGACTACAACCACTGGGCAAACGAGTGTTCAAAAAACGAGGATTCCGTGTCCAAGAAGCTGTTTGAGGCACTGGTCGCCGACGAGGAAACGCACTTTGACCGTTACGACAAGGAAATGGACAACCTCGTCAAGTTCGGCGACAACTACTTGGCGCTTCAATCCATGGAACGCAGCAAGGCAATGTCCGCCGGCGGTGGCCATCCCTCAGCGACCTGATCGGTTGGAAGCGCGGCAGTTTGTTTCTGCCGCCTCCCAACACAAGTTGGAACTACGACTGGCACTAATGGGTTGAGGCGTTCCTGGAACCTGTGCGAATGCGCTAAACAAGCCCTCCTGAACGCCTCTCCCAACATCACTTCAAATCGAAGCGATCAAGGTTCATTACCTTGTTCCAGGCGGCCACGAAGTCCTGGACGAAGGTCGCTTTCGCATCGTCTTGCGCGTAGACCTCGGCCAGCGCGCGCAGCTGGGAGTTCGATCCGAAGACCAGGTCGACGCGTGTCGCGGTCCACTTCAGCTCGCCGGTCGTACGATCGCGGCCTTCGAACACGTCCCGCGCCTCGGAAGTCGGCTTCCACACCGTGCCCATGTCGAGCACGTTGACGAAGAAGTCGTTGCTGAGGACTCCGGTTTTCTTGGTGAACACACCGTTGGCCGACTGGCCGACGTTGGCGTTCAGGGCGCGCAGGCCGCCAATCAGGACCGTCATTTCCGGCGCGGTCAGCGTCAGCAACTGCGCCTTGTCGAGCAGCCGTTCCTCGGCCGGTACGCGGGATGGTCCCTTGAGGAAGTTACGGAAGCCGTCGGCGCCCGGTTCGAGCACGGCAAAGGACTCGGCATCGGTCTGTTCCTGCGATGCGTCGGTACGGCCGGGACTGAACGGCACCGTGACATCCTGACCGGCGGCCTGGGCGGCTCGGTCACCGTGCAGAAAACCACAGGCGACCTCGCCTTGAGCTCCGGCACGATCAACGCCAATGGCGGCACTGGGGGTGCGGCCAGCTCCGGGACAGGCGGCGTCGGCGGCGCCGGCGGCATCATTTCCCTTAAG
>CALAGF010000004.1 GCA_937892345.1 uncultured Rhodocyclaceae bacterium | reverse complement strand
GTCAAAGATGTTGCTGGCTAATGCAAGAAGTTGGTCGTCGTTGAGGATGGTGTCGCGCAGACCGGCCAAGGCGCCTTCGATACCCGCCGCTTCGGGCGGCTGAACCCCGCCGACATCCAGAAAATGCACCAAGGCACCGAAGCGTTGCAGGGCCGGTGTTTCCAGGCCAAAGCTGGCAAGCAGCACCTCGAAGGTCACTCGGGCGCCGACATGGGTGAAAGTTGCGCCATCGAAGTCAAAACCCAAGGCATCGGCCGGGCAATCAGAAGGGGTCATCAGCCAAAGCAACTTGGCCTGCGGGTCGATGCAGCGGCGAATCAACCAGGCACTGGCCAGCCGGTCCACCCACGGGCGCTGACGCGTTGCCCAGATGCGCCCGCGATAATCGGCAAGATCCAAACGGCCAATCGCTTCGTTGATGGGGCGTGGCTCATCCGGGGAAAGTGCCCAAGCGGCACGTTGTTCGAGATCACGCAGGGCTTCATCAGCCTGTTTCTGTGCTTCGCCAGGGAAAAAATCGATGGCAACAAGATTGGTGAAGGTCTTGCGCAGTCGGCGCGCCTGCTTCAGTACGTCGTTTGCTGATTCCGGATGCAGTCCTTCACGGGCAAGTGAAATTTCACCCAGCAGATTGGCAAAGTCAGCACTACGGTCAAAGAGGGAGACGAAGTTGCCGTCGCTGGGTTCTTCAATGCGGACGACCAAGGCGGTCCCGTCGGCAGCCCGAACATCCGTTGCGACGGACTCAAGCGTGGCTCGGCAGTCCTCCCGTTCCGGCATCAGATAGACACCATCCCGCAAGACCGTGGCACCTGATGCCTTGAGGCTGCGCCAGGCGCGCATGCGAGCCGTCGCGTTCTCGGTCGGGAGGCTAGTAATGAGTAAAATCCATGTATGCATGAACATACTCTACAGCTAGGTAGATATTTCTACAAATAAGCACTTTGTGATATACCGTGGAAACCAAAGCGATTTGCAGAACTCTGAAATGCCTGACGATACCTATCCAGCATCTTTATTTCAGCTGTGCCCACGGGTTTGACGATGCTCCGGTCGAGGCGGGGCTTTCTCATTGCCTTCACTTTGTCTCTGGCGTTTCATGCCAGTCTGTTGCAGTCATGGTTGCTTGAAAAGTCGAAGTCACCCCTGGCTGAAGAACCCTTACAGCTACGCATCATGGCTGAACCGGAAATGCAAGCACTACCGCCTGAACCACAGAAAGCTCAACCACCCCGGCCATCCAAACCGCCAAAATCACCAAAACTCGCCATACCGCAGGCGATGCCAGAAACTCCGGCAGCCCCACTTCCGGAAAAGGTGCCAGTATCCATGCCGGCACCACCCGCGCCGACGGCCGAGGAATGGCAGTTGGCTTCCTCCTATACGCTCAGGAACAGCAAGCGTTATCGCTATGCTTGGGGGCAACAGGTTCGCAGCATGATGGGAACAGCGGTAGAAGGTCCCGGCCAAGGACAGGTTCGATTTCGTATCGAGATCGCGCCCGACGGAACGATCGCCAGCGTGAAAGAACTATGGTCAACGTCGGATGCAGCCTCAAAACTCGCCTGGGAGGTTATCCAGAAGCTGCCCCCCATGCCGCCGACGCCGACGGGAAAGCCGCTTGTCTTTGACCATACCATCTCGTTTCTATCTTATGAGACCGGCTGGCCGCCCAGCTATCAACTGGATTGCCTGCCGGAACCCGAGCCTTTCAAGAACCCGTTTGCATGGGATGGCTCTTCCGCTCACAAGGTGGTGCGGCGGGAGCACCGTCCCCCGCCACCCAAGGGTTGTCCGCCAGACTCAACCGCGCCCACCATCGAAGAGGAGGAGCACGAAATGAAGCGCCAGACGGATCAATGGCGGTGGGGCCGATGATTAAAAGTGATCAAGCACCTATCGTTGCAGCACCTCTTATAAAAGCGTGCTTTTAAGTCGCCTATTTGTGACTCTCTCCAGTTGTTTCAGCGTGACGCCGGTCATCTTCAGCATGTAAATAGATTGCCGTCGTCTCGATCGAGGCATGTCGCAGGTTTTTCTGGATGTACCGAATGTCGTTACCCGCATCGGCCTGATGCGTGGCCGAAGTGTGGCGCAGCCAGTGAGTAGAGGCGCGGCGCAATGTCGAAGCGCCTGACGGATTACTCGTCTCGATGAAGGTGGCAGCACGGAGAAAGACCTCCTTGACCACTAGATACACCGCCGTCGGCGTGAGGAATTTGTCTGTCCGACCGGCGACCGACATGACGAGTGGTGTATTTTCCAGTGCTGAAGGCATGGCGGATAGGCCATAAAACAGCCGATAGCGTGCCAAATCAGTGATCAATTGCTCACTTATGGGCACATCGCCTTCGGTGCCCCCCTTGCCAACCACCAGTAACCACCATTTTCCTCGTCGTTGCATAAGGTCGCTGGACTTCGCCTGAGCCACTTCTGACACACGCAGCGAGGCTCCATAGAGCAACCGGAACAGCCATCGTACTCGTTCGTAATGCTGACATTCCCTATTGGTTTCCTGGGGTAGCGTCTCGATAAAGTCGAGCACTGTTTGCCACAGGGAGTGCTCAAGGTAGCGCTCAACCGTTGCACGACGGCTGTTCTTCACCCCGCCACGCCGGCGACGCAGTGCCAGCGGGTTGCCCGCCAGATAGCCAGCCTGAACCAGATAGCCGAACAGTCCAGACAGGATGCCCATGGCCTGGCGCACACTCGATGCAGACAGCGGTCCATCAAGGAGTCGCCGCCCACCGCCGCGGCGCGGTAGGGCTGGAGCAATCCAATCGGCGGATGGCTGAATAAGAAAGGCCTCGTAGGCGAGCAAATCTTCGCGGTTGAGACTGGATAAGGCTTTGTTCTGGACTTGGGTAGCCCAGAACAGCAATCTCACGGCTTCCTTACAATAGTTGCGAAGAGTGTGCGGGGAGTTGGCGTATTCGGACAACCATAGCCGGATAGCTTCCACATCGGTGTCGGCCGCAGTCTGACGAACAACTCCCCGGGCACGGTTCGAGCCCTCGGTGCCATCCAGCGTTGGTGGCAAGGTTGTGACGTGCATGTTTTCGATGGGAAGTATTGGTGCTGACATGATTTTGGCGTCTGCTGATTTTCCAAATTGGTTTTCGGCAGCATACACCTCAGAAAATTTTGATTATGGGTGTTATCGTAAATTTTCAGTCGTAATGATTACATATATTACGTTATACGATAATATATTATTCAATTACACCCCAGATCGGGGTTGGTCGTCCACTTCAGCAGGAGCCTGCCCATGAGCCGTGTCAGCGATACCCGTTTGCGTACCCGAGAAGCAGCCGCACGCCTCGTTGCCGCCGGGCGCCGGCCCCACGATCTGACCGTGGATCTGATTTACGCCGAAATCAAGCAAGGCAGCAGAACCACAATCAATGACGAACTCAAGCTGTGGAAAGATGAGCAAGCCAAAGCAGAAGCCCTGACGGCGGCGTTGCCGCCAGCAGTGGCGAACGCAATGATTAACGTCTGGGCAATCGCGGTCGAGCATGGAGAAAAGGTGTTCGATCAACACCGAGAAGAGGCTGAATCTCAACTGGCCCAAGCCAATGCGCGAATTGAAGCCCTGGAATCCGAGAAAAACGGCCAAGACCAACGAATTCAAGGCTTACAGGCGGATATTGTTCGGGGCCAAACCGAACTCAATTCACTGTCCGAAGCTCTTGCCGGTGAGCGGACAGCCAAGGATGCTGCCATCGCCAAGAGCAAAGCTCTGGAGCAGCAAATCGCAACGACCAAAGCCGATGCTGAACAGGCGCTCATTACCTTGAAATCAGAGCACCGCCAGCGCATTGAGGAGCTACAGGCGATTATTGCCTCGCAAGAAAGCTCGTTTCGGCTGGAAATCAACAAGGCCACAGAAAGGCTGGAAGGCGTTCAAAAGCATGTCATGCTTCAGGTCACCGAAGCCCGGGAGGCCCAGAAACGGGCTGAGTCGCAGCTTTCCAAGGCTAATCAGAAAAATGAGCAGTTGCTGGCCGAAGCACTGCAAATAGGGCGGCAGATCACATTGCTAACCCAAACGGCTGAACGAGCCCAAGCCGACTTTACCCAGGCGCAGGGCGACATAAAGAAACTTCAATCGGAGCGCGAAGGACTAATTCAGCAGGTGGCCACGGCAAGTGGCAAACTTGGCGCCGTTGGAGATCAAATTGAATCACTGGAGCGCAGAGCGATAGGAGCGGAAACCAGACTCGAAGAGGCATTAAAGCGGCCAACGGCAGCGAAGAAGAAAAGTGAAAAGCCGCACCAGCAGGACTTAATTAGCCGCTAAGTCCTATTTTTACACGTATGTCGGCTGTACCCGTATACCGCTAGCGGCGTACTAAAACCGCGAGAAGAGCGACTCAAGTATCAACACCCGCAAAGGATGACGCTTCTGCAACGCTTCACAAATAAAGTTCATCAATTCTTCATCGCTTTTGTTTGCCAATAACGGACGTTGTTGCTTCGCCACTTTTAAACGGTGAAACAACACCTCGGGCTCCACCTGAAGAAACACGGTATCCCCACAAGCATTCATATAGTCCATATTGTCAAAAAAACAAGGAGTGCCCCCACCGGCCGAGATTACAACATCTTCAAACTCAGCCACCTCATGCAACATTTTTTGCTCCAATTCGCGGAAACCCTGTTCACCGCGTTCTGAAAACAACTGCTGAACAGTTTTATGAAAACGCTCCTCAATATACCAATCCAAGTCTATGAAAGTAAGACCCAGTTCGCGGGAAAACGCTTTACCCAAAGTCGTTTTCCCCGCACCCATATATCCTATTAAAAATATACGTGTCATTTCTTTTTCTTAGCTGCCACTCGTTTACGAGTCTCACTTTTTTCTTTCTGCAGTTCTATCACCTTAAAGCAAGTTTCCAGATTTAAATCTTTCGGTTCTACGCTTTCAGGAATCTTATAATTCTTTTTCTGATAAGCAATATAAGGTCCGTAACGACCGTTCAG
>CALAGF010000003.1 GCA_937892345.1 uncultured Rhodocyclaceae bacterium | reverse complement strand
TCGAGGCGACAATGCCCTTGGAACCCATGCCTGCTTCGGTCAACCCGAGATGCAGGGCATAATCTGCGCGCTGCGACAGGGCGCGATAGATCGCGATCAAATCCTGAACGCTGGACACCTTGCACGAAAGAATGATCTTTTCGCCAGCCAGACCGACCTCCTCCGCCTTTGCCGCAGATTCGAGGGCGGAGGTCACCATCGCATGACGCATCATTTCGGCCGCATCAAGCGGCTGCGCCAGGCGTGAATTTTCGTCCATGATCCGCGCCAGCAACTCCTGATCGAGACTTCCCCAATTTACGCCGATACGTACTGGCTTGTCATAGCGACAGGCCAACTCAATCATCTGCGCAAACTGCTCGTCCTTTTTCTTGCCAAAGCCAACATTGCCGGGATTGATCCGGTATTTGGCCAAGGCCTCGGCACAGGCGGGATGCTCGGTCAGCAAACGGTGGCCGTTATAGTGAAAATCACCGATAAGCGGCACATTGCAATTCATTTTGTCGAGATGATCGCGAATCTTCGGGACCGCTGCGGCGGCCTCCGGCGAATTGACCGTGATACGTACCAGTTCCGAACCCGCGCGCGCCAGTTCCGCACACTGAATGGCCGTTGCCAGATAATCCGCTGTATCGGTATTGGTCATCGATTGCACGACGACCGGCGCATCTCCGCCCAGACGAACGTGCCCGATCATGCAGGCACGCGTCATTTTTTTGTTTGGCACGCTCAAGACTTACTCCACGACCAGACGGGCAACTTCAGCCTTGGTGAAAGGCGTCAGATCAACCCGTTCACCACGCGAGAAAAGCTGGACGCCCGGTGCGAATCCCACGGTCACCGACAGCGGCGCCTTGCCCGACACCGTTTGTTCCGTGCCCGCATCGAGGCGTTGTGAAAACACGACCTGCCCATCCTTGTCGCGCACCTCGAACCACGACGGCTGAGTGAGCAGTACGCGCAATTGGGGCGGTACATCACTGGCGGTCACTGGGGTGGCAACTGCCTCAACTGGCGCTGCAGCACTCGCCGGCTCGGCGGCAGCGACGGCCTGCGGTGCGATGATCTGCTCGTTGGATGCCCCGGGAGGGAAAGCGGGTTCGGACGCAACCGGCGCAGCAGGCGCTAGCGCATCATCCTTGCGCGCCATACCGTCGATCAGGGATTGCGTGTCCTGGCGCAGCGCACTCAGGCTGCCCGGCAGCAGAAAATACGCCGCCGCTGCAATCAGGACAATCATGATACCCGCCAGCACCATATAACGATCTCGCGAACGTGAGCCTGCGGCGCGTATGGTTTCCGGTGCCTTGTCAGGTACCGCAAGGGTATTTGCCGGCTTGGCAAGAATGCCGTCAAGGATGACCATCAGGGGCGCAGCGTCCTCGCCCACCAGACGTGCATAGTTGCGGACAAAACCGCGGGTGAAGGTATGTCCAGGCAAACGATCCCAGTCATCACCCTCCAGCGCTTCGACCTGCTTGCCTCCCAGCTTGAGCATCCGGGCGATGTCTTCCAGCGACAAGCCGGCGCGCTCACGCGCAGCTTTCAGGGTGCCGCCAACAGACATGCGCACTGGTTCAAGCAAAGGCTCGGCAACCGGTTCTGTTTCGATGGCTACTTCATCATCCATCTGATCACTCATTCAAAATTACCTTTCAGGAATTCCTGATATTCGGGGGAAGTCGGAAAGCGACTTCTTAATTGGGCCGCATGGCCACTTTCCGCCACCCGGTTGCCAAGTCGGCGCTCCAATCGAACCCCGAGCCACAGAGCTTCAGCCGAGGGATTTTTCTGTACCGACAGAAACTCGTTCAAATAGACCCGAGACTCGTCAAAATTTCTCCGCAGATACAACAAACGTGCCATGTAAAAGCGTGCCGCGGGCGCACCATCCTGCGCAAACTGGATGGCGTTCAGCAAATAACCCTGCGCTGTATCCAGGTCGCCGGCCTTCATCGCACACATGCCCGCGTTGGCATACGCACGGTCGGGAGTTTTATACAGGGGATTTTTCAGCGCCGTCAGGAAGAAAGGAATCGACTCTTTCGCCTTGCCGGTATCACAGAGAAACCAGCCATAGTTGTTGTTGACCTCAGGATCGTTCGGGGCGTAATCAATGGCCTTGGTGAAATCTGCCTGAGCCTTTGCAATTTCACGCAATGATGCGTACACCAGTCCGCGAACGCTATAGGCTTCGAAATAGCTGCTATCGGCCGCAATTGCCGTTGCCAGATGATCCAGGGCCACACCCGGATTGCCAGCCTGGAAATACAGAGAGCCGAGTTCGGTATGAATTTTTGCCCGACTGCGCTGGTCCTTGCCTTGACCGCCGCCCGATTCTGTCTGGGCCCAATCGTACTGGGCCGATGCCGATCCGGCGAATACGCACAGACTCAGCCAGCAGATGAGTTGCACGAATGTCTTGATCGAATGCTTCATGGCCTGATCTCCTGAATCGGCACGACACGCCCCGCAGTACGCCGGGTTTTATCCTGAACCTGACCCGCCAGTTGACCGCAAGCAGCATCGATGTCATCGCCCCGCGTTTTGCGGGTTGTCGTGACAATACCTGCCTGTAGCAGGATGTCACCGAAACGGCGCACCCGATCCATCGGCGAGCGCCGGAAGGGCGAGCCCGGGAAAGGGTTGAAGGGAATCAGATTGAATTTGCAGGGCACATCCCGTACCAGCGCAAGCAACTCGCGCGCATGCGCGTCGCTGTCGTTGATCCCGGCCATCATGGTGTATTCAAAGGTCACAAAATCACGAGGCGCCTTTTCCAGATAACGCTGGCAGGCAGCCATCAGCATGCGCAAGGGGTATTTCTGATTGATCGGTACCAATTCGTCGCGCAATGTGTCGTTCGGTGCATGCAGCGACACAGCCAGCGCAACCGGACAATCTTCACGCAAACGATCCATTGCCGGCACCAGACCCGAGGTCGACACAGTCACCCGACGCCGTGAAAGTCCGTAGGCATGATCGTCCAGCATCAGGCGCAAGGCTGGAATGGTATTGTCGTAATTGGCCAGCGGTTCGCCCATGCCCATCATCACAACGTTGGAAATCACTCGTTCGTCACCGTGGACCGCACCAAGCGCCGCATTGGCCTGCCACAACTGCCCGATGATTTCCGCAACCGTCAGATTGCGGTTGAAGCCCTGCTTGCCGGTCGAACAAAATGCGCAATCCAGCGCACAACCTGCCTGTGTGGAAATGCACAGCGTGCCGCGCTCGTCCTCGGGGATAAACACCGTTTCGACCGCATTGCCGCCGCCAACATCAATCAGGAACTTGCGCGTACCGTCATCCGACAGCTTGTCGGACACCACGGCAGGCGGCGCCACAACCGCCCTCGCCCTGAGCTTCTCGCGAAGACTCTTGGCGATGTCGGTCATGGCATCGAAGTCCGCCACACCGGAACGATGCATCCAGCGCAGCACCTGTTTTGCCCGAAAGGGCTTTTCACCCTGCTCGGCAAACCAGGTGGTAAGGCCTTCGGCATCGAAATCCAGAAGATTGACGGTCATCGGCGACTTCCTTGTTTACGTCCACGAGAGATGCCGGCCACAGTGACCGGCATCTTGTGAGAACACAGCTGATTAGCGACCAGCGTAGGTGTTCATACCCGGGAAGAAGAAGGCGATTTCCACAGCGGCAGTTTCCGGTGCATCGGAACCGTGCACGGCATTGGCATCGATGGATTCAGCGAAATCAGCACGAATGGTGCCCTTTTCAGCCTTCTTCGGGTCGGTTGCACCCATCAGGTCACGATTCTTCAGAATGGCGCCTTCGCCTTCCAGTGCCTGGATCATCACCGGGCCGGAGGTCATGAAAGAAACCAGATCCTTGAAGAAAGGACGCTCTTTGTGCACAGCATAGAACTGGCCGGCTTCCTGCTCGGACAACCAGGTCATGCGGGCAGCGATCACCTTCAGGCCGGCGCCTTCGAAGCGCGAATAGATCTGGCCAATGACATTCTTGGCAACTGCGTCAGGTTTGATGATGGAGAGGGTACGTTCAATAGCCATGGGTTTGCTCCGATAAAAGCTAGTCGGTTGAAAAACACGGGATTTTAACAGATAAGCGGGGACAAACCCGCATCACTGCCCAGCCCCGTCCTTGAGCAAAGGTGCGCGCAGCAGATCAAAGGCAGCCGGAGCGACATACTGGAACAGCTCCTTGCCCTTGCCATCGACGACCACATCCAGCCCCAACTTTGCGTACAACAGGTGAACGCGAGCCTCACCCACTGCCAGGCGTTCGTCAGGCTGACCGAAACGCTGAATTACTGTGGCTTCATCAAGGTTGACCGAAGGAATGATACTAATGGCCCGGATTTTCATCCCGTCGGCCCGTGCCACATCCTCGGGATGCAGGCGAATCTTTCGCGTGGTGCTTTCCATGTGCTCGGCCTTCAAGGCCCGTTCGCGCATGGCGGTAATTGTCTCTGGTCCGGCGTCGACCGTCACAATGGCCTTGGCCAGCACAAACCCGAGAGCAAGCTGATTGAAGTAAGCCTCCAGCGTACCCACCTCGTCCGGCGCGGCCACGATGGCGAGCTCCATATCGGAACCCCATCGCTGGCGTACTTCAGCCAGCGTACTCCGACCAGGGGAGAGCCCGAAGACCCGACTGCCGCCATCGCTGTCCACATCAACCTGCCATGGCAGGTTGGCGTCGGGATCGACGCCGGCCTTTTTGCCCGCATCCGGAATCAAAAAGGGAATCATCAAGCCGGCAACGATCAAGGCGACAATGGATAGGGCAAATTTCATGGATAGCAAGGCCTCAAGAAGGAGCGCGATTGTGCCATAGCGGCAAAATCCCCACAAAAAAGCCGCGCCCGGATTTCCCGGAGCGCGGCCTGCCTGCAGATACCGCAACAAACAATTACAGCATGCCCATTTGCTGAGGCAACCAAAGTGAAAGCGCCGGCCAGTAGGTTACGAAACCCAAGAAGACGAGCATTGAGAGTAGCCACGGCC
>CALAGF010000002.1 GCA_937892345.1 uncultured Rhodocyclaceae bacterium | reverse complement strand
GACACTCTTTCCCTACACGACGCTCTTCCGATCTGGCCAGTCCCGTACCCACGGCAATGACGATACCGGTGCCCAAAGGCAGATCCTTGGTTGCGCTATACGTGTTTCCGGTGATCGTCCCCAGTTCCCAGCCGTTGGTCCGGCCGTTGGGCATACCCAGAGGCGGCAGACGAATATCCCGTGTCGCCACCACCTCGCCACGCACGACCCGCATGCCCGGGGGCTCGCCCCGGGCAAAGCGCAGTGGCTCGTGCACCGTGGTGCAGGCACTCAAGGCCAGTACCGTCGCTAAAATCATCGGGCGCATGCTTCAATCTCCCCGGAAATGAAGGATGCGGTACACCGCGTCTTCCAGTGCAATATCGCGCAATTCATCGTCGCTGACAGGATCGAATGCCATGGTCACCGAGCGGCGCGTCATCGTGCGATGGTGAACCGTCAGCACCAGCACTTTGGTCGCCCCATCGCCAATGCCCAGCAGGGCCTCTTGCCCAACGTTGTCCAGCGCGTTGATGCCATAGGGTTGCCATCCGGACGGTTGGCCCAGATAGGTTTCAACCACGCGAAGGCCTTCGCTCGACCAAGGGGGGCAATGGGCCTTGGGGTAGGTCAGGGCACATAACCGTTCCCGATAAGCCGGCACGGGGACGCTGCGGGCGGTATCCCAATCAACACCCCCTTCAAATTTCAATGCGCCGAACAGGGAGCCCGGCATGCGTGCACTGATCAAGGTCAAGGCCCGGGGATTGCCATTGGGCCAGTCCGTGCGATAGCTCAGGCGGGGCGACTCGCCGGCCAGGGCCGGTGTGGCGAGGCAGGCCGCGAACATCAGCCAAATCGGTGTGCGCATCAACAACTGCCGGCATCCCATATCCAGTTTCCTTGTAGTGCATCGTAACGGTGCTTGGCCTGAAAATGGACTTTGCGGCCTGAGTCATAGGTGCGATAGCAATCGCCGTTGTTGCAATTCGTGTTGCAACTCACCACCCCCGGCCGCTTGGCCGGTTGCGCGGGGTAGGGGCCAGAAGCGGGTGCGCTCGATATCTTGCGGGGTTTGCCGGCAGGGTGGGCCTTGACGTAGGCATCCAGTGCCTTGATCAAGCCGCCCGGTTTCGCCATCTCCCGCACCATCTCCCTTGCTAGCGCTTGCGCATCGGCAATCTCTTGGGGTGTCAGATCGGGTTCCAGATTTTTCAAATTGTCGGCAGCAACCTCATTTCCCTGGGCACGTGCCAGGTTGTACAAGGCATGTTGCAGCACAGGCAGGTGGGGTACGCCGTGGGCTTGACCGAACATCGCGCCGAGGTTGTTCTGGGCGCCGGCATGGCCCTGATCGGCGGCGAGGCGGTACCAGCGGACGGCCTCCTTGAAATCCTGTGGCACGCCCCGGCCGTTGGCGTACATGAAACCGAGGTTCTGCTGGGCGCTGGCAACGCCCTGATCTGCCGCGAGGCGGTACCAGCGGACGGCTTCTTTGAAATCCTGCGGTACCCCTTGACCTTTGGTGTACATCAAGCCAAGGTTGTACTGGGCATCGGAATTGCCCTGTTCGGCTAACGGCCGCCATTCTTTCAGCGCTGTCGCGAAATTCCTTTTTTTGTAGGCCGCAAGGCCTTCGTCAAATCCTGCGTGGGTGATCGGGCATGACGTTAACAGGCTGAACGCCAGCAGGCTGCGAATGAGCAGGGTTTTCATGCAAGGGCTCCGGGCTTCAAAGAGGCGGAATTATCGCATCGGCGTATGACTTACGGCTAGGGAAGGGTTGGGCCTGAGCCTTCAGGTGTTGCTGTGTGGGCTGCCTTTACAGCTCGAATGTGCTCCCTCCGGAAAGCTTGCGTACATGGGCTGGAAACATCCGCTCGGCATTATCGTCGAGGGCGAGGTGGGGAAATTTCTCGCGCACCAAGGCGAGGGTTGCAGCGGCTTGCTGCCGGTCTCGCGGGGTTTTTGCCGGTTCACGGTCGGGCTGCTCGCTTAGCCACTGCTTGTACACGGCGAAGGCGCGGGGGTCCGGGCAGACCATGGGGGCGGGCAATCCATCCTGACCGACCACGATGGATTGGAATTTTTCGCTGGCCAGCAGCCATTGGATGTTGGGTAGCCAGGCAGGTTTCAGGTCCTCGGGCGCAATCCGTTCCGGCGTTCCGGTTTTCCAGGGGGGATTGGGCGCTTGCTTGACTAAATCGATGGAAAAGCCCGCCTTGTTCACCGCCCGAAAATCCCCTTTTCGTACCGCTTCGAATGAACGGTCCACCTTCTGCAAAATGGCCAGTACACCGGCTTCTGCCACCGCCTCATCGAGCAGGGCCAGCTTCAAACGGGCTCGGGCATCCCACAGGAGGTCCACGTCCGTGGTCGCCATCAAGCCTGCATCGAACTGGACACCTGCTACCGACTCATAGCCATACAGGGCGTGGGTTCCGATGACCATGAGATTTTTGCCAAGGAGGCCATAGTCATCGAGCTTGCGCAGTGTCGCGGTCACGATGGAGGGCACGCGGTTGAGGAAGATACCCTTTGCCATACCGGCAAATTCCTGAACGGCTTGCGCCAGATGCGCCTCGCGTTCCTTGGCCCGTGCCTTGCCGGCAATAAATTCGGCGTAAATGGCTTCGGTGTCGGGTGAGCGCGGGCCCAGGCTTTTGGTCCCGCCGCGCCGATTGATGATCTTGATCAGGTAGTTATGTCCGCCAACTTGCTTCCAGGCCAATCCGCCCGCATAACGGTCGGCATTGCGCCGTGCCTCCCGGTAGGCTTCGAATGTCTGCCGCAGATCGACCGAAATACGCAGTTGGTTATTGGATAACGCCATGAATGACATGGATTTTCCTTTCGATTGAAAGTTTAAGTTATCGTGAAAGGAAATCGTATTTCTGTCAAATGTTTAGCGATATTTGTTGGTCTGGGTGAAGGGGTGGCGAATGCCGTGAATACCTTGAGCAGGCCGCCTGGCGATGTTCCGTGCACACTTGAACAGACGCATTCTTCACGCTTTCATCGTTGGCGACAATGACATATCCTCATGGGCTTTTGTTATGACATGGGTGCGCAATCATGAAAGGGAAATGGGGCTTGGTGTTGCTGGCAGCAAGCAGCGTCGTGCAGGCGCAGAGTTTTCTGGGCGATTTGGGCGGTTCGACCACCCGTGAAAAAATGTTTCTTGCGGTCTACGATTTGCCAGACCCCAATCTTGATACCTCCGCCGTCGAGCAGATCGCGCTGGATGCCATGCGCCTTTACGCCCGTAATGCCCGGGTTCAGCATGGCTTGCCGCCAGCGTCACTGCCGGCCTATCCAGAGCAGATCAAGACAGAGCGCACTCCGGGTGGGGGTCAGAAGGCGACCTGCCAAGGCGAGGTATTCTCGCTGGAGGGGCTGGATACCTCGATGGCGGGTTATGGTGAAGGCACGTATCACCGCGCTTGTTTATTTCCTTATGCCGGGGGTTACCGGCTGAATTATTTTGCAGCGCATGCCGCACAGTCTGGTGCTGGTAACCCCAATCCGAACGTGCTGGCGGCCATGCTGGGGCGGGCGATGGCAAGTGCCGTGGGCATTGGCGATACCAGCAGTTTTGTGAACAAGATTTTTGGCCGGATCGAGGAAGGACTGGGTAAGCAGTCGGTACCTTTCCGTTTGGTTCAATTGCATCCGCGAAATCTTGAAGGGCGCGTCGTCGTCGCAGATACCTTGGTCAGGCCGAATGCCCCTGGGGTTGCGTTGTCGGCGGCAACCGCGCCGGTTGCCGTTGCGCCGATGCCTGCGGTTGGTGTTCCGCAGAACATTCCACCCGAATTACGCGCCATGCAGCAAGCATTGCAGCCCCGGTATGCCGCGAATGCTGCCCCTGTTCCGGTTCCCGCACCTGTTGCCTCGCCTCCGGCGTCAACGCCTGCATTGGTTAAGCCTGTCGATAGCACTGGTGCTGCAATCACGGCGCGCAAGGAACTGCATGCGATGGGTTTGCAATATTTCAGTCAGGATCAATTTGTGGCGGCGGTCAAACGGGGGGATCAATTGGCTGTCAATTTATTCGTGACGGCCGGGGGTGTGGACCTGAATACGCCGAGCAGCGGTGTGCGTCCTTTGGGTCTTGCGGAGGCGGCTGGCCATCAGGCAGTGGCTGAAATGCTCCGCGCGGCGGGCGCCAAGTAAGCATGGCTTTAAACAATTTGAAGGGGAGTGAATGATGGGCAGTTTTTCAATTTTCAATTGGATCGGGCTTCTGATCCCTGCAGCTGTGATTTATGGGCTGTACCGCATCTTGAAAAAACCGCCGACGCAGGTGATGCCAACAGATGAAGGGGCTGCCGTCGTGGCAGTGGTGGAGGCACCTGGCGCGGCAATTAGCGAATACGGCACCGATAAACTACGCTGGATGGCATCTGCGGGCTATATCCTGGTGTTGCTGGACAGTTTTACCGCCCAGTTGCTTGAGTTTTATCAGTTCTACGTTTTTGGCTGGCAGGTCTGTTTGTTGACCTTGTTGCCCTTGGCGATTTTTTACTTCATCAACAAAGCCCATCCGCTGACTGGGGTTCGGGCGCATTTGCATCAGGCGGCGCGCTACTACGGCATTTATGTAGGTGTTTCGATTGCCAACGGGGTTTTGCTGTCCGGGATTGGCGCGAATCTGAGCCTGCTGTTGATTGGCGTCGGCATCAGTATCGTGATGTTGGGGCTGTTGATCTGGTTGGGGGTGCGTTGCGCGCAAGGCATTATCTCGGCATTCAAGCTTTCCTGATCCAGCGCAAGTGACCTTGCCGGCGTAAAGGCGGATAATCGCGGTTTTCCGATTTCTGGCGGAGTTGACCGTGAGCCGACCCAAAAACGATACCTTCCTGCGTGCGCTGCTGAAGGAACCTACCGATTACACCCCGCTCTGGCTGATGCGTCAGGCCGGGCGTTATTTGCCGGAGTATTGCGAGACCCGCAAGCGTGCCGGCAATTTCCTCAATTTGTGCAAGTCGCCCAGCATGGCCTGCGAGGTGACCTTGCAGCCGCTGGCCCGTTACGATCTGGATGCGGCCATTTTGTTCTCCGACATTCTGACGGTGCCGGATGCGATGGGGCTGGGCCTGTATTTCGCCGAGGGCGAGGGGCCGAAGTTCGAGCGGCCGCTGCGCGAGGAATGGGCGATCAACAACCTGACCGCGCCTGATCCTTACGAGCATCTCGGTTATGTGATGGATGCGGTGTCTGAAATCCGTCGTGCGCTGGACAACTCGGTGCCGCTGATTGGTTTCTCCGGCAGTCCCTACACCTTGGCCTGTTACATGATTGAGGGGCAGGGCTCGTCGGATTTCCGTCACATCAAGGGGATGATGTACAGCCGCCCGGATTTGTTGCACAAGATTTTGTCGGTGACCGCAGATTCGGTGATCAGCTATCTGAATGCACAAATCGATTCCGGTGCGCAGGCGGTGATGATTTTCGATACCTGGGGCGGTTCGCTGTCGGCGGCGGCGTATCAGGAATTCTCGCTGGCTTACATGCAGCGCATTGTGGCCGGCCTGAAGAAGGAAAAGGACGGACAGCGTATTCCCAGCATTGTGTTCACCAAGAATGGCGGGCTGTGGCTGGAGAAGATCGCAGCCATCGGCTGCGATGCCGTGGGCCTGGACTGGACCATCGACATCGGCGAAGCCCGTCGCCGGGTGGGCGACAAGGTGACCCTGCAAGGCAATATCGATCCGAACGTGCTGTTCGGCTCGCAGGAGACCATCGCCAGCGAAGCGAAAAAAGTGCTCGATAGCTTCGGTACCGGCAACACCGGCCATGTATTCAATCTCGGCCACGGGATTTCGCAATACACGCCGCCGGAAAATGTGTCGGTTCTGGTTGATACCGTCCATAGCCACAGCCGGCTATTACGAAAGTAAGCACTTTTGTCTCGGCAAAGGCTTGACTTATGCACAGTCAAGCCTTTTCGGATAGAAAAAATTCTGCACAGGTGCTTGACTTGTTCGGATTTGCTTAAGTGCATGAATATTAAGCAATTGTTCGTTTGCACAATATTTCAGCAAACCGACAAAATCCTTACGGTACGGTGACTTAGCAATTCTTTACTAAGGCAATCCACAAAGTTATCCACAGCTTTTGTGGACAAGTACCGCCGGGCACGCAAGTGCGCCATCGGCAGCCTGACCGGCTGTGGAATCCACCGGATGATTCATGCCCGTACTCCGTGTTGCACTCGATCTGCCGCTACATCGCCTGTTTGAATATCGGGTTGACGTGGCGTCGACCGCAGATGTGGGACTGCGCGTGCGGGTGCCATTCGGGCGTGGCGAAAAAATCGGTGTCATCGCCGGTGTGGCCGAGCAGGGGGAATGGCCAGATGCCCAGCTCAAGCCAGCGGGTGAAATTCTGCGTGACCTGCCGCCGCTGCCGGCTGATTTTTTTGCACTGTGTGAATTCGCCAGTACCTACTATCAAGCGCCTTTCGGTGAGGTGGTGCATCAGGCATTGCCAGCCGGCGTCCGTCGACTTGACCCGCCGGCGAGGCGGGCAGGGCGAGTGCAGAAAGCAAAACCCGGCCCCCTGCCGCCCGCGCTGACTGCGGAGCAGGTGCGGGCGATTGAGGCGGTTACGGTCGACGGGGGATATTCGGCACAATTGCTGTTCGGTATCACGGGTAGCGGCAAGACCGAGGTCTATCTGCAATTGGTCGAACGAGTGCTGGCGCTGGGCGCGCAGGTGTTGTTGCTGGTGCCCGAAATCAATCTGACGCCGCAACTGGAAGCGCGGGTGCGCGGACGTTTCCCTGAGCGTACCGTGGTGGCTTTGCACAGCGAGCTGGCCGAGGCCGCCCGCGAACGCAACTGGCGCTCGGCATTCAACGGTGAAGCCGACATCGTGCTCGGGACGCGGCTTGCCGTATTTACGCCCTTGCCGCGGCTGGGGATGATCATTGTCGACGAGGAGCATGATGCCTCGTTCAAGCAGCAGGACGGCATGCGCTACTCGGCGCGCGATGTGGCCGTGGTGCGGGCGCGGCAGGCGGCAATTCCCATTCTGCTCGGCTCAGCCACGCCTTCGCTGGAAACCTGGGCCAACGCTCAGGGTGGACGTTATGGCATGCAGACCTTGCGTGAGCGCGCCAATCCGGAAGCCAGGCTACCGGCGGTCAGGGTGCTCGATACACGCAAAATGGCCATGCGCGAGGGAATCAGTCCTCCGCTGGTGGAGGCGATCCGCGAACGCTTGGTGCGGGGTGAACAAAGTCTGGTTTTTCTGAACCGTCGCGGCTATGCACCGGTACTGGCCTGCCCGGCTTGCGGCTGGGTTTCCGGATGCAAGCGTTGCGCAGCCAATCTGGTCCTGCACCTTGCCGATCGCCGCCTGCGCTGCCATCACTGCGGTTTCGAAAATGGCATCCCGAGAGCTTGCCCGACCTGTGGCAATCAGGATATTCATCCCTTTGGACGGGGGACTCAGCGGGTTGAGGCATGGTTGCAGGGCGAATTTCCCGAGGCGCGCATCCTGCGTGTCGATCGCGATTCGGTGAAAAGCCGCAAGCAATGGGAGGCCGTGCTGACCCGGATTCATGCCGGCGAGGCGGATATTCTGGTCGGTACGCAGATGCTGGCCAAGGGCCACGATTTTCCCAAATTGACGCTGGTTGGCGCGCTGGGCGCTGATGCGGCCCTGTTTGCCGCTGACTGGCGCGCGCCTGAACGGCTGTTCGCACAATTGATGCAGGTGGCGGGTCGGGCGGGTCGTGCCGAGTTGAAGGGTGAGGTGCTGATCCAGACGCAGTATCCTGATCACCCCTTGTTTGCCGCGCTGAAAGCCCACGATTTCGAGGGATTCGCTGCCAGTCAGCTCAAGGAGCGCGAGCAGGCGGGTTTTCCGCCGTATGCCTTCCAGGCCGTGCTGCGTGCCGAGGCGCCGGAAATGGCGGCGGCCATTGCCTTTTTGTCCCGCGCCACCGAGTTGCCGATGCTCGCCAGCCATGATCAGGTGATGGTCTACGATCCGATTCCGATGAAAATGGCGCGTCTGGCCAATCTGGAGCGCGGTCAATTGCTGGTTGAATCCTACGCCAGGCCGGCATTGCAAGCCTTTTTGCCCCGCTGGCGGGAAGCCATCGAGCAAATCAAGGCGCCTTCGAAGTTGCGTTGGCATATCGAGGTTGATCCGCTCGAATGCTGACCGGCACGCCCCTTGCAGAGCAGTGTTTCCCAAGACTGCAAGGAGTGCATCATGAGAATCGAAGCGTCTACGGTCAACCTGACCGCAAGCCATGAATCCAGCCGCAGCTACGAACTTGAGAGCGAGTCCGAGATCGGCTTCCGGCAGGTGTTTCAAGACTTTGCCAGTGCACCGGCAGCGGCCGGAGAAACCCCGCTGCAGGAACGCGTACAACGCTTGTTGCAGTCCTTGATTGCCGCGATTCTGGCGGCAATGGATGGACAAAGCTGCCGGGAAAAATCTGCCGCTCCGTTGCCGAAGACCAGCGATGCGCTACCCGCTGAAGCGCCGCCGCAACAGGAAATGTTCTGGCATCTCCGGATCAGCGAAACCCGGTGTGAAAGCGAGTCGAGTACGGTGTGTGCCGCCGGCAAGGTCCGGACTGCCGACGGGCGGGAAATCGGCTTTGCCACGCGGCTCGCCATGCAGCGGGACTATCGCAGCGATACCGTGCTGGAAGAGGCCGGCAATGTGGTACTGCACGATCCGTTGGTGCTCAATTTTGACGGTGCTGCCTGCGAGTTGAGCGACGCACGCTTCGATTTCGATCTGGACTGCGATGGTCAAGCCGAGTCCTTGCCCGGACTTGGGGCGAACAGCTGCTTTCTGGTATTTGATCGCAACGGGAATGGTCGTGCCGACGATGGCAGCGAGTTGTTCGGCGCCCGCAGCGGTGATGGCTTTGCCGATCTGGCGGCCTTTGATGAGGATGGCAATGGCTGGCTTGATGAGGCCGACAGCGCCTTCAGCCAGCTCAGCCTGTGGCATGGCGAGCGTTATGCCACATTAGCCGGCGCCGGCGTTGGCGCCTTGTATCTGACTGCGGTTGACGCGCCGTTTTCAGTGAAAAACGCGGATAACGACTTGCTCGGCCAGATCAGGTCGGCCGGCGTCTACCTGATGGAGAACGGCACGGCCGGGACATTGCAGCAGCTTGATCTGGCGGTATCAGCGCCGGTCGCCGGGACGCAGCAGCCAGAGCAGGGCGAGAAACTGGCAGCCTAAGAGGCCAAGGAAAGCCGCACGGAAAGCCGGCAGGGTTTCCCAGCCGGCTGCCTGCAGCGCGTCCACCAACCCGCCCATGCCCCATTGCAGGCCGAAGGCGCCGGCAAAGATCCAGACGTTGAGTGCCGTATTGGCCCGTCCCGAGACATGCGGCGAAAAGGCCTGGGCGACTAGCGAATAGGCAATATTGGAGAGCGAAAAACAGGCGGCGAGCAGCGGCCACAGCCAGTCGCCGCCAAATTGCGGTTGCCAGCAAATGACGGCGAAGGAGAGGAAGGCGGTGCCCATGGCCAGCCGGTAGAGCCTGATCAGCGGAATCCCTTTGTGTACGAGCCAGGTAGAGAAGAAGCCCATGAACAGGAAGCCGCCGAGCATGGCCAGGCTCATCCAGGTCAGGCGTGCGGCGATCTGGGCCGGATCGAGATGCTCGGCCACGCTCATCCAGCGCGAAGCCCACAAGCCCTGCACGGCCATGAAACCGCCGGTTAGCCAGAACCCCATCGGGGCAAAGCGCCAGAAGTGGCTGCTGGCAAAAATGTTGCGCAGGCCGTCGAGTTGTTCGCGGAAGCCGCCAATGGTGTGCGGTGCTTCCTTGTCCGGTACGCTACGCCAGATAATGCCGGCGACCAGCAAGGTCATCAGTGCAAGGCCGAGAACAATCTCCCGCCAGCCGGCAAAACCGAGTGCAAACTCCAGCGGCTTGGCGGCAGCCAGTGCGCCGAGTCCGCCCGAGGCCATCACCCAGCCGGCCAGCGACGCTTGCCGCTCGGCCGGAAACCATTGCGAAAAAGCCTTGAAGGAACCCATCAGGCAAGCGGATACCCCCAGCCCGATCATCGCTCGGCCAATCGCCAGTCCACTTAAACTGCTGGCGACCGCGAACACTGCGGCACCCGCGGCGGCAACAACCAGCAGCGCAGCCTCAACCCGGCGAGGCCCGAAGCGGTCAAGCAGCATGCCGAGTGGTAACTGGGCTGCACCGAAGGCAAGAAAATACGTGCTGGTCAGCAAACCGAGCGCGTTGTCGTTCAGTTCGAGTTCGCCAGCCAAGACCGGGCCGATGACGGCATTCGCGGTACGGTAGAGATAGGAAAGAAAATAGCCGGCAGCAAAAGGCAGGAAGAGCCGGATCCAGAGTCGGGATT
>CALAGF010000001.1 GCA_937892345.1 uncultured Rhodocyclaceae bacterium | reverse complement strand
ATCAACTCGCGGATACGCGCCTTGTCTTCCTCGGTGGATTTTTTGGTGCCGGTGGCCACAACCTTCATGCCGAGATCCTGCAGCGCGGAAACGATGGACCACGATTTGACGCCGCCGGTATAAAGCAGCACACGCCTGCCCTTGAGTCGGGCGCGCCAAGGTTCCAGCGCGGCGTGTGCCTTGGCTTCCTCGCGGGCGATAAGGGCTTCGGTGCGCGCGCTCAGCTCAGGGTCGTCAATCAGCCGTGCAAAATCACGCAGGGCATTGGACATATCCTGCACCCCGTAAAAACTGCCTTCAAAGAAGGGTTGACCGTAGCAATCCTGCATTTTGCGTGCGACATTGAGCAGCGCCTTGGCGCACACGACCATATTGACCCGGGCGCGGTGCATGGTCTGGACTTCGTGGAAACGCGAGTCGCCGGACAGCGTGCACAAAATGCGCAAGCCGAGTTCGTCAAACAAGGGCGCAACGTGCCAGAACTCGCCGGCGATGTTGTATTCCCCGATCAGGTTGATGTCGTAGGTGGGCAGGCCATCGGCGCGGGGGTGAGCGGGCGCCGGCTCGCGCGTGCCGATTACGGACTTGAACATGGATTCGCCGGCCAGCCGGTTGCCGAGATTTTTGGTGCCGTAAAAGCCGGCTGCATCAACCGGCACCACCGGGGTGCCCCAGCGCTCGGTGGCCGCTTTGCAAACGGCATCGACATCGTCACCGATGAGCGCCGTTACACAGGTGTTGTATACGAACACAGCGGCCGGCGCGTAGCTGTCGATGGCCTGCTTGATCGCATGAAACAGGCGCTTCTCGCCGCGGCCCATGACCACATCGGTTTCTGAAAGGTCGGTGGTCATGCCGATCCGATAGAGCGTGATACCGGAGGATCGCGTGCCGCGGTTATCCCAGGAGGAGCCGGCACAGGCAATCGGGCCATGCACGATGTGGGCAACATCGGCGATGGGCAGCAGTGCGATTTGCGCCCCATCAAAAGAGCAACCGCCTGCTGCCGCGCCTGGTTTGGGCCGGGCACAACCGGATTTTTCCTTGTGGTTGTGGCTACATGCCGGTTCGTCGAGCAGGGCTTGAATATCGCTGGCTTTCATGGGCATCTCCCGCATTGTCTGGGCTTGATGTCCGCAAGATCGATGCCACCCGTTATTGACGATTAAATCCCTGTTTTTTCGTGAAATATCCAGAAAATCCTGTTGTCGCAAAGTCGACAAGCAGGCGCGTTTATTGTTCGACGAAGGCCCGTTCGATCACGTAGTCACCTTGCTCGCCAATATGCGGCGAAATCTGGAAACCGAATCCGTTCAGCATGGCCGAAATCTCCTTGAGCATGGCCGGGCTGCCGCAGATCATGGCGCGATCCGTGAGGGGGTCGAGGGGAGGCTGACCAATATCTTCAAACAGTTTTCCGGACAGGATGAGGTCAGTCTGCCGGCCTTCATTGCGAAACGCTTCGCGTGTGACAGTCGGGTAGTAAATCAGCTTCTCGCGAATCTCGTCACCCAGAAATTCATGGGCTTTCAGATCCGCCTCGATGTAATCGTGATACGCCAGTTCGCTGGTCCAGCGCACGCCGTGGATCAGTACGATTTTCTCGAATTTCTCATAGGTTTCCGGATCGTGAATGAGGCTCATGAAAGGCGCCAGGCCGGTGCCCGTGGCGAACATAAAGAGCCGTTTTCCGGGCTTCAGATCACGCAACACCAAGGTGCCGGTTGGCTTCCGGCTGACCAGCAAGCTGTCACCCGGCTTCAGGTGCTGCAGCCGCGAAGTGAGCGGGCCATCCTGAACCTTGATGCTGAAGAATTCCAGGTGTTCTTCGTAATTCGCGCTGGCAACGCTGTAGGCACGCAGCAGCGGTCGCCCTTCAACCTCAAGACCAATCATGACGAATTGCCCGTTGATGAAGCGCAGAGAAGTTTCCCGCGTGGTCCGGAAGGTGAATAAGTTGTCGTTCCAGTGATGAACGGACAGGACAGTTTCGCGATTAAAGGCGCTCATGGCGACGGCTCCAAAGAATTTCGGGCAGTCTAGCGACTTGGTTGATATATAAAAGCGGATAATATTTGTATCGGTTATCGATTTTATAAATATGAAGTTCACCTTGCGCCAGCTTGAAATCTTTTCTGCGGTGGCTCGCCTGCAGACCGTATCGCGTGCGGCACAGCAGCTCTCGATGTCGCAGTCGGCTGCCAGTAACGCCTTGCTGGAGTTGGAACGACAGATTGGCCAGCCGGTTTTTGACCGGATTGGCAAAAGCTTGCACTTGAACCCGCTCGGCCGCGGCGTGTTGCCGCAGGTAGAAAACTTGTTGGGACAGGCGGTAGAAATCGAAGCGTATCTGCAAGGCGAAGGGCTGGCGCCGATCACCGTGGGGGCGACGCTGACGATAGGCAATTATCTCGGTACCTTGTTATTGGCCGATTACATGGCCCAGCATCCCCAAGCCGAAATCCGTTTGCATGTCGCCAACACCCAGACGGTGATCGAACGTCTGCTGGCATGCGAATGCGATATTGCGCTGATTGAAGGCGAAGTCAGTCATCCGGAGCTGACGGCCGAGGCATGGATGGAAGACGAGTTGGTCGTGTTTTGCGCGCCGACGCATCCGCTGGCTGGCGCAACAGCGGTCGACCTCCCCGATCTGGAAAAAATGGCCTGGATTTTGCGCGAGCCCGGTTCCGGTACACGGCGCCAGTTTGATCGGGCGATTGCGGCTCGCCTCGGGCAATTCACGCTGCGCCTGGAGCTGGAACATACCGAGGCCATCAAGCGCGCTGTCGAATCGGGAATCGGCGTGGGATGCCTATCGCGCCTTGCCTTGCGCGAAGCCCTGCGGCGCGGCAGCCTCGTCGAACTGCCAACACCCGGGTTTGATTTGAAGCGGACTTTCTACATTGTCCGGCACGCGCGTCGCCAACGTGGGCGATCCAGCCAGGTATTTCACGCCCTATGCCTGCGCATCCTCGGCGACGCCAAACGAACCGCCGAACTGAACATGCCCTTTATCCCCTGAACGGGCAGAAAGCTTGCAAACAGGTGAAATATCAACTGAGTTAACTGCCTGATTTCGTTGCATCTGAGCAGATGGCGATAGGTAGCCTGCGGCCAGGAGTTGCCTCTCGGGCATGCAGCCCCAAAGCGGACGTTGGCCCTGTCTGTATGATTGACGATTGATAAGGAGATCCGCATGGGATAATCGTCACGTCATCAAAAACTTTGCAGGCGTCTTAAGCGTGTCCGTATTATTGGCAACGACCCCGACGTTTCTGCTCGTGAATAACTGTAAGCGTCCCCATGAACATCCGCCTCATATTCATAGCTGTTCTTTGCTGTCCATTGCAAGCCATGGCAATAGGCTATCCGTCCTTCTCAACGGAAATTCCTGGGGTACAGCTTTGGGTGCTCAATCCCAATGAAGAAGGATTTCCGGAAGAGGGTTTTGAGGAAGAAAAGAATGAGTTCTTTCAATATTGCAATGGTGCTCGGTCTATCTACGTCAGTTCGTTGGACGACTCGCCAATCCGGTGTAAGTCGGAGGCTGTCGGTGGAGGCGCCATTCCTATTCATCATATTTACTTAAAGACCAAAGATAGGCGTCTTTCCGGCCTCGTAGTCGTATCAAAACGCCCTCTTCAACCCCGGACAAAGTCGCTCACAATAACGTCAGAGGAATCTGAAAGGCTCAGGAAGGCCGAGGAAACCCCAATGGCTACCTTTGCCTATGAGGCAAAGCGTAGCTATATGGAATCGTTTTCGGATATGAATGCAATTGCTTACGCAAAGATGCTTCGAGAAATAAGAACAGAGCCGACCTATCGCAAACATGGTGGTGCTCGATTTAAAATCTCTTCCCCAAACGGCTTCATCTACATTTCGGCGGTTGGCCTGTTTCCCGATGGGCTCGGCTGGGACATCAAGAACGTAGTTTTTCGTGAGATCGATGGAATGCTGCAAGAGATCGGCGCGTTCTTCGGATGTATTGAAGGCTTTCGAGACCTGAATGCAGATGGCACTCCAGAAGTCTTAACAAGGTTATGTGAAAACAGTGAAGGAACTGTGGACACTTTCTGGTCATTGACTCCAACAGTTCATCGTGTTGTCACACGTTCACAATAATTCGCTGCTTATTCACGAGCCCTTGGGCGCTAAAGACGTTCCTGAACGTCCGTTTCTCCAATTAGCTAACTTCGACTTTGGGTCGATTTGAGTCCCTCAAGCCGCCCGGTAATATCCCCATCACAGTGAATAAGGTTGGTGCAGCCAACGGCGGACGATGTCGACATCTTTTTGCGGAAGGTAGGCAAATCCCGCCAGTGCATCTTCAACCGTGCTTTGTGCAACCCAGTGCGGTACGGCATGTGAGGTGAGCAGGTGGAAATACCAGGCCATCGGATAACCCAGTTTTCGGTCAAATTGAAGCAGGGCATCGTGCAGTTTGAGCCCGCTCGTACCGTTCTCTGCACTGAATTCCGGGGGCTCGCCGGCCATGGTGGCGATTGGCTGGGCGCGGAAGACCGGTTGCTGGTAACGATCGAGATGTTCGCGTGTGGCAATGACCCAATGGTTGGCAAAGTCGGTGGCGCTACCGGCACTTGAGGCTGACCAGTCGGCAAGCATGCGATGGATGCTGGCACCTTCCGGTTTTTGAACGCGCATTCGTTCGAGAAAAGCGCCCATGTGCTGAAGTCGGCGCCAGGCATAGCTTGGGAGCCCGATGGGCTTGAGCATGTCTTGCCCGATTCGCGGGTCGACCAGTTCCTCGATGCTGCCAGGCTCGTTGGCGAACAGGCGGTGGACGCGCATTTCCTGCAAGTCCTCGATCTCTAATTGCAGGAAATCGTCGGCGGCATCACCGGCGGAGGCGAGCAGATAGTGGGTCTGGCCGACCAGTCGGGTTGCGTACAGGGTTTCGCCGGCAAAGTCTTCGCTCAGATGGGTAATGTCGCCATCACGCAATGCCAGTTCGTGTTCGACCCACTGTTCGACACTGTCGGCAACCCGTTCGCCTTGTGCGTTAACAATGCCGCCCAGACGGTACCAGCCGCCGCGGACCAGTACATGGCGAAACCGCCATTCCGGAATGGCGTTGCCCAGTGCCTTCACCAGCGCTGACGGACCCGCGCTAACCGCGGTTCGGGCGCAGGCTTCGACAATGGCCGGGGCGAGTGATTTGCAGTATTCCATCCATGCCAGGGTGCTTTTCATGGGGTGTCCTCGGGTTCAGTCTTGTTGGGTGTCGGCGAGGCGGGCAAGTACCGCTTCACGGATTTCGAGTTCCGGATCGTCGAGCAGGGTTTGCAAAAATTCGACCGGGGCGTTGTTGACCGCTGCCAGACGGACCCACCATTCCTCGTCATTCAACAGACGGGTGGCCAGTTCCGGCAGGGCGCGTTCGGCGACGATCGCGCGGACTTCGGGTTCGGGGTCGCCAGCCAGCATGTGTAGCGCGAAGGGCGGCAGGCGAGTGGCAACGACCTTGCGGACTTCGCGTTCCTCGTCCTTGCAGAGTCGGGAAAGCTGGCCGTGGGGCAGGCGGCGTGCCACCGTCGCGCGGATCAGATAGTCCGGGTCGGCAATCAGGCGAATCAGTTCGGCCTCCGGCAGTCGCGAGGCCACCGATAAACGAACTTCGCGATCATGATCATGGACCATGCTTTCCAGCAGATTTACCGGCAAGCGCATGGCAACGACACGGCGCACCACTTCATCCGGATCGGATTTCAGGCAATAAATGCTGTCGACCGGTGAATAGCGTGCAGCGATTGCCCGACGCTCCCAAAACAGATCGCCGAGATAATTGATGGCCTGATCGGGATTGCGCCGCAAAAAGCGGTCAATTTGCCGGCCGCTGTGGGCGCGAATGCAGGCGTCACCCGGTGTGCAGCCGCCACTGATTACAAAGTCCGGATAAAAGCTGCAGGCTGCGCACAAGCCCAGTTTTCCGACGCCGGCTTCGCCTTGTGCATGCTCACTCGTCATCGACCTTGGCGGCAATCAGAATGCCGGTTGCACTGTCGATCAAATTGGTCAGTTCAAGGCAGTGACCGCTTGTGCCGTTGATGAAATAGAGGTTGTAGCCGGCCAATTGCAGGGCCGGCTTGTAACGGGGTGAAACATCGTCCTCGCTGCATTCGGTAAAGTGCAGCTCGGTAAACTGGGGGCGCAAGCTGGCGGCGCTGCCGTCACGGGCAACCGCAGCACCGACTTCTGCCAGGCGTTCGGGGGTCATCAGGCATGCTCCCCGGCTGCCAGACTTTCCTCGAAGCGGGCGAGGGAGACAGCCGGTACACCCATGATTTGCGCCAGCCAAGGTGGCGGGCTGGAGAGGCGAGCTTGCAGTTCGACCAGTACGTCGCGGGCGGCGCCGCCTTCCGGTTTCTTGACTGGATGGACGCCCGCACGAACCACCTTGGCCGCTGCCGGGCCACCGATCGACTGGACGTAGACGATCTGGCAGTCATTGATCAGCGCGGAGCGGGCGGCGTTCTTGTCTTCTTCGGCATCGGCTTCGGCGGTGCTGCGAATCGCGATCAGGCGAATCGCAGCCTGTCCGACTTGATACACCAGAAAACGGTCGCAGGAACCAAAATGACCGTCGAGGTTTTCGCCGCGGTTGGCGGCCACCGCTACCCGGACTGAGCCGGGCATTTCTCCGTCGGTGTAAGGGTCGACCGCTGGAAAGTCGCGATTTTCGAGGCCCTGTCCCCAAAGCAGGCGAACCGCTTCTTTCAGGGATTCGGCTTCGACGCCGACATGGCATCCCTGCTCGGCAAAATCGCCCGCCAGAATGACGCGCAGATCTTCGACGGTTAACTTGCCGAGTTTCTCTTCAGTGAGGGGCGCTGCAAGTTTTTCGAGCAGGGCGCCAACCAGTGCTCTGACATCGAGATCGTTCAGGGCGCGGGCAGCGAGCGCAATGCGCAGCGCAGCCTCGCGGGAGGCAATCGGTGATTCGGACATGACGGGCTCCTGTAAGAGGCTTCAGTGGAATGCCGGTATCGCTTGCGACGATGCCGACATTCGGCTCAAGGCTCAGGCCGGGCTGATGCAGCTCGACGGGCAGGTGTCGACGCACAGGGGTGAGTCGGCGTGACCGTCACATTCAGTACAGGTCGAGGCGGAGATCTTGTAGAAGATCTTGCCGGAACTGATGGCGCCGGTCGGGCAGACCGGCTTGCAGTCACCGCAGGCGGTGCACATGTCGGGATCGATTTTCATTGCCATGAGGCTCTCCTTAATCTTCAGCAGCGCCGAGGCGCTTTGCACGCAGGGAAATTGGCAGGCGTGGCGGTTTGGTGATCGGGTCGATGTAATACGTGCCGCCGTTGTCCAGTTTCAGTTCGCCCCCCCATTTTTCCGGGGTGTCGAATTCGATGGACTCGATGGACGCTTCCAGATCGCGCTTCGGCAGATAAAACACCAGCCCGCCGCCGGGGCCTTGCTGGATCATGATGTTGGCCATTTGTCACTCCTGCTGGCGCCGGCGGACTGCGGCGTGGCCGCAATCCGCCGGTGATGCGGTTTAGCGAACCAGATCGAAGTTGTAGTCGGTGGTACCCATGCCGATCGTTTCCTTATCGAGCTGCTCAAGGACGGCGTTCGTCAGTTGGGTCACTACGGACATCATGCCTTCGTAGCCCAGTGTGGTCGCGCGGTGCATGTGGTGACGGTCGAAGATCGGGAAACCGATGCGGATCAGCGGTACTTCAAACGCTTCACCCTTGTAACGGGTGTCGCGCTGGATGTACTTGCCGTAAGAGTTGCCGATCAGGAAATCCGGCTTGTCCGTGAAGCACAGGCTGCGCATGTGCCACAGATCGTTGCCGACATAGACCTTGCCATTCACACCGAAGGGGCTGGCAGCCAGCAGCTTTTCCATGGCCTTGCCCCAACGCTTGTTGGCGTTATTGGAGAGGATGTGGGTTGGCTCGGCACCGACTTCGAGCAGGATTTTGACCATGCCCATGACGAAGTCCGGGTCGCCGTACAAGGCAAATTTCTTGCCGTGCAGCCAGGCGTGGCTGTCCGATACCAAGTCCATGCAGCGGCCGCGTTCGAGTTCCAGCGAAGCCGGGATCGGCTTGCCGGTAATTTCGGAAACCTTCATCAGGAATTCATCGGTCCACTCGACACCCATCGGAATATTCAGTTTGGGAATGTCGTGGTTCCAGGTGTTTTCGATGAATTTCTTCGTCTTTTCCAACTGGGCCGGTTGCAACAGCACGGTGGTGTAGGCGTTCGGCGCATCCTTGACTTCATCCATCGTCGTGCCGCCGGCATACATGCGGAATTCGCCATCAGCCGGGGTGTCGAAAACTTCGGAAGGATCCGAAAGCATCTGGTAAGCCACATCCATTTCGCCAAGCATGCGCTTGATGACGCGGTAGTTGCCGAGATAGGTTTCGAAGCCCGGCACGATGTTGATCTTCTTGTTGCTGCCAACCACCTTGCCTTCCATGGCGTTCAGTGTGAAGTAACGCAGGATGCCTTCTTCCATGTTGTCCCAGCCGGTGACATGCGAGCCGACGAAAGACGGGGTGTGGGCGAAGGGCACCGGGTATTCCTGGGGAATGTTGCCGGCCTTCTTGGTGTTGTTGATGAAGGCGTTCAAGTCGTCACCGATCACTTCCGCCATGCAGGTGGTGGAAACAGCGATCATGTCCGGCTTGTAGATGGCCTTGGCGTTTTCCAGGCCGTCGATCATGTTCTTCTGACCGCCGAACACGGCGGCATCTTCAGTCATCGAGTCGGAAACGCAGGAACACGGTTCCTTGAAGTGACGGTTGAAGTAGGTGCGGAAGTAAGCGACGCAGCCTTGCGAACCATGCACATAAGGCAGGGTCTTGTGAAAGCCGGTGGCGCAGAGGACGGCGCCGAGCGGCTGGCAGGCCTTGGCCGGATCGACGGTCAGGGCTTCGCGCT
Source organism: uncultured Rhodocyclaceae bacterium (assembly GCA_937892345.1). Taxonomy (GTDB): domain Bacteria; phylum Pseudomonadota; class Gammaproteobacteria; order Burkholderiales; family Rhodocyclaceae; genus Azonexus. Next base: position 1,416 of record CALAGF010000001.1, on the reverse strand, counting down.
TGAAGTTGAGGTCCTGGTATTCCTGGGTGGTGGACCACATGAAAGTTTCGAAGACCTTGTCCGGACCATGACCTTCTTCGAACAACTGGCGCTTTTCCGCCAGGTTCTTTTTGTAGTCGTCGTCGCGGAACAGCGGGTAACAGGGCTTGATGTTGTCTGCGGTTTGCATTTGCGATCTCCTTGCCGGTCCCGCTCATCCGCGGTGACCGGCTCAAGGTTTAAGGATTGACTCAGGCGGCCTTCTTGACTTCTTCTGCTTCAAGCTTCTTCCATGGCGGAACCAGGTTCTTGAAGGTCGGATTGGACAGGGCGATGTCCATGTCACGGGCGAAGATCGCGAAACCGTCGTAGCCGTGGTAAGGACCGGAGTAATCCCAGGAGTGCATCTGGCGCAGCGGAATGCCCATCTTCTGGAAGATGTACTTTTCCTTGATGCCGGAGCCGACCATGTCAGGCTTCAGGCGCTTGACGAACTCTTCCAGCTCGAAACCGGTGGCGTCGTCGTAGAGCAGGGTGGCATCGCCCATTTCCTTGATCGTGCGGTCGTAGTCGTCGTTGTGGCCGAATTCGTAGCCGGTGCCGATGACTTCCATGCCGAGGTCTTCGTAAGCACCAATCACGTGACGCGGGCGCAGGCCGCCAACGTAGAGCATGACTTTCTTGCCCTGCAAACGCGGCTTGTACTTGGCAACGATGGCATCCATCATCGGCTGGTAGCGGGCGATGACGGCCTCGGTCTTTTCCTTGACGGAGTCGTCGAAGAAGGCCGCGATGCGACGCAGGGATTCGATGATTTTCGTCGGGCCGAAGAAGTTGTATTCCAGGTAAGGAATGCCGTACTTCTCTTCCATGTGACGGGAAATGTAGTTCATCGAACGGTAGCAGTGCAGCAGGTTGAGCTTGACCTTCGGTGTGTTCATCATTTCCGCTAGGGTGCCGTCGCCGGACCACTGAGCCACGACGCGCAGGCCCATTTCTTCGAGCAGAATACGGGTTGCCCAGGCATCGCCACCGATGTTGTAGTCACCAATGATGGCCACGTCGTAGGGAGTCGATTCGAAAGCCGCACCGTCGCGCTTGTCGAGCACCCAGTCACGGATTGCGTCGTTGGCGATGTGGTGGCCGAGGGATTGGGAAACACCGCGGAAACCTTCGCAACGCACCGGAACAATCGGCTTGTTGATGACAAGCGTGGACTTCTTGGCGACGCCTTCGATATCGTCACCGATCAGACCGATCGGGCATTCGGACTGAACCGAAATACCCTTGTGCAGCGGGAAGAGCATTTCGACTTCTTCGATCAGCTTGGCGAGCTTCTTGTCGCCGCCGAAGACGATGTCCTTTTCCTGGAAATCGGAAGTGAAGTTCATCGTGCCGAAGGTGTCGACGCCGGTGGTGCCGACGTAGTAGTTGCGG